>NZ_MEDO01000003.1 GCF_001724815.1 Arenimonas sp. SCN 70-307 | reverse complement strand
GTGCTTTCGAGCACTGCGCAACAGCGGCGTCCCGCACCCCGCTCTCACCCCAAACCCTAGGGCAAAAGCCAGACACAAGCGCCTTCAGGCGCGAATCTCTTGCTTCCAAGGGGTCGGGCTCGTACTCGGCGATGGTCCGCCATACGCGCAGAGCTTTGCCGGGGACGCCGTGAATACGTCCATGTAGGCTTTTCGAAAACGTCCATGTTTTCGAAACCCCGGCAAAGCTCTGCGCGTACGACGGACCGCGAAGGATTTGGGCCGGCGGATCGAACATGAAGGCGCATTCCGGCCCAGATGGTTCGCCGGGTCGTCGCATGAGAAGTCCCCAGGCCGGACCGTCGGAGACACGGATGTCGACGACGAGCCTACATGGACGTACTTGCGGCGTGTCCGGACTGGGGACTTCTCGTGCGGCGGCCCGTTGCCGGGAACGATCCCGGCACATGGAAGCCAGTCGGGCCTGAAGGCCCTCCAGCAGAAAAGATTCGCGCCTGAAGGCGCTCCTACGGGTTTGAGGCGAGGAGCGTGGTGAGGCGGGTGCGCAAGGTGGCGGCGAAGCGGGTGGCGGCGCCTTCGGCGTAGGGGAGGAAGAGCGAGGGTTCGGTGACTTCGAGTTCGAGCAGCTTCGGGCCTTCGGCCGAGGGCAGCAGGTCGACGCGGGCGTAGGTGAGCGGGCCGAAGGGCAGGGTGGCGAGCACCTTTTCGGCCACCGCGAGTTCGGCGGCGCTGGGCTCGCGCGGCCGGAGGTAGTCCTGGTTGAACAGCGCGCGCGTCGGCTGCTGCCCGCGCCTGAGCAGCGCCGCCTTGCGGATGGCGTGGCTGAAGCGGCCCTCGAAAAACAGCAGTGCCGATTCGCCGTCGCTGTCCACCGCGTGCAGGTAGGGCTGCACCAGCACGTGCCGGCCTGCGTCGAGCAGCCGGCGCGCGTGGGCGATGGCCGCGTCGCGGTCCTCGCGCAGGTAGCGCTGCGCGTCGCGCGAGCCCGCGCCGACGCAGGGCTTGACCACGAACTCGGCCAGGTCGGGCAGCGTGGCCGGGTCGTCGCCCGGCGCCAGGTAGTGGCTTTCGATCACCGGCACGCCGCGCGCGGCCAGGTCGCCGAGGTAGCGCTTGTCGGTGTTCCAGCGCACCACCTCGGGCGGATTCCACAGCCGCGTGAGCGTGGCCACGCGGTCGCACCAGGCCAGGAAGGCCGGCAGCCGGTCCATGTAATCCCAGGGCGAGCGCAGCAGCACCGCGTCGAAGCGGGCCCAGCTGACGGTCGGGTCGTCCCAGGCCACGATGGAGGCGTCGATGCCCGCCGCCGCGCAGGCCGCGCACAGCGAATCCATGTCGCCGTCCTGCCCCAGCGAGGCGATCGCGGTGGCGAGGCCCAGCTTCACAGGTTCTGGTAGTTCGGACCCGCGCCGCCTTCCGGCGTCACCCAGGTGATGATCTGGTACGGGTCCTTGATGTCGCAGGTCTTGCAGTGCACGCAGTTGGCCGCGTTGATCTGCAGGCGCTTGCCGCTGTCGTCCTGCACGATTTCATACACGCCCGCCGGGCAGAAGCGCTGGCAGGGGTTGCCGTATTCCTCGGCGCACTGCGTGACGCAGATGTCGGTGTTGGCCACGCGCAGGTGCACCGGCTGGTCTTCGTCGTGCTCGGTGGCGGCGAAATACACGCCGGCCAGGCGGTCGCGCGGGGCCAGCGTGCGCTCGACGTAGTCGCGCCTGGGCTTCTCGGCTTCCGAGAGCTTCTGCAGCGCGCTCCAGTCGGCCTTGCCGCGCCAGGTCCAGGGCGACAGGCCCGCGGTGGCGGTTTCCCAGGCCGAGTTGAGCAGGCCGAACCACAGGCCCTTCTTGAAGCCCGGCTTGATGTTGCGAACCTTCCTGAGCTCGGCCATCACCGGCGAGGCGCGCAGTTTCGCGTCGAAACCCGCCGCGGCCGGCGCGTCCTGCGCGGCCAGGTGTTCGGCGGCGAGCATGCCGCTGCGGATGGCCTGGTGCGTGCCCTTGACCTTGGGCACGTTGAGCAGGCCGGCGGTGTCGCCGATCAGCATCGCGCCGGGCATCTCCACCTTCGGCAGCGACTGCCAGCCGCCGGTGACGATGGCGCGGGCACCCGCGCTGAGGATGGTGCCGCCCTCGAGCAGCGGCTTCACCAGCGGGTGGTGCTTGAACTGCTGGAAGGCCTCGTAGGGCTGGTACTCCGGATCGCGGTAGTCCAGGCCCGAAACGTAGCCGATGGCCACGCGGTCCTTGTCGAGGTGGTAGATGAAGCTGCCACCGTAGGTCCTGGTGTCGGCCGGCCAGCCGAAGCTGTGGAAGATCTTGCCCGGCCTGGCGCGGCCAGGCGGCAGCTGCCAGAGCTCCTTGATGCCGATCGAATAGTTCTGCGGGTCGGCGCCGGCGTCGAGGCCGAACTTCGCCACCAGCTGCTTGGTCAGGTGGCCGCGCGCGCCCTCGGCGAGCACCGTCACCTTCGCCTTGATGTCGATGCCCTGGGTGTAGCCGGGCTTGTGCGAACCGTCCTTGGCCACGCCCATGTCGCCGATGCGCACGCCGCAGACGGCGCCGGCCTCGTCGAACAGCGGTTCGGCGGCGGCGAAGCCCGGGTAGATCTCCACGCCCAGGGCCTCGGCCTGCGGCGCCAGCCAGGCGCACATCGCGCCCAGCGAAACGATGAAGTTGCCATGGTTGGCCATGCCCGGGGGAATGACCGGGAACTTGCGGCCGCCGTCCCTGGTGAGGAACCAGAACTCGTCCTCGGCGGCGGGCACGCACACCGGCGGCGGGTTGTCGCGCCAGCCGGGCAGCAGTTCGTCGAGCGGGCCGGGCTCGATGACCGCGCCCGAGAGGATGTGGGCGCCGATGGTCGAGGCCTTCTCGATGACGCAGACCGACAGTTCGGGCTTGAGCTGCTTGAGCCGGATCGCGAACGACAGGCCCGCCGGGCCGGCGCCCACGGTCACCACGTCGTATTCCATCACGTCACGTTCACTCATTTTCCGACGGCTCCGTACGCTGATGCACGGATTGTCGCGGTTTGCCCGCGGACGGGCAATCAAGGACACTCAGGCCAGTCCCGCCACGGAATGCGACACGCATGACCGCAAGCCCCGACGACCTGCGCCAGGCCCCGCTCTATCGCGTGCTGCACGCGCTGGCGAGGGACGAGACCAGCAGCGAGGCGCTGACCGGCGCCTGCCTGGCGGCCATCGCCCGCGACAGCCACCTCAATGCCTGGACCTGGGTGGATGCCGCCGGCGCCCTGGCCGCCGCCCGCGCCAGCGATGCGCGCCGCGCCGAGGGCCGGCCGCTGGGGCGCCTGGACGGCGTGCCGATCGCCATCACCGACGCCTTCGACGTGGCCGGCATGCCCACCGGCCTGGGCCTGCCGGGCCACCCGGGCCTGGCCGCCGGGGACGCGCACGTGGTGCGGCGCCTGCGCGGCGCCGGCGCGGTGTTCCTGGGCAAGACCAATCTCGACGAGGCCGCCTTCGGCACGGTCGGCCGCAATCCGCATTTCGGCGATGTGCAAAACCCGGCGCATCCCGGCCGCGCCGCCGGCGGCGCCTCGGCCGGCTCGGCCGCGGCCCTGGCCGCGGGCCACGCGGTGGTGGCGGTGGGTACCGACACCCTGGGCGCCACGCGCATCCCGGCCGCGTTCTGCGGACTGGTCGGCCACAAGCCGACGCTGGGCGAGCTCAGCGCCCGCGGCATGGCGACGGCGCTGCGACGGCTCGACTGCCCGGGCCTGCTGGCCCGCGCGGTGCAGGACATCGGCCTGGTGCTGCCGGTGCTGGCCGGTTACGACGCCGGCGACCCGCGCTCGCGCAAGCGCCGCGTGCCGCTGGCGCCGCCGGACTGGGTGCCGGGCGAGCTCAAGGCCGGCGTGGTGGCCGACCTCGGTGCGCTGGGCGTGGATGCGGGCGTGGCCGAGAACTTCAGCACGGTCATGGCGCGCGTGGCGCCGGTGTTCGGCAGCGCGCTGCCGGTGGCGCTGGAAGTGGCGCCGCTGGAAGTGGCGGCCACCCGCCGCGCGGCCCTGCTGCTGATGGAAGCCGAGATCCTGGCGGCGCACGGCCCGCGCCTGGGCGGCGCGTCGCCGCGCCTGCTGGGGCTGCTCGATTTCGCCCGCCGCAAGTCGGCCGCCGATGCCGCGGCGGCGCACCGCCGCCTCGACGGCCACGTGGTGCAGGTGCGCCGCCTGTTCGAGCAGTTCGACGTGCTGCTGCTGCCCACGGTGGCGTCGCCGCCGCCGGCCTGGGGTGCCGAGGAACCGGCCAACCTCGCCGACCTCACCGCGCTCGCCTCGCTCGCCGGCTGCCCGGCGCTGAGCCTGCCGCTGCCCGGCGGCCTCGGCCTGCAACTCGTCGGCGCACCGGGCGCCGACCTGCGCCTGCTCGAACTCGCCCAGGTCATCGCCTCCGTCGCCGACACCGGCGAGTAGGGATGGATCTTCCAGACGGATTCGAGCTCCGGGTCGGTTGGCTGGCGCAGGGCGAGGCGGATGCGCTGCTGGAAGCGGTGATGGCGCAGGTGCCGTGGGAAGTGCACCGGATCGTGATGTTCGGCAAGCCGGTGGATTCGCCGCGGCTGAGCTGCTGGATCGGCGACCCGGGCACCGGCTACGTGTATTCGCGCACGCGCTTCGAGCCGCGGCCCTGGCCGCCGGCGCTGGCGGCGCTGCGGCCGCGCATCGATGCCGCCGCCGGCGTGGCCATGAACAGCGTGCTGGCCAACCTCTATCGCGATGGCCGCGACGCCATGGGCTGGCACAGCGACGACGAGCCCGAACTCGGGCCGCGGCCGGTGATTGCTTCGCTCAGCCTCGGCGGCACGCGCCGCTTCGCCGTGAAGCATCGCCGCGACCCGGAGCGCAAGTTCACCCTGGAGCTGCCGCACGGCAGCCTGCTGCTGATGCACGGCGACAGCCAGTCGGCGTGGAAGCACGCGCTGCCGCGCACCGCGCGGCCGGTGCCGGCGCGGGTGAACCTTACTTTCCGCCAGGTGCGCCCGGCTTCGGCGCGCTGAAGGCGCGCTCGCCCTCGACCAGGGTCCAGCCGACGATCTGCGCGTTCACCTGCGCCATCGCCTCGCCGAACGCCGCCACCACCGGCTCGATCTGCGCGCCGGCCGGCGCCACCTCGGCGCGGAAGCGGCGCGCGGCGACCAGGCCGCCGCCCTGGCCCGACTTCACCAGCCGGGCCTGGATCTCCACCACCACCTTCGGCGCATCGCCCTCGTACACCGTCTCGAAGGCGCGCAGGTCGGAGTAGAGCGCGAAGTCGCCGCGACCGCCGCCCCAGCGGCTGACCGAGGCGATCTTGCCGGAGTCCTCGAAGGCCTCGGCCAGCGCCAGCTGCAGCATCTGCGGCGCGGTGTCGACCCAGCGCGCGCCCTTGTAGGTCTGCAGGCGGTCGCGGCTGGGGCGCACGGCGATGCGCTGCGAATCGAGCAGGGCGTTGGCGTCGGGCGCGCCCAGCGTGAGCCGCCAGTCCACGGCCGGCCAGGCCGGGTCGGCCTGGATGCGCACCTGCGGCGCGTAGATGCTGACCTCGGTCTTCGGGCCGCCGAGGGCGCAGCCGGCAAGCAGCACCAGCGCGGCGACGGGGGCGAGGCGGAAGGCACGGCTCATGGTTCGAACTCCTCGGGTTGCTCGCGTCCCAGCAGGTAGCCGGCCGGGTTGTTCTCGAGCTTGTTGGCCAGGTCGTCGATCTCGCGGATCAGGCCGCGCAGCTGGCGCATGGTCGGGCCCACTTCGCCCAGGCCGTCCTGGCTGAACTCGCCCCAGGCCTCGCGGTTGTCCTCGAGGATGCCGTTGGCGTTGCGGCTGGCGGCCTCGAGCTGGGTGAGCGTGGCGTCGAGCTTGCGCACCATGCCCGGCAGCTCCTGCACCACGCCCTGGTCGAGCGTGGCGATGGCGCGGTTGGCGTTGGCCAGGGTGAGGTCGAGCTTCTCGCTGGCCGAGCGCGCATTGCGGATCAGCGCGGCGATCTCCTCGCGCTCGGCGGCGATGGCGCCGGTGGTCTGGTCGAGCTGGTCGAGCGTGCGGGTGATGCGCTCGACGTTGGCGTCGCTGAGCAGGCGGTTGATGCGCTCGACGATCTCGTTGGCGCTGGCGGCGATGTTCTGCAGCGCCGAAGGCTCGGTCTGGATCACCGGCACGTCGTTGCCGCTGCCGCCCTCCAGGCGCGGCGCGCCCGGGCTGCCGCCGCTGAGCTGGATCACCGAGACGCCGGTCAGGCCGGTGACGGTGAGCTTGGCGCGGGTGTCGGTGCGCACCGGCGTGTCGGCCGACAGTCGGATGCGGGCGACGACCTTGCGCGGATCGTCCTTCATCAGCGACAGGCCGCGCACCTCGCCGACGCTGATGCCCGAATAAAGCACCTGGCTGCCGGTGCTCAGGCCGGTGACGGCTTCCTGGAAGACGACGTCGTACTCGGCGAAGGACTTCTCGCTGGTGTACTTGGCGATCCACAGCGCGAACAGCACCGCGAACAGGCATACCGCCAGCGTGAAGGCGCCGATCAGCACATGGTTGGCGCGGGTTTCCATCTCAAGCCTCCTTGGCCAGGGCAGCCTGCGCGGCGCGTCCGCGCGGGCCGTGGAAATACTCTTGCACCCACGGGTGGTCGAAACGCTCGACCTCGGCCAGCGGGGCGTTGACCAGCACGCGCCGGTCGGCCAGCACGGCGACGCGGTCGCAGATGGCGTAGAGCGTGTCGAGGTCGTGGGTGATCAGGAAGACGGTGAGTCCGAGCGCGCGCTTGAGCGTGAGGATGAGCTCGTCGAAGGCGGCGGCGCCGATGGGGTCGAGGCCGGCGGTGGGCTCGTCGAGGAAGAGCAGGGTGGGGTCGAGCGCCAGCGCGCGGGCGATGCCGGCGCGCTTGCGCATGCCGCCCGAGAGCTGCGAGGGCAGCTTGGGGCCGGCGTCCTCGCCCAGGCCGGCCATGCGGATCTTGAGCATGGCCAGGTCGTGCACCATGTCCTCGGGCAGTTCGGGATAGTGTTCCTTGAGAGGCACCGAGACGTTCTCGGCCACGGTGAGCGAGGAGAACAGCGCGCCGTTCTGGTAGAGCACGCCGGTGTTGCGCTCGATCAGGCCGGAGTCGCGGGCCTTCGACGACAGCGCGTCCACGCCCAGCACCTCGATCTCGCCGGCCTGCGGCGTCCGCAGGCCCAGGATGGCGCGCATCAGCACCGACTTGCCGGTGCCCGAGCCGCCGACCACGCCGATGATCTCGCCGCGGCGCACCTCCAGGTCCAGGCCCTCGTGCACCACCTGGCTGCCGAAGACGTTGCGCAGGCCGCGCACGCGGATGGCCGGCGTGTCGTCGGTGGGCAGGCTCACCAGTCCATCTCCATGAACCACATGGCCGCGAAGGCGTCGATCAGGATCACCAGCGAGATGGTCTGCACCACGCTCGAGGTGGTGCGCTCGCCGACCGATTCGGCCGTGCCCTGCACCTGGAAGCCCTCGAGGCAGCCGATCAGGGCGATGACGGCGGCGAAGATCGGCGCCTTGGACACGCCGACCCAGAAGTGGCGGATCTCGATGGTGTCCTGCAGGCGCAGCAGGAACATGTCCGGGCTCATGCCGAGGCTGGCCACCGACACCGCCATGCCGCCGGCGATGCCCGAGACCATGGCCAGGAAGGTGAGCAGCGGCAGCATCAGCAGCAGGGCGAACAGGCGCGGCAGCACCAGCAGTTCGATGGGGTCGAGGCCGAGCGTTCGGATGGCGTCGATTTCCTCGCCGCTCTGCATCGCGCCGATCTGCGCGGTGAAGGCGCTGGCGGTGCGGCCGGCGAGCAGGATGGCGGTGAGCAGCACGGCGAACTCGCGCAGGAAGGCGATGCCCACCAGCTCGACCACGAAGATCTCGGCGCCGAAGTCGCGCAGCACGGTGGCGCCGAGGAAGGCGATCACCGCGCCGACCATGAAGCTCAGCAGCATCACCAGCGGCACCGCGTCCAGGCCGACCTGCTCCATGTGGTGCACGGTGGGCGTGATACGCAGCCGGGCCGGGCGCAGCAGCACGCCGGCGGCGGACTTCAGGGTCAGGCCCAGGAAGCCCACCAGGGCCAGCACCTCGCGGGTGTAGTCCTCCACGGCATAGCCCATGCGCTCGAGCATGCGGTTGAAGCCGTAGTCCTTGCGGGCCTCGCGCGGCGGGTTCTCGCAGATGGCGCGCACGGTGCCGGTGAGCGGCTGGTGCTCGGGCCGCACGTCCACGGTGGACAGGCCCAGGCCCACCTTCACCGCGTAGCGCGAGAGCATCATGGCGCCGGCGGAGTCGAGCCGGCCGATGTCGCGGCCGTCGATGTCGGCGGCCGAGGCGGGGGCCTGCTCGATCAGTTCGAGCATCCGCCGGGCGTTGGCCAGGGTCCAGTCGCCGCGGGCGATCAGGATGCCCGGGTGGCGTTCGCTGGTGTCGATGCGCGGGGCCTCGCTCATGGGCTCAGGATAGCCCGATTCATGCCATGCTTTCGCGCATGAACGCCCCCGTCCTGATGCCCCAGTCCGACTACGAGGCCCGGACCGATTTCGTCACCGAGCTGGCCTCGCGCCTGCACGCCTACGGCACCACGGCCCAGCGCCTGGAGGCCGCGGTCGAGGGCGTGGCCAACCGGCTGGGCCTGGACTGCGAGATCTGGTCCAACCCCACCGGCATGATCCTCAGTTATGCCGACCCGGTGCGCGGGCAGCAGAACGGCATCACCCGCGTGATCCGGCTTGAGCCCGGCGAGCAGAACCTGTCCCGGCTGGCGGCCACCGACCAGATCACCGAGGACGTGCTGGCCGGCAAGCTCGAGCTGGCCGACGGCCTGCGCGCGATGCGCGCGCTCGACCGCCCCGAACGGCTGCGTTCGCGCCTGCTGGCCATGCTCAGCTTCGGGCTCTCGGCCGGCGCGGTGGCGGGGCTGCTGGGCGCCAACGCGGCGGGCGTGGCCACGGCCGGGCTGATCGGGCTGGTCACCGGCGTGCTGGCGGTGTCGGCGGCCCAGCGGCCGCGCCTGAACGAGGCGCTGGAGGCCATCGCGGCCCTGGTGGCGACGCTGCTGGTGGCGGCGGTGGCGACCTTCGTGGCGCCGGTGCCGGTCAAGACGATCATCGTGGCCTCGCTGATCGTGCTCATGCCCGGCCTGATGCTGACCAACGCGGTGAGCGAGCTCTCGGCCCGGCACCTGGTGTCGGGCACGGCGCGCTTCGCCGGCGCGATGATGATCCTGCTCAAGCTCACCTTCGGCACCGTGGCCGGCATGCAGATCGTGCGGCTGCTGGGCTGGCAGCCGCAGGAGGCGGTGGCGATGGCGCCGGTGCTGCCGGTGGAGCTGGCGGCGCTGGCGGTGTCGGCCTTTGCCTTCGCGGTGCTGTTCCAGGCGGCCCGCCGCGACTACCCGCTGGTGATGGCCTCGGTGCTGCTGGGCTACGGCCTGACCCGCCTGGGCGGCGAGGTGCTGGGCCTGGCTTCGGAAAGTTTCGCCGGCGGTGCCTTCTTCGCCGGCATGGGCGTGGCGGCCATCAGCAATGCCTACGGCCGCTGGTTCAATCGCCCCGGCGCGCTGATCCGCGTGCCCGGCATCATCCTGCTGGTGCCGGGCAGCGTGGGTTTCCGCAGCCTGAACTTCGTGATGGAGCGC
This sequence comes from Arenimonas sp. SCN 70-307, assembly GCF_001724815.1. Classification (GTDB taxonomy): domain Bacteria; phylum Pseudomonadota; class Gammaproteobacteria; order Xanthomonadales; family Xanthomonadaceae; genus Arenimonas. The sequence continues at coordinate 148,444 of NZ_MEDO01000003.1, read as the reverse complement.
GACGTGTTCCTGGGCCTGGACACAACCTTCGCCCTGGTCTCGGCCCTGGTCGCCCTCGTCGCCGGCCTGCTCTTCGGCAACCTGCTCGTCCCGTCCCGCCGCAACATCTGATTTCGAACGCGGATCAAATCGGATGAAGAAGAAAGGGGGTCAGGTTCACTTCCGCCGCGGAAGTGAACCTGACCCCCTTTCTTGTCAGATCGCGAAGTCTTCGAGTTTCTTGCCGCGGGCCAGTTCGGCGGCGAGCCACTTGGGGGCCATGCCGCGGCCGGCCCAGGTCTGGCTGGGGTCGGCGGGGTTGCGGTACTTGGGCGGGACCTTGGCGCCCTTGGCGGCCGAGGCCTTGCGGGCGGCGGGTTTCTTCGCCGGCACGCCGGCCTTCTCGCGCACCATCCGGCCGGTGCCGAACAGCTCGTCGATGCTGTAGCCCTCGGCCCTGGCCAGCGAGACGATCTTCTTGCGCACCGCCGCCACCGGCTTGCGCTTGGCCAGGGTCTTCTTGCGCTTGCTGGCCTGGGCGATCAGGGCCTGGAGTTCCTTGGCCGAAAGGCCTTCGAGATTGATGCTCATGGGTCTGGCTGCCTGCGTGCTGGTTTGGGGGAAACCCCGGGCATTCCCCGGGCGAAACCTATCCTAACCGCCGGCACGGCCGCGGCGAAACCCGCGGCGGGGTTTCGCCGCGGGTTTCCCACGAGTTTTCGGGTGGTTTTCTCAGGCCAGCCCGAGGCGGGCGCGCAGGGCAGCCCGGTCAAGGTTCTCGCTGTCGCTGGCGCGGCGGGCGCGGTACTCGAAGGTGCCGGCCTCGAGGCCACGGCCCGACACCACCACGCGGTGCGGGATGCCCACCAGCTCGATGTCGCCGAACATCACGCCCGGGCGCAGGCCGCGGTCGTCGAGCAGCACGTCGACGCCGGCCGCGGCCAGCTCGTCGTACAGCGCCACGGCGGCTTCGGACACGGCCGGGTCGTCCTTGGGGTTGATGACGCACACGGCCACCTGCCAGGGCGCCATCGGCTCGGGCCAGCAGATGCCGTTGGCATCGAAGTTCTGTTCGATGGCGGCCGCGACGATGCGCGAGACGCCGATGCCGTAGCAGCCCATGTGCATCACCCGGGCCTTGCCGTCGGCGTCGAGCACGGTGGCGCCCATGGCCTCGGCGTATTTCTGGCCGAGCTGGAACACGTGGCCCACCTCGATGCCGCGGGCGATGCCGAGCGTGCCCTTGCCGTCGGGCGAGGGATCGCCCTCGACCACGTTGCGGATGTCGGCCACGAGCGTGGGCTCGGGCAGGTCGCGGCCCCAGTTCACGCCCGCCAGGTGCTTGCCGCGCTGGTTGGCGCCGACCACGAAGTCGGCCATGGCCGCCACGCTGCGGTCGGCGATGACGGTGATGGCCTTCGCCGGCTTCACCGGGCCCAGGAAACCCGGCTCGCTGCCGAGGTGGGCGGCGATCTCGGCCTCGGTCGCCAGGCGGTAGTCGGCCAGGCCCTCGAGCTTGGCCAGCTTGATCTCGTTGACCATGTGGTCGCCGCGGACGAGCGCCAGCACGAAGCCCTGCTCGCCCACCAGCGCCACCGACTTGACCGTGCGCGACAGGGCGATGCCCATCAGCGCGGCCACTTCCTCGCAGGTCTTCTGGGTGGGCGTGTCGATCTCGCGCATCGCTTCGGCGGCGGCCGGGCGCGGGCCGGGCGACACGGCCTCGGCCATCTCGACGTTGGCGGCGTAGTCGCTGCCGTCGGAGAAGGCGATGGCGTCCTCGCCCGAGTCGGCCAGCACGTGGAACTCATGCGAGGCGCTGCCGCCGATGGCGCCGGTGTCGGCGGCCACGGCGCGGAAGCGCAGGCCCAGGCGGGTGAAGATGCGCGAGTAGGCGTCGTACATCGCCTGGTAGGTCTCGGCCAGGCTGTCGTGGCCGAGGTGGAAGGAGTAGGCGTCCTTCATCAGGAACTCGCGCGCGCGCATCACGCCGAAGCGCGGGCGGATCTCGTCGCGGAACTTGGTCTGGATCTGGTAGAAGTTCAGCGGCAGCTGCTTGTAGCTGCGCAGCTCGTTGCGCGCGAAGTCGGTGATCACTTCCTCGTGCGTGGGGCCGTAGCAGAACTCGCCGTCCTTGCGATCCTTGATCTTGAGCAGCTGGCCACCGAACTTCTGCCAGCGGCCGGTCTCCTCCCACAGCTCGCGCGGCTGGATCGAGGGCATCAGCATCTCGATGGCGCCGGCGCGGTCCATCTCCTCGCGCACCACCGCCTCCACCTTGCGCAGCACGCGCAGGCCCAGCGGGCTCCAGGTGTACAGGCCGGCGGCCAGCTTGCGGATCATGCCCGCACGCAGCATCAGCTGGTGGCTGACGACCTCGGCGTCGGCGGGGGTTTCCTTGCTGGTGTTGAGGTGGAAGCTCGAAAGGCGCATCGGGGGACCGGGCAACGGGACGGGTCGGCCATTGTAGCGGCCGCCCGGCCCCCGTGGCGGGACTTACTCCCCGTCGGCCACGGGCTCGCAGTAGGCGCGGACCTGGCGCTGGGCGTTCTCGCGGTTGGTGGCGAGTTCGTCCTCGGTCATCACGTCCGGCTGGCCGTCGCCGTCGCGGTCGAACTGCACCGGGCGGCCCGAGCTGAGCACGGCGTAGTTGGCCTGGGCCTTCTCGCAGGCTTCCTGCGCCGGGGTCTTGGCCGCTTCGGCCGTGGCCTGCGCGGCCTGGGCCTCGGGCGAGTTGGCGTTCACCTGCACGGCCTCGGAGCCCGAAACCTGCAGCTGCGAATAAACCGTCTCGCCGTTGGCGCCGGTGGACTTGTACACGGTGACCTTCTCGGCGGCGGCCAATCCGGGCAGGCAGGCGGCAACGAGGGCGAGGGCGAGCAGCTTGCGGTTCATGGCGGGGCTCCGGGGCAGGCGTGGGGCCCGTGATACCACCGCCGCCCCCGGCCCGCAAGGCAGGCTTTGGGCGGCCGGGGCAAGCGTTTACACTCCGGCCATGGAACCGACCCAAGAAACCGGCACCCCGCGCGGCCGCGGCATCTACCTGCTGCCCAACCTGCTCACCACGGGCGGGCTGTTCGCCGGCTTCTACGCCATCCTGGCGGCGGCCAGCGGCAACTTCGAGAACGCCTGCATCGCCGTGTTCGTGGCCGCGCTGTTCGACGGCCTCGACGGCCGGGTGGCGCGCATGACCGGCACCACCAGCGAGTTCGGCGTGCAGTACGACTCGCTGGCCGACCTGGTCAGCTTCGGCATGGCGCCCTCGCTGGTCATGTACCACTGGGCCCTGGTGGGTTTCCGGGCCGACGGCCCGGTGCTGGCCAAGGTGGGCTGGGCGGCGGCCTTCCTCTACGCCGCCTGCGCCGCCCTGCGCCTGGCCCGCTTCAACACCCAGGTGGGCTCGACCGACAAGCGCTGGTTCATCGGCCTGGCCAGCCCGGCCGCGGCCGGCCTGATGGTGTCCTTCGTCTGGGCCATGAATTCCTTCGGCTACAGCGGCGAGGGACTGCGCTGGCTGGCCTTCGCGGTGACGGTTTCGGCCGGCCTGCTGATGGTCAGCCGCATCCGCTTCTACAGCTTCAAGGGCCTGCCCAAGGGCGACCGCGTGCCCTTCTTCGTGATGGCGCTGGTGGTGGTGGTGATCGCGGTGCTGTTCATCGCCCAGGCCAAGGGCCTGCTGGCGCTGGCGCTGCTGTACGTGGCCTCGGGCCCGGCCTGGTGGTTGTGGACGAAGCTGCGCCGCCGGAAGGTCGCCGCGTGAGCTGGAGCCCCGGCCAGCGCCAGCTGCTCGCGGCGATGGGCTACACCCTGTACCGCCCGGCCGGCCAGGAGCCGCCTGCGCCGCCGCCGGAAGGGCCGCTGCTTCGGGCCCTGCGCCGCGCCGCCCGCCGCGAGGACCTGGCCGGGCTCCCGCTGCCGGCCTGGGAGCAGCTGCGCGCCGACGCCGCGGCCAAGCGCGCCCTGTGGCGACGCCTGCGGGCCTTCCGCCGCGCGCACTGAGCCGCCTTGAACGCGCGTCCCGCCGACGCCAGCCAGATGCGGCCGATGAAACAGGCCGACGTCGAGGCGGTGGCCGCGATCGAGAAGCGCGCCTATCCCTTCCCCTGGTCGCCCGGCATCTTCCGCGACTGCCTGCGCGCCGGGCACCAGTGCTGGGTGCTTGATTCGCCCGCCGGCCTGGTCGGCTACGGGGTGCTCAGCGCCGCCGCCGGCGAGGCGCACATCCTCAACCTCTGCATCGCCCCGGAGTTCCAGGGCCAGGGCCACGGCCTGCGCCTGCTGCGCCGGCTGGTCGACCTGGCGCGCTGGCACCATGCCCAGCAGGTGTTCCTGGAGGTCCGTCCCTCGAACCCGCGCGCCATCCGGCTCTACCGCGAGTTCGGCTTCAACGAGATCGGCCTGCGGCCGAACTACTACCCGGCCGCGAAAGGGCGCGAGGACGCGATCGTGATGGCCATCGAGCTGCTGGGGCCAACTGCCTGATCCTTGGTAGAATCCGGGTCCTTTCAGCCCCGATTCGCGGCAGATCGCCGCACCTTCGCCCCATGGACAAGAGCTTCGAGCCCAGCACCTTCGAATCCAAGTGGTATGCCCATTGGGAGGCGAGCGGTTGCTTCCGGCCCAGCGGCCAGGGCGAGCCCTACACCATCATGCTGCCGCCGCCGAACGTCACCGGCACCCTGCACATGGGCCACGCCTTCCAGCACACGCTGATGGACGCGCTCGTGCGCTACCACCGCATGAAGGGCTACGACACGCTCTGGCAGGTCGGCACCGACCACGCCGGCATCGCCACGGAAATGGTCGTGTCGCGCAACCTGCACCTCGAGGGCAAGGGCGAGACCCGCGATTCGCTGGGCCGCGAGAAGTTCATCGAAAAGGTGTGGGAGTGGAAGCAGCACTCCGGCGACACCATCACCCGCCAGATGCGCCGCATGGGCGCCTCGGGCGACTGGAGCCGCGAGCGCTTCACCATGGACGAGGGCCTGAGCCAGGCCGTGGTGGAAACATTCGTTCGCCTGTTCGAGCAGGGCCTGGTCTACCGCGGCCAGCGCCTGGTCAACTGGGACCCGGTGCTCAAGACCGCCATCTCCGACCTCGAGGTGGTGAGCGAGGAAGAGAACGGCCACCTGTGGTCGATCGCCTACCCGCTGGCCGACGGCAGCGGCACGCTCACGGTCGCCACCACGCGCCCGGAGACCATGCTCGGCGACACCGCGGTGATGGTGCATCCGGAGGACGAGCGTTACGCCCACCTGGTCGGCAAGACGGTGAAGCTGCCGCTGGGCGAGCGCGAGATCCCGGTCATCGCCGACGACTACGTCGACCGCGAATTCGGCACCGGCGTGGTCAAGGTGACCCCGGCGCATGATTTCAACGACTACCAGGTGGGCCAGCGCCACGGCCTGCCGATGATCAACATCCTCACGCCGGAGGCGCGCATCAACGACAACGCGCCGGCCAAGTACCGCGGCCTCGACCGCTTCGAGGCCCGCAAGGCCGTGCTGGCCGACCTCGAGGCCGCCGGCCTGCTGCTCGAGACCAAGGCGCACAAGCTGATGGTGCCGCGCGGCGACCGCACCGGCCAGGTCATCGAGCCCTACCTCACCGACCAGTGGTTCGTGAAGATGGACCAGCTCGGCGCGCGCGGCCTCGAGCTCGTCGAGAGCGGCAAGGTCCGCTTCGTGCCCGAGAACTGGATCAACACCTACCGGCACTGGATGGGCAATATCCAGGACTGGTGCATCAGCCGGCAGCTCTGGTGGGGCCACCGCATCCCGGCCTGGTACGACGCGTCGGGCCAGGCCTACGTCGGCCGCAGCGAGGAAGAAGTGCGTTCGAAGCACGGCCTCGGCGCCGACGTGGCGCTGACCCGCGACAGCGACGTGCTCGAGACCTGGTTCTCGTCGGCGCTGTGGTCGCACAGCACGCTCGGCTGGCCCGATGCCGCCGACATGGAAAAGTACGGCTACCAAAAGCGCCTGCCGACCTCGGTGCTGGTGACGGGCTTCGACATCATCTTCTTCTGGGTGGCCCGGATGATCATGATGACCGACCACTTCACCGGCGAAGTGCCGTTCAAGGACGTCTACATCACCGGCCTCGTGCGCGACAAGGACGGCCAGAAGATGTCCAAGTCCAAGGGCAACGTGCTCGACCCGATCGACCTGATCGACGGCATCTCGCTCGACGACCTGGTGGCCAAGCGCACCAGCGGCCTGATGAAGCCCACCGACGCGCCCAAGATCGAGAAGGCCACGCGCAAGGAATTCCCGGACGGCATCCCGGCCTTCGGCGCCGACGCGCTGCGCTTCACTTTCGCCTCGCTGGCCACCCACGGCCGCGACATCAAGTTCGACCTGGCCCGCTGCGAGGGCTACAAGAACTTCTGCAACAAGCTCTGGAACGCCGCGCGTTTCACCCTGATGAACTGCGAGGGCTTCGTGGCAGGGCCTTCAGGCCCGACGCCCCGCACCGACGCCGAGCGCTGGATCCTGCACCGCTTCAACGCCATGCTGCGCGAGGTCGAGCAGGCTTACGCCGACTACCGCTTCGACCTGGCCTCGCAGGCGCTCTACGAGTTCGCCTGGAACGAGTTCTGCGACTGGTTCCTCGAGCTGGCCAAGCCCGCGCTGCAGGGCGAGGACGCGGCCGCCGCCGAGTCCACCCGACACACCCTGCTGCACGTGCTCGAGGGCCTGCTGCGCGCGCTGCACCCGGTCATTCCCTTCGTCACCGAGGAAATCTGGCACGCCGTGGCGCCCAGGCTCGGCATCGCCGGCGACAGCATTTCCACCCAGGCCTGGCCGCAGGCCGAGCCGCGCTTCGACGCGCCCGACGCCGCGGCCGACATCGAGTGGCTCAAGGCCGCCGTCGCCCAGCTGCGCTCGATCCGCAGCCAGATGAACATCGCGCCCTCGAAGGCCGTGCCGCTGCTGCTGCAGGACGGCGACGCCGGCGACCGCGCGCGCATCGGTCGCCACGCTGCCGCGCTGCGTTTCCTGGCCCGGCTCGAGTCGGTCGAGTGGCTGGCCGGCGAGGCGCCGGCCGCCGCGGCCGCGGTGCTGGGCGAACTCAAGCTGCTGATCCCGCTCGAGGGCCTGATCGACCTGGGCGCCGAACGCGCGCGCCTGGACAAGGAGCTCAAGCGCATCGCCGGCGAGATCGCCAAGTGCGAGGGCAAGCTCGGCAGCGAAACCTTCGTTGCCAACGCGCCGGCCGCGGTGGTCGAGACCGAACGCGCGCGACTGGCCGACTGGACTCGCCAGCACGCCGCGCTGCAGGCGCAGCGCGCCAAGCTGGGCTGAACCCGCGGCGGCTCAGGCCGCCGCGAAGGCGTCGCGGGTGAGGTTCTCGGGCTCGCCGTCGGTGCAGTGCACCTCGTCCTCGATGCGCACGCCGCCCCAGGGCGCCAGCGCCTCGACCGCGGCCCAGTCGACGGCCTTGCCCTCGGGCCGTGCACGCAGCTTGGCCATCAGGGTCGGGATGAAGTAGAGGCCCGGCTCGATCGTCACCACCATGCCCGGTGCCAGCGTGCGGGTCATGCGCAGGTAGGGGTGGCCCTCGGGGCGCGGGATCAGCACGCCGTCCTCGTCGGTGAAGCCGGCCACGTCGTGCACCTGCAGGCCGATCGGGTGGCCCAGTCCATGCGGGAAAAAGGTCGAGGTGACCCCGCGGGCGAGCATGTCGCCCGGGTCCATGTCCACCAGCCCCAGCGTGCGCAGCACGCCGCCCAGGCGAAGGTGGCACTCCAGGTGCAGGTCGCGGTAGTCGGTGCCGGCGCGGACCTTGCCGCACAGCGCCTGCTGCTCGGCCTCCACCGCCGCCACCAGTTCGGCGAAGCGCGCGTTGCCGTCGCCCCATGTGCGGGTGATGTCGGAGGCGTAGCCATCGACGTCGGCACCGGCGTCGATCAGCAGCGAGCGGTGCCGCGACGGCGCTTCGGCGTCCTTGTACTGGTAGTGCAGGGTGGCGCCGTGTTCGTTGAGGCCGATGATGCTGCCGTAGGGCGCGTCCAGGTCGGTGTGGCCGGTGGCGGCCAGGTAGGCCGCGTGGATGCGCGCCTCGGAGGCACCGGCCTGGAAGGCCGCGCGCGCGGCCAGGTGGCCGGGCACCGCGCGACGCTGCGCGGCGCGCATGCGGTCGAGTTCGTAGGGCGTCTTGTAGGCGCGGTGGTAGTGCAGGAAGTCGATGACCGCCTTGGGGTTGTTCGGCTCGAAGCCGGGCAGGGCGGCATCGGCCTCGCCCAGGATCGCGGCGCGTCCGCCCGCCGGCAGGTGCCGGCGGGCCTCGGCCGGGTCGGCGATGATGCGGATGTCGAACTCGTCCGCCCAGAAGCCGCTGGGCGGGCTGGGCGGCACGTGCCAGTAGTCGTCGGGCTGGTAGTACACCAGCACCGGCCGCTGGCCGGGCGTGTAGGCCACCCAGCACGCGGGGTGGCGCAGCAGCGGCACCCAGGCCTTGAACTGCGCGTTGGGCTTGAACGGGTAGGGGCGGTCGTCGAGGAATTCGAACTTTTCCACGCCCGAGGCCACCAGCAGGTGGTCGAAACCGCCCTTTTCGAGCGCACGGTCGGCCCGCGCCTTGATAACCTGCAGGTGCGCACGATATAGATGCGCGAGGTCCGGGGCGTTCATTCGTCCGAGGCTCCTTGGGGTAGGTCCCCGATTTTGCCGCAATTGGCGGCGTTGGCGCAGGAGTGGGGCTTGCACGATCAGCGCAAGGACGGTGGTTTCCTCGGCCAGCCCGCCTGGCTTTGGAGCTTCACCGCGCTGGTCGTGGGCCTGCTGCTCAGCGGCCTGGCCGCGACCTTTCACGCCGAGGCGCTCGAGAAGGGGCGCCAGCAGCGGCTCGAACGCCTGGCCGAGCGCAGCTTCGAGGCGGTCGAGGCCCAGCTCCAGACCTGCGCATTGCTGGTGCGTTCGGTGCAGGTCCTGTTCCTGTCCTCGGACGAGGTCACCGCCGGTGAGTTCGAGGCGATGTACGCCAACCTGCGTCCGCGGGAGCAGTTCCCCAGCCTGCAGGCCATGGCCTACGCCGAGCGCAGCGACCGTGCGGCGCCCGATGTCGAGCCCGATGGCCGCGAGCATTACCTCACCACCCTGGTCGCGCCCCTGTCCGGCAACCAGATGCTGGTGGGCCTGGACATCGCCACCCAGCCTGCGAACCTGGCGGCGGCGCGTTTCGCCCGCGACGCCGACCGGCCGGTGATGTCGGCGCCGTTCCAGCTGATCCAGCGCGCCGGCATGCCCGGCCCCAACGACGGCGTGACCATCCGCCTGCCGGTGTTCAGCGCCGGGGCGCCGCCGGCGGACCTGGCCGAGCGTCGTTCGCGCGAGATCGGTTCGCTGGCGGCTTCGTTCCGGGTCAGCCGCCTGATCGCCGACGCCCTGCCCGCGGAGTCCCGCGAGAGCTTCGCCATCCGTGTGTTCGATGTCACCGGCGGCGGTCGGCTGCCGCTGTTCGGCGAAGGCCAGGAAGCCGACGCCGTGACGTCCCCGGGGCCGCTCCACAGCCGCGACATCGCCTTCGGTGGCCGCACCTGGCGCATCGAGGCGCAACCGCTCGCCACCGTCGACCCGGCCGGCTGGGTGCCGGCGCTGACCTTCGGCATCGGCGTGCTGGCGAGCCTGCTGCTGGCGCTGCTGGCCTGGTCGATCGCCGGCACCCGTGCCCGCGCGCTGGCGCTGGCCGGGGAGATGGCGGCGCAGTTCCGCGAAAGCGAGGAGCGCTTCCGCGCCCTCAACGAATTGCTGCCGGCGCTGGTGATGCTGGCGCGGGCCGGCGATGCGCGGCTGGTCTATGCCAACCAGGCCTGCCGCGACCGCTTCGGCATCGAGGGCGACGTCACCGGCGTGCGTCTGGGCGAGCTGGTGGAAGACCCGGCCCTGCGCCAGCGGGTCGAGGGCCTGGCCGGCTCGCCGGACGCCATCATCAGCGAGACGGCCTTGCTGCGCGGCGCCAACGAAGTGCCGTTCTGGTCGACGCTGTCGGTGTCCACCATCCGCCTGGGCGACGTGCCGCACCTGCTGGCCGTGGCCAACGACATCACCGAGCTGCGCGTGCTCAGCGAGGAGCTGAGCTACCAGGCCAGCCACGATTCGCTCACCAGCCTGTACAACCGCCGTGAGTTTGAGCGACGCCTCGACGCTGCCATCGCCTCGCTCGACGACGGCGGCCCGGACTGGGCGCTGCTGTACATGGACCTCGACCAGTTCAAGCTCATCAACGACACCTCCGGCCATTACGCCGGCGACCAGCTGCTGGCCCAGCTGGCGACGCTGCTCTCGGGCATGCTGCCCGCCGATGCGGTGGTGGCGCGGCTGGGCGGCGACGAGTTCGCCATCCTGCTGCGCGACACCGACGAGGCTCGTGCGGTGGCCGTGGCCGAATCGCTGCGCACCGAGATCGACGGCTACGTGTTCGGCTGGGAGCAGCGCAACTACACCATCAGCACCAGCATCGGCGTGGTGATGCTGCACGGCCCGGGCCTGAGCCAGCGCACCGTGCTGGCCCACGCCGACACCGCCTGCTACATGGCCAAGGAGCGCGGCCGCAACCGCGTGCACCTGTTCTCCGAGCAGGATTCCGAGACCACCCAGCGCCGCAGCGAGATGGAGTGGGCCGGCCGCATCCGCCAGGCCCTGTCCGACGGCCGCTTCCTCCTGCACTTCCAGGAACTGGCGCCGCTCTGGGACGGCGACCGCGCCGACGGCGTGCACATGGAGATGCTGGTGCGCCTGCGCGACGAAAGCGGCCAGCTGGTGCCGCCCGGCGCCTTCATCCCGGCGGCCGAGCGCTTCGGCCTCATGCCCCAGCTCGACCGCTGGGTGGTGGAGACGGCGCTGGCCAACTTCAGCCGCCTGCACCCGTCGGGCAAGCCGGTGAAGCTGTGCGCGATCAACCTCTCGGGCCCCACCTTCGAGGACGCCGCCTTCGCCGACTTCGTGCTCGAGGCGCTCGAACGCCACGGCGTCTCGCCGCAGCGCATCTGCTTCGAGATCACCGAGACCGCGGCCGTGAGCAGCATGGCCCGGGCGGTCGAGTTCATGCAGCGACTGCGCGCCGCCGGCTGCAAGTTCTCGCTCGACGACTTCGGTTCGGGCATGGCCTCGTTCGGCTACCTCAAGAACCTGCCGGTGGATTTCATCAAGATCGACGGCAGCTTCATCCGCAACATCGAAACCGACCCGGTGAGCTATTCGATCGTGCGCGCGGTGACCGACATCGGCCACCAGCTGGGCCTGCAGGTGGTGGGCGAGTGGGTCGCCGACGAGCGCGCCCGCGACCTGCTGCGCGGCCTGAGCGTGGACTACGCCCAGGGGTTCGCCATCCACAAGCCGGAAGCCGCGCTGTGCTTCCGCGACAAACCCGCGGCCTGAGCGCGCCGCGCTAGCCGGCGGGCGCCACCACGCAGCCGGGGCCGAGGTCCAGCGGCGGGCCCAGCGGCACCGGGTCGCGCAGCAGCTGCACCCGCGCCGCCATGGCCACGGTCACCAGCATCTCGTTTTCGTCGGTCACCATCATCGCGCAGCCCAGGCCCATGCGCCGGGCGATGTGCTCGAAGCCCGAGGGCCCGGCGACGAACAGGGCCGAGGCGGCCGCGTCGGCCAGCACCGGATCGGCGTGCAGCACCACCACCGCCGCCGCGCCCCGGGCGGGCTGGGCGGTGCGCGGGTCGAGGATGTGCGGCTGGCGCGCGCCGGCGTCGGAGTTGCGGAACTTGTTGTAGTTGCCCGAGGTGAACAGGGCCTCGCCGTCACCCAGCGGCACGCCGCCGAGCACGCCGCCGAAAGGATCGCGCAGGCTCACCTGCCAGGGCGCTTCGCCCGGCGGCACCAGCGCCACCACGTCGCCGCCGAGGTTCACCAGCACGTGCGACAGGCCGTGGCGGCGCAGCGTGGCCAGCACTTCCTCGGCGGCCGCCCCTTCGGCCACGGCGTCGAAGTCGAGCTGGGTGCGGGGGTTGGGCGCCGAGAGCCGGTTGCCGTCGATGCGCACCTCGGTGATCCGCGGACGCTGCTCCCGCCAGGCCTGCAGCACGGCGTCGCCGGGAACGGGCGACATCACCGGGAAGCTGGAGGTGTGGAAGCCCCAGGCCGCGATCAGGCCGCCGATGGCCGGGTCGAACAGGCCATCGCTCCGGGCCGACAGCGCCTGCGACCGCCGCAGCAGCGCGAGCACCGAATCGGGCGCCTCGGCCGGCTCGCCGCGGGCGAAGGCGGCGTTGATGCGGGTGAGGTCGGAATCCTGCCAGGCATGCCATTCGCGTTCGCGCTGGTTGAGCATGGCCGAGATTTCGGCCAGCGCGGCCTGGGCCTGCGCCGGCGGCGCGTCGCGCAGCCTCAGTTCGGCCAGGCTGCCGAAGACATGCAGTTGCTCGACGCGGTCCGGTTCCCGCCCACAGCCGGCCAGGGCCAGCAGGCCGGCGAGCGCGGCGGCGAGACGGACCTCAGACGTACTGGCTGCCCGGCGCATCCACCCACCCGCGGATGAAGGACACGTCTTCGGGGGCCACGTCGATGAAGCGGAAGCCCGTCCAGACCTGGCCCGGGGCGGCGGCCTCGTCGGACCAGAGTTCGTGCGCGCCGACCTCGACGCTGCGCTCGCGGCCGGCGCCGTCCACCAGCGAGAAGCGCAGCTGGTAGAGGCCATCGCTGGTGAGGGGGTGGCCGAGGATCAGCAGCATGCCGGTCTCGGAGAGGTTGCTGAGCTTGCCCACGACCTCGCCGGTCATGGTGTCGGTGACGTCGACGTCGAAGCCGACCTTGCGGCGCTTGGCGCGGCGGTATTCGGTGTTCATCGGGCCGGCGCCTCGCTGGCAGTGTTGCCCGAGCCGCCGGCGAAGGAACGCAGCGCGTTCATCACCGTGCTCCAGGCGCGGTCGATCAGGGTGCCCTTCTCTTCCTCGACGACCTTCACCTGGCCCTGGGCCATGGCCTTGGCCAGGCCCTCGAGCGTATGTTCGCCGACCTTCTGGCCGCGGTGGTTCACGAACAGCACGTGGCCGGTGACGGTGGAGAACCACGACAGCCGGCGACGCACCTTCTCGCCCTGCTGGTTGAGCGTGAACTCGAACCAGGTGCCGAAGGCCAGGTGCTTGATCTGCTCGAGGCGCGCCTGCTCCTCGGGCGTGAGCACGACCTTCTTCTTCTTGGCCTGCTGCATCTCCTCGCCGAGGCGGGAGCGGGCCTTGAGGCGCATGGTCAGCTCGGTGCGGCTGGCGGCGGAGTCGTCGTCGCCACCACCACCCTGCGGGTCGACCAGGCGCTGGGCGATGGCCGAGGCCTCGTCGGCGTGGTAGCCGACCTGGGCCAGCGCGGACTGGATTTCCTGCTGCAGCACCTGCGCCTCGCCGGGCGGGATGCCCGCGCCGCCCGGACCGGCCTTGGCCACGCCGACCAGGCGCTCGGCGATCTCGAGCTGCTGCTTCCAGGCGTCGGAGTCCTCGCCCTGGCGCAGCGAGGTGAGCGCCAGCACGTCGGTCCAGGCCTGGCTGAGCAGGGTGTGGGTGAATCGCGGCAGGTTCTGCTTCTTGAGCAGGCCCTCGACCACCGCCGCGGCGCGCTCGCGCGCCAGCGCCAGGCGCTCCTTGCCGCGGGCGGCCTCGACGTGGCGCTTCTCGGCCACCTCGGCCTTGCGCGACACGGTCTGCAGGTGCGAGCTGAGGTCTTCGAGCAGGTTGCCGAAGATGTCGAGGTTGCCGTCGAAGTCGCGCACGGTGCGGTCGACCACGGACTGCATCTTCCCGACCAGCTGTTGGTCGGTGTCGTCCTCGCCCAGCCAGTAGGCGCCGGTTTCGGCGATGGCGTTGAGCATCTGCCGGGCCGGGTGCTGCTTGCGGGTGAAAAAGCCCTTGTCCTGCAGGGCCACGCGCAGCAGCGGCACCTGCAGTTTGGCCAGCAGGTTCGAGGCCGGGCTGTTGGGCCGCACGTCCTTCATCAGGTGGTCGAACAGCATGCCGACCAGGTCGATGGCGTCGTTGTCTTCCTCGGGCAGGGCCGGCGACTTGCCTTCGGGCGTGGCCTGGCGAAGCTGCGCCAGCAGGTCCTGCTTGAGGTGGGCGATGGTGCGCACGGCCGGCTTGCCGCCGACCATCACCGGGCCCAGGGGCTTCTTCTGCAGGGCGCCGAGCGCGTCCTGCACCTTCGTGGGCTCGACCACGACGGCATTGCCCGGCGCGGCGCGCGGCGCGCCGCCGACGAGCTTGCCCAGCAGCTGGCGACGGCCGGCGAGCAGGTGGCGCATCTGCTGGAAGCTGTCCTCGCCCCCGGTTTCCCCGCCGCCGTAACCACCACCGGCCGGGCCGCCGCCGGCGCCGGCGCGGCCAGCCGTGCCGCCCGCGCCAGCGCCATAGACGCCGGCCGCACCGCCGGCTCCACCGCCAGGACCTCCGCCGGTGGCCGTGCCGCCGCCCGATCCGCCGCCGGGGCCTCCACTGCCGCCCGGGCCACCCGGACCCGCAGCGCCCGCGCCACCGCCACCCGGGCCGCCGCCGGCGCCCGCCGCCGTGCCGCCGGCCGTCTCGCCGGTCGGTCGCCTGGCCGGGCCGGTGGTGGTCGCGGTCGGGCGCGCGCGCACCGGCACGTAGTTGAGGTTGGGCAGCACGCCGTGGCGCGAGAGGTAGGTGTTGATCGATTCGATGAAGGTCGTATAGAGCGGCGAGAGGTGCCGCTCGAAGGTGCGGTAGAGCAGGGCGCGGTGCTCGCCGCTCAGCTCCAGGCATTCGGAGGCCTGGCGCAGCATGCGGCAGAGCGCATGCGGGCCGACCGGCACGGTTTCGGCGTCGAAGGCCGGCTTGCCGGCCAGCACGCCGAAGCGTTGCCCCAGCAGGTAGAGCGGCAGGCTGTTGCGCACCTCGACCCGGCCGGCGACTTCCGAGAGCACGGTGGATTCGTCGAGTTCGAGGTTGTCCACCAGCGCGAGTTCGTCGCGGTTGAGCCTCAGTCCGCCGATCAGCGCCTTCGGGCCGGGCGGGTCCTTGATGGTGGCCAGCTCGGCCTCGAGCAGCACCAGGAAACGCGGCACCAGGTCGGGGCGCGTGCGCTTGACCAGCCGCTGCGCCTCGAGCCAGCGCGACTGCACCACGTTGCTGCGGGCCTGCTCGGCGTACTTGAACAGCTGCTGCTCGAATTCATTGAGCATGCCCACGAGCGTGCGTTCGAGCTCGTCCGACGAATACTCGAGGATGCCGCCCAGCAAGCTGCGGACCCGGTCGGGCAGTGGTCTGGACGCCAGCGTCGGTGCGGACGCGTGCGGAGGTGGTGCGGATGCGGGCATCCGTCTCTCCGAGTGATTCCCCTCCCGGATTCTAGGCACAGCCGGGTGCCCGCGCCTAGGGCCGGACAGCCTGCGCGAATTTCTCGCAGGCTGTCCGGAGGACTCAGGGTTTGCCGTTCCAGACCACGCTCAGCAGCCCGCTGCGCCCGGGGGTGTTGAAGCCCTGCACGACGGTGTAGTCCCGGTCGGTCAGGTTCTCGACCCGGGCTTCGAGGCGCCAGGCCTCGCCCAAGGGCCAGGCCAGGCGCAGGTGGGCGATGGCGTAGGCGCCCGGGTTGCCGCCGACGTCGCGCCGGGAGGACACGTAGTCGCCGTCGATCGACACGGCCAGGCCGTTGCCGAAGCGGTAGCCGAGGTCCGCATGCGCCTTGTGCCGCGCCCGGCGCAGCAGGGCCAGGCCGGTGGCCTCGTCCTCGGCGTCGAGCCAGGCCAGGTTGCCGCCCCAGTTCCAGGCCGCGCCGCTGAAGCGGTACTCGAGCTCGGCACCGTCCATGCGCGCGCGGTTGATGTTGATGGCGTTGTTGGTGCCCGGCGCGGCGAAGGCCACCAGGTCGCGCACGCGGCCGCGGTAGGCCGACAGGTCGAGGCGGTGGCCGGCGGCCGGGGTCCAGGCCAGGCCGGCCTCCCAGGTCTCCGAGCGCTCGGGGCGCAGGTCGGGGTTGCCGGCGAAGCCGAAGCCGGTGTCGGGGTAGTAGAGCTCGTTGAAATTCGGCGCCCGGAAGCCCTCGCCCCAGCCCAGCCGCAGCAGCACCGCGTCGGACGGTGCCCAGCCCCAGGCCAGGCTGGCCGTGCCGGCGCCGCCGAACTGGTTGCTGTGGTCGTGGCGCACGGACGCGTCGAGCAGCTGCCTGCCGAAGCGGGTGCCGTAGCCGGCGAAGGCGGCGCGGCTGCTGCGGTTGCGGCTGAAGGTCTGGCCGTCGAAGACGTTGGCCGAGACGCCTTCTTCGTCCTGCCAGTTCACGCCGAGGTTGAGCTTGCCGGCCTCGCCCACGGCCAGGGTGTTGACCCAGTCCAGGCTGGTGCGCCGGCTGCGGAAGGAGTTGCTGAAGCCCGATACGGTGTCGAGGTCCTCGCGGGCGTGGCCCAGGCCGAGCTGGTGGGTCCAGCGCGCGCCGAGCGCGCCGCCCAGGGTCAGGCCGGCCGAACGGTTGCGGGCGCGGGTGTCGCCCTGGTCGAACTCGACGTCGGCGTCGGTGGCCAGGGCCTGGAAGGCCAGCCGCTGGTTGCCCAGGGCGGTGCGGCCGCGCAGCGAGAGGTTGCGGTTGCGGTAGCCGTCGTCGTCCGGGTCGAAGGCCCAGCTGCTGGCATTGGTGGCCGAGAAACCGCGCAGGCGCTGCCAGCCGGCCGTGACGCCCAGGCCGTGGTCGCCGTCGCCGAAGCCGCCGGCGGCGCTGGCGCCGACGCGGCCGTAGCTGCCGCCGAGCACGCGCACCGAGGCCTGCGAGGGGTCGCGGGTGAAGACGTGGATGACGCCGGCGATGGCGTCCGAGCCCCAGATCGCCGCGCGCGGGCCGCGCACGATCTCGATGCGCTCGATCTGCTCGAGCGGCAGGTGGGCGAAGTCGAACACGCCCTGGCCGGTAGACGAGACGCGCACGCCGTCCACCAGCACCAGCGTGTGCGGGGCGTTGCCGCCGCGCAGGAACACCGTGCTGGCGCTGCCGGGGCCGCCGGTGCGGGCCACGTCGACGCCGGCCTGGCGGGCCAGCAGGTCGATCAGGTCGGGGGCCTGGCTGGCTTCGATGTCCTCGCGCGTGAGCACGGTGACCGAGGCCAGGGTTTCGCCCACCGGGCGTTCGACGCGGCTGGCGGTGACCTGCACGGCGTCGAGCGTCCGCGCCGGATCGGCGAGGGCGGGGCTGGAAAGGGAAACGAGGATGGCGGCGCACAATGCGCCGCGATGGTGGAACTGGGACATCAGGGAACCTCCTGGAACGCACGCCCGCGGGAATGGCCGCGCGGAATGCAGGAGGAGCACGCGCACGGCGCGGGGCCATGGCGCTGCCCCGCCGCCCTCCGCGACGTGCCGTGGTGGCGACCGGTGCAAACCGGCCCGCCAGCCCCCGGCCGGTCTCCGGGCTTGCCAGTGGCGCGACGGGCGTCGCGCCGGCCTTCCGCCTTCCCATGCCCGGGGGCACAGTGGCTGAACTGGAAGGTTTTGCTGGCCTACCGTTGCGGGGGCAGCGCCGGATTCAGACCGGCTTCCCGAGCACCAGGGGCGGGTGAAGTCTAGATGAAGGCGGGCGCCGCCGCGAGTGCCTCAGTCGCGCAGGAACAGGCCGATGACATCGTTGGTGAAGCGGCGACCGAGCTCGGTGGGGCGCCAGTGCGTGCCCTCGGCCTCGAGCCAGCCGCGCTCGCGGGCGCTGGCCAGTTCGCCGGCGATGGCCTCGCGCGGCAGGCCGGTGCGCGACTCGAAGTCGGCCAGGTCGAAGCCCTCGACCAGGCGCAGGGCGTTGAGCATGTAGTCGAAGGGCAGGTTCCGGGGCGCGATCGGGTCGTCGCCGCCGAGGCCGCGCGGGGCGCCGGCCTGGGCGAGGTAGTCGCGCGGGTTCTTCAGCTTCCAGCGCCGGCGCACCTCGCCGGTGGCGCCGAGGCTGATCTTGCCGTGGGCGCCGGCGCCGATGCCCAGGTAGTCGCCGAAGCGCCAGTAGTTGAGGTTGTGCGCGCACTGCCGGCCCGGGCGGGCGTAGGCGCTGACCTCGTACTGGGCGTAGCCGGCGGCGGCCATGGCCTCGATGCAGCGCTCCTGGATGTCCCAGGCGGTGTCCTCGTCGGGCAGGCCTTCCGGCGGGCGCGCGGCGAAGGCGGTGTTGGGCTCCATCGTCAGCTGGTAGTGCGACAGGTGCGCCGGCTGCAGGGCGATGGCGCGTTCGACGTCGTGCAGGGCCATGGCCAGGTCCTGGCCGGGCAGGGCGTACATCAGGTCGAGGTTGAGGTTGTCGAGCCCGGCGTCCTGGGCCAGCTTGACCGCGCGCTCGGCCTCGTTGCTGTCGTGGATGCGGCCCAGGCGCTGCAGGCAGCCGTCGTCGAAGCTCTGGATGCCGAAGCTGACGCGGTTCACGCCGGCAGCGCGATAGCCTTCGAAGCGGCCGAACTCGGCGGTGCCGGGGTTGCACTCCATCGTGACTTCGGCGGCCGGGGCGAAGCGCAGGCGCGCGCTGCAGGCGGCCAGGATGTCGCCGATGGCTTCCGGCGGAAAGAGGCTGGGCGTGCCGCCGCCGAAGAAGACGCTGTGCACGGTGCGGCCCCACACCAGCGGCAGGTCCTGCTCGAGGTCGCGCACCAGCGCGGCGAGGTACTCGCGCACCGGCAGCTCGCCGCTTTGCCCGTGCGAGTTGAAGTCGCAGTACGGACATTTCTTCACGCACCACGGGATGTGGATGTACAGCGACAGCGGCGGCGGGACCAGCAGGCTCACGCGCCCAGCAGCTCGCGCAGGCGGGCCAGGGCCTGGCCGCGGTGGCTGATGCGGTTCTTGGTGGCGGCGTCGAGCTCGGCCGCGGACAGGCCGCGCGCGGTGTCGAGGAACACCGGGTCGTAGCCGAAGCCGCCGTCGCCGCGCGGGGCGCCGAGGATGCGGCCCTGCCAGCTGCCTTCGGCGATGAGCGGCTGCGGGTCGTCGGCGTGGCGCAGCAGCACCAGCACGCAGTAGAAGTGCGCGCTGCGCGCCTCGCCCGGCACGTGGTGCAGGGCGGCGAGCAGCTTGGCGATGTTGGCGGCCGAGTCGCCGTGCACGCCGGCGTAGCGCGCGCTGAGCAGGCCGGGCGCGCCGCCGAGCGCGTCCACCACCAGGCCCGAGTCATCGGCCAGGGCCGGCAGGCCGGTGGCGGCGCAGGCGTGGCGCGCCTTGAGGATGGCGTTCTCGACGAAGGTGCGCCCGTCCTCGACCGCATCGCCCACGCCCAGCTCGCCCTGCGCCACCAGCGCATAGCCGGCGTCGGCCATCAGCGGCCGCAGCTCCGCCAGCTTGCCCTGGTTCGAGGTGGCCAGCACCAGCCTTTGCATGGATCAGCCCGCCAGCGAGGCGCGCTGCAGGGCGATGAGTTCGCCGACGCCTTTTTCGGCGAGGGCGAGCAGGGCCCCGAGTTCGTCGCGGCGGAAGGCGTGGCCTTCGGCGGTGCCCTGGAGTTCGATGAAGCCGCCGCCGTCGTTCATCACCACGTTCATGTCGGTGTCGCAGCCGCTGTCCTCGCGGTAGTCGAGGTCGAGCACCGGCTGGCCCTGCCAGATGCCCACCGACACCGCGGCCACCGCGCCGATGACCGGGTCGCGGGTGATCTCGCCGCGGGCCTTGAGCCAGTTCACCGCGTCGCACAGCGCCACGTAGGCGCCGGTGATGGCCGCGCAGCGGGTGCCGCCGTCGGCCTGGATCACGTCGCAGTCGAGCGTGATGGTGCGCTCGCCCAGGGCCTTGCGGTCCACGCAGGCGCGCAGCGAGCGGCCGACCAGGCGCTGGATCTCCAGCGTGCGGCCGCCCTGCTTGCCGCGCGCGGCCTCGCGGTCGTTGCGGGTGTTGGTGGCGCGCGGGAGCATGCCGTATTCGGCCGTCACCCAGCCCTCGCCCTTGCCGCGCAGGAAGGCGGGCACGCGCGCCTCGACGCTGGCGGTGCACAGCACGCGGGTGTCGCCGAAGCTCACCAGCACCGAACCCTCCGCGTGGCGGGTGAAGTTGCGCTCGATGCGCACCGGGCGCAGTTCATCGTGGGCGCGGCCGCTGGGGCGGTTGGAGACGGTCATGGATGGGGTCCGGCAAGAAACGGCCGGCTAGATTACCATTCGGGCTCTTTCCCACCGGCCGAGCCCATGATCCGCAGCATGACCGCCTTCGCCGCCTGCGAGCGCGCCGCCACCGGCGGCCAGCTGGCCTGCGAGCTGCGCGCCGTCAACCACCGCTTCCACGAACTGGTGGTGCGCACGCCGGAGGAGCTGCGCGCGATCGAGCCGGCGCTGCGCGAGCGCGTGTCGCGCCTGGTCTCGCGCGGCAAGGTCGACCTGGTGCTGCGCTTCCGCCCCGCCGCCGGCGCCCGCGCCGGCCTGCGCCTGAACCAGCCGCTGCTCGACCAGCTCGCCGCCGCGGCCCAGTCCGCCGACCAGCGCTTCCCTGGCCTGCGCACCGACTTCATCGAACTGCTGCGCTATCCCGGCGTGGTCGAGGAGGACGGCCTGGACCAGGCCGGGCTGCAGGCCGAGGCGCTGGAACTGCTGGAGCAGACCCTGGCCGAGTTCGTCGCCGCCCGCGAGCGCGAGGGCGCCAAGCTGGCCGCGGTGATGGTCGAGCGCCTGGACGGCATCGAGGCCATCACCACCCAGGTACGCGGCTGGCTGCCGGAGATCCGCGCCGGCCTGCGCGCCCGCCTCGACGCCCGCCTGGCCGACCTCAAGCAGCCGCTCGAGCCGGGCCGGCTCGAGCAGGAAATCGTGCTGGGCCTGCAGAAGATCGACGTGGACGAGGAGCTCGACCGCCTCGCCAGCCATGTTTCCGAGGCCCGCCGCGTGCTGGCCCTGCCCGAGGCCGTGGGCCGGCGCCTGGACTTCCTGATGCAGGAGTTCAACCGCGAGGCCAATACCCTGGGCTCGAAGTCGGTGGACCAGCGCACCACCCAGGCCGCGGTCGAGCTCAAGGTGCTGATCGAACAGCTGCGCGAACAAGTCCAGAACCTCGAATGAAGACCATCCGCGGAACCCTTTTCGTCGTCGCCGCGCCCTCGGGCGCCGGCAAGTCCAGCCTGGTCAACGCCGTGCTGGCCAAGGAGCCGGGCATCGCCCTGTCGATCTCCTTCACTTCGCGCGCGCCGCGGCCGGGCGAGCGCCATGCCCAGCACTACCACTTCGTGGCCCGCGAGGAGTTCGAGGCCATGGTGGCCCGGGGCGAGTTCTTCGAGCACGCCCTGGTGCATGGCGACTACAAGGGCACGGCCCGGCAGTCGGTGGAGCCCCAGCTGGCGGCCGGCAAGGACGTGCTGCTGGAGATCGACTGGCAGGGCGCCCGCCAGGTGCGCGAGCAGGTGCCGGACTGCATCAGCGTGTTCATCCTGCCGCCTTCGCGCGACGCCCTGCAGACCCGCATGCGCAACCGCGGCCAGGACAGCGAGGAGGTCATCGCCCGCCGGCTGGCCGCCGCCCGCGAGGAGATGAGCCATTACGACGAGTTCGACTACGTCATCGTCAACGAGCACTTCGACGCCGCCGCGGCCGAGCTGCGGGCCATCTTCGTGGCCCACCGCCTGCGCCGGGCGGCCCAGGCCGAACGCCACGAGGCCCTGATCCGCGACCTGCTGGCCTGAAGCCGGCCCGGCCCGGCGCGTTTGCACCCGGGCGGGCCCGGGGGTAAAATGCGCGGTTCGCGTAACTCATTGATTTTGCGTGGTTGCCCCGGCCGGGCAGCCACGGCCGAGGAGAGCTCATGGCCCGCATCACCGTGGAAGACTGCCTGTCCGTCGTGGACAACCGCTTCGAGCTGGTCCTGATGGCGTCCAAGCGCGCCCGCCAGCTGGCCAAGGGCGTCGAGCCCGCCCTGGACAACTCCGAGAACCAGGACAAGCCGACCGTGCTGGCCCTGCGTGAAATCGCCGCCCGCCGCGTCGACCAGGCCCTGATCGACGAAGTCGAGAAGGCCGAGCGCGAGCGCGCCGAGCGCGAGGCCCTGGAGTGGGCCGCCGCCGAAGTCGTCGACGACGACTTGTCCAAGGGCGGCGACGACCTCTGATCCACCGCGGGCCGGCCCGGCCGGCCCTGCACCCGGTCCCGCCGCGACGGCGGGGCCCCGGCAGCGGCATTGATGCCCTGCAATCGCCCGCGTAGTCTGCCGGCATGTCCTCTTTTTCCAAGCCAAGGCTGGCGGAGAATCCGTGCCCGGACCCCTGTCCGGACGCCGTGCGCTCGCTCGAGCTGAAGCTGTCGGAATACCTCCCGCCCGACCAGGTGGCCGCCGTCCGGCGGGCCTACGAGGTCGGCGCCCGGGCCCACGAGGGCCAGCTGCGCAAGTCCGGCGAGGCCTACATCACCCATCCGGTGGCCGTGGCCGGACTGCTCGCCGAGCTGCGGCTCGATGCCGAGACCCTGTGCGCCGCCATCCTGCACGACGCGCTCGAGGACACGCCGCTGCCGCGCAGCGAGATCGAACGCGAGTTCAGCCCGGCCGTGGCCGAGCTGGTCGACGGCGTCACCAAGCTCGACAAGCTGCAGTTCCGCGACCGCCAGGAAGCCGCCGCCGAGAGCTTCCGCAAGATGATGCTGGCGATGGCGCGCGACCTGCGCGTCATCCTGATCAAGCTGGCCGACCGCCTGCACAACATGCGCACGCTCGATTCGATGGCCGCCGAGTCGCGCCGCCGCATCGCCCGCGAGACGCTGGAGATCTACGCGCCCATCGCCCAGCGCCTGGGCATGAACAAGTTCAAGGCCGAGCTGCAGGACCTGGGCTTCCGCGCGCTTTATCCCAAGCGCCACGCGGTCATCTCCCGCCGCATCGCCTCGCAGCCGGTGATGCGCCGCGAGGCCCTGGCCACGGTCGAGGCCCAGCTGGCCCAGCGCCTGGCCCAGGAGCAGCTGCCGCACACGCTGGTGAGCCGGGTGAAGTCGCCCTGGAGCATCTACACCAAGATGAAGCAGGAGCAGAAGAGCCTCGAGCAGGTGCTCGACGTGTTCGGCTTCCGCATCGTGGTGCCGGGCGTGATGCAGTGCTACCACGCGCTCGGCGCGGTGCATTCCGTGTACAAGCCGCTCGACGGCCGCTTCCGCGACTTCATCGCCATTCCCAAGGCCAACGGCTACCAGAGCCTGCACACGGTGCTGTTCGGCCCGTATGGCGCGCCGGTGGAAGTGCAGATCCGCACCGAGGAAATGGACCTGGTGGCCGAACGCGGCGTGGCCGCGCACTGGCTCTACAAGGCCGCCGGCACCGGCAGCAGCGCCGCCCAGGTGCGCGCCCAGGACTGGATCCGCAACCTGATGGACACCCAGCAGGCGGCGGGCTCGTCGCTGGAATTCCTCGAGAACGTGAAGGTCGACCTGTTCCCGGACGAGGTCTACCTGTTCACGCCCAAGGGCGACATCATGGCGCTGCCGCGCAACGCCACCGCGCTCGACTTCGCCTATGCCGTGCACACCGACGTGGGCAACCACGCGGTGGCCGCGCGCGTGGACCGCAAGCTGGTGCCGCTGCGCACCAAGCTCGCCAGCGGCCAGAGCGTGGAGGTCATCACCGCGCCTTCGGCCTCGCCGGGCCCGCAGTGGCTCGAGTACGTGGTCTCGAGCAAGGCGCGCACCGCCATCCGCCATTTCCTCAAGCGCCTCGAGCACGAAGATGCCGTCGACCTGGGCCACCGCATGCTCGACCGCGCGCTCGAGGCGATGGAGTGCTCGCTCGACCGCCTGCCGCCGCAGCGCATCGAGCAGCTCCTGGCCGAGCTGCGCTACCGGCGACTGGAGGAGCTGCTGGCCGACATCGCCCTGGGCAACCGCATGCCGGCGCAGGTGGCGCGGATGATGGTGCACGGCGAGGAGTCGGAGCAGGCCGCCGAGGCCCCGCCGGTGGCGCCGAGCGAGCGCATCATGATCACCGGCACCGAACGCGGCGTGCTCAGCTTCGCCGTCTGCTGCCACCCGATCCCGGGCGACGAGATCATGGGTTACCTCAGCGCCGGCAAGGGCGTGGTGGTGCACCGCATGGACTGCCCGAACGTGGCCGAGTACCGCAAGTTCCCCGAGCGCTGCGTGCCCATGGCCTGGGACCGCAACGTCGAGGGCGACTACCGCGTGGCGCTGCGCATCGAGGTCGAGAACAAGCCCGGCGTGCTGGCCCAGGTGGCGGCGGCCGTGGCCGAGAGCAATTCCAACATCGACGCGGTCGAATACCGCGAGCGCGACCTGGCGGTGTCGGTGATGGAGTTCGCCATCGAGGTGCGCCATCGCAAGCACCTGGCCGACGTGATCCGGCGCATCCGCCGGCTCGGCGTGGTGCACGGCGTGCAGCGCCTCTGAGCGCCGCTGGCGGGCGCTCGCCCGCGCCTCCTACAATGGGGCAGGCCCCTCCAAGAGCACCGCCATGCCCCGCCAAGCCATCCAGACCGACCGCGCCCCGGCCGCCATCGGCCCGTACTCGCAGGCCGTGCGCGCCGGCGACACCGTGTATTTCTCTGGCCAGATCCCGCTCGACCCGGCCAGCGGCGAACTGGTGAGCGCCGACATCGCCACCGAGGCGCGGCGCGTGTTCGACAACCTGCGCGCGGTCAGCGAGGCCGCCGGTGGTTCCCTGGACGACATCGTGCGCATCGGCATCTACCTCACCGACCTGTCCGATTTCGCCGCGGTGAACGCGGTGATGGCCGACTACTTCCAGGCCCCGTACCCGGCGCGCTCCACCATCCAGGTGTCGGGCCTGCCCAAGGGTGCGCGCGTCGAGGTGGACGCGGTGATGGTCACCGGCTGAACCATGGCGCGGCCGCCGCGACGCCGCGACGCCCCGGCGCCCCGGCTTGATGCCAGCGGCGACGCGCCGGTGTCGGCGCTGCCCGGCGTCGGCCCCAAGGTGGCCGACAAGCTCGCCGCGCGCGGGCTCGAAACCCTGCAGGGCCTGTGGCTGCACCTGCCGCTGCGCTACGAGGACCGCACCCGCATCACCGCCATCGCCGACCTGAGGCCGGGCCTCCCGGCGCAGGTGGAGGCGCGGGTGGAGGCGGTCGAGCGCAGCTTCCGCTACCGGCCGATGCTGCGCGTGGCGGTGGGCGACGAGTCGCGCGGCACGCTGGTGCTGCGCTTCTTCCATTTCGGCAAGGCGCAGGTCGCGCAGTTCGTGCCGGGCCGGCGCATCCTTTGCTACGGCGAGGTGCGGCCGGGCCAGCACGGCCTGGAGATGGTCCACCCCAGCTATCGCCTGCTGTCCGACGAGGCGGACGCCGCGCCGCGCGACCGGCTCGACCCGGTCTACCCGACCATCGAAGGCCTGGGTCCGGCCACCGTGGCCAAGTTGGTCGGCGCCGCGCTCGAGCGCCTGCCGCCGGCCGAAACCCTGGAACTGCTGCCCGCCGGCACGCGCGAGGCGATGGGCCTGCCGACGCTGCGCGAAGCCCTGCTCACCGCGCACCGGCCACCGCCCGACACCGACCTGGCGCTGTTCGCCGCCGGCCGCCATCCGGCGCAGCGGCGGCTGGCGCTGGAGGAGCTGCTGGCCCACCACCTGAGCCTGCGCCGCCAGCGCATCGCCCTGCGCGAGCACGGCGCGATGCCGGTGCGGCCGCCGGGCAAGCTGGCGGCCGCGCTGCGCAAGCGCCTGCCGTTCGCGCTCACCGGCGCGCAGCAGCGGGTGCTCGACGAGGTGGCCCGCGACATGGCCCGGCCCGAGCCGATGCTGCGCCTGGTGCAGGGCGACGTCGGCAGCGGCAAGACCGTGGTGGCGGCGCTGGCCGCGGCCAACGCGGTCGAGGCCGGGCGGCAGGTGGCGCTGATGGCGCCGACCGAGCTGCTGGCCGAGCAGCACTTCAATAATTTCCGCGCCTGGCTCGAGCCGCTGGGCCTGCGCGTGGCCTGGCTGGCCGGCAAGGTCACCGGCAAGGCGCGCGCCGCGGCGCTGGAGGACATCGCGCTCGGCCGCGCCCAGGTGGTGGTGGGCACGCACGCGCTGATGCAGGAGAAGGTCGCGTTCGCGGCGCTGGCCCTGGCCATCGTCGACGAGCAGCACCGCTTCGGCGTGCACCAGCGCCTGGCGCTGCGCGACAAGGGCCTGTCCGGCAGCCAGGTGCCGCACCAGCTGGTGATGACCGCCACGCCCATCCCGCGCACGCTGGCGATGTCGGCCTACGCGGACCTGGACGTGTCGGTGATCGACGAAATGCCGCCCGGGCGCACGCCGGTGACCACGGTGGCGGTCAGCGGCGAGCGCCGCGGCGAGGTGGTCGAGCGCATCCGCGCCGCCTGCGCCGAGGGCCGCCAGGCCTACTGGGTGTGCACGCTGATCGAGGACAGCGAGGAGGTCGAGGCCCAGGCCGCGCAGACCACCTTCGAGCAGCTCGGCGAAGCGCTGCCGGGGCTGCGCCTGGGCCTGCTGCACGGCCGGATGAAGCCGGCGGAGAAACAGGCGGTGATGGCGCGCTTCAAGGCCGGCGAGCTGCATCTGCTGGTGGCCACCACCGTCATCGAGGTGGGCGTGGACGTGCCCAACGCCAGCCTGATGATCATCGAGAACGCCGAGCGCCTGGGCCTGGCCCAGCTGCACCAGCTGCGCGGGCGCGTCGGCCGCGGCGCCGCCGCTTCGAGCTGCGTGCTGATGTACAAGCCGCCGCTGTCGGCGCTGGCGCGCGAGCGCCTGGAGGTGATGCGCGCCACCACCGACGGCTTCGTGATCGCCGAGAAGGACCTGGAGCTGCGCGGCCCGGGCGAGCTGCTGGGTACCCGCCAGACCGGCCTGGCCAGCTTCCGCGTCGCCGACCTGGTCCGCGACGCCGACCTGCTGCCGGCCGTGCACCGCGCCGCCGACGCGCTGCTGGCCAGCGACCCGGCCCTCGCCGGCCGCGTGGTGGCGCGCTGGGTGGGCGGCGCCGCGCGCTTCGCCGGCGCCTGAGCCCGCGCCGGGCGATTCGGGGATAATCCCCCGATGGACAACCGCATCCCGCTGCTGATCGACACCGACCCGGGCGTGGACGACGCCCTGGCCCTGCTCATGGCCTTCGACGACAAGCGCCACGCGCTGCAGGCCCTGACCATCACCGCCGGCAACGTCGGCCTCGACCACACCGTGGCCAACGCGCTCAAGCTCTGCGACGTGGCCGGCGTGGACGTGCCGGTGCACCCGGGCTGCCCGGTGCCGCTGCTGCACCCGGCCGCCGACGCCGCCTACGTGCACGGCAAGGACGGCTTCGGCGACACCGGCTACGCGCCGTCGCCGCGCCAGCCCGTGGCCGAGCACGCCGCGCTCGCCATCTCGCGCATCGCCCGCGAACACGCGGGCCGGCTGCTGCTGGTCACGCTCGGGCCGCTGACCAACCTGGCCCTGGCCCTGCGGCTCGACCCGGACCTGCCTTCGCGCGTGGGCCGCCTGGTGGTGATGGGCGGCGCGGTGACGGGGCAGGGCAACACCTCGGTGCCGGCCGAATTCAACATCGCCTTCGACCCGGAGGCGGCCGACATCGTCTTCCGCGCCTTCCCCAAGGCCGAGGTGGTGGACTGGGAGGCGGTGCTGCGGCACGGCTTCCTGCACACCGACGTCGATGCCTGGCTGGCCGCGGGCGACGCCCGGGGGCGCTTCTACGACGCCATCTCGGCCTACACCCGGCGATGGTCGGCCGACCGCCGGGGCGACCGCTGGCACAGCGCCGACGCCCTGGCCATGGCGGCGGCCCTGGCCCCGGAAGGCATCCGTCGGGCCGAGGACCGCCCGCTGGCGGTCGAACTCGAGGGCCGGCACAGCCGCGGCGCCACCGTGGTGGACTGGCAGCGCCGCAGCGGCCGGCCGGACAATGCCCGGATCGTGCTCGACTACGACCAGGCCGCCTTCGAGGCCCGGGTCCGGGCCGCCCTGGGCGCCTGAACCGCCGGGCGGCTTGCCCCGGCTGCCGGATCCGGCCTATAATTCCGGTCTTTCCCTACGAATCAACGGCGGAGCCACCAGCCATGAAGGCCGACATCCACCCGAACTACAAAGAAGTCGTCTTCCAGGACCTGTCCTCCGACTTCGCTTTCCTCACCCGTTCCACCCTCTCGAGCAAGGAGACGGTGAAGTGGGAAGACGGCAACGAGTACCCGCTGATCAAGATCGACATCAGCTCGGCCTCGCACCCGTTCTACACCGGCAAGCAGAAGGTCATGGACACCGGCGGCCGCGTCGACCGCTTCCGCAAGCGCTACGCCAAGTAAGCGCCGCACCGGGCCGCCCGCCGGCCCCGGTCCACGAAAGGCCACCCTCCCGGGTGGCCTTTTGCGTTGCAGCGGTGGCGTCGCGCGCGGGGGCGGCGTCACTGACTTCGCCGGCGGGCCATGCGATACTTCGGCGGATGGTGACCGCCCCCGGGCGGCGCTTTCCGATTTTCATGGCGGGCCCGCGCCGGGACCTTCCCGGACCGCGACCCGCGCATCCCTGAAAGGAGTCCGCCCGTGTCCGACAACAAGAGCGTCGTGCTCAACGCCGCCGGCAAGAACGTCGAGCTTCCCGTCCACCAGGGCACCCTCGGTGCGCCCTGCGTCGACATCACCCGGCTGCCGAAGGAAACCGGCCTTTTCACCTACGATCCCGGCTTCGTGGCGACCGCCAGCTGCCGCAGCGCGGTGACCTACATCGACGGCGACGAGGGCGTGCTGCTCTACCGCGGCTACCCGATCGAGCAGCTGGCCAAGCACTCGAGCTTCCTGGAAGTGAGCTACCTGCTCATGAACGGCGAACTGCCCAACGAGGCGCAGTTCGGCAAGTTCGAGCACGAGGTCACCCACCACACGATGATGCACGAGGCCTTCAAGAGCTTCCTGCACGGCTTCCGCCACGACGCCCACCCGATGGCGATGCTGTGCGGCATGGTCGGCTCGCTCGCGGCCTTCTACCACGACACCCTCGACCTCGAGGACCCGGAGCAGCGCCGCCTGGCCGCCATCCGCCTGCTGGCGAAGGTGCCGACCATCGCCGCCGCCTGCTACCGCCACTCGATCGGCTGGCCGATCCGCTACCCGCGCAACAACCTCGAGTACGTCGAGCGCTTCCTGCACATGATGTTCGAGGTGCCCTCGGGCCCGCTGCAGCTCAAGCCGGTGGCCGCCAAGGCGCTGGACCTGCTGTTCATCCTGCACGCCGACCACGAGCAGAACGCCTCGACCTCGACGGTGCGCCTGGTCGGTTCCACCGGCGCCAACCCCTACGCCTGCGTCGCCGCGGGCGTGGCGGCGCTGTGGGGCCCGGCGCACGGCGGCGCCAACGAGGCGGTGCTCAAGATGCTGGCCGAGATCGGTCGCCCGCAGGACGTGTCCAAGGCCGTCGACCGCGCCAAGGACAAGAACTCGGGCTTCCGCCTGATGGGCTTCGGCCACCGCGTGTACAAGAACTTCGACCCGCGCGCGACGATCATCCGCGAGATGTGCCACCAGGTGCTCAACGAGCTCGGCGTGGACGACCCGCTGCTGGAAGTGGCGATGCGCCTGGAGGAGGCCGCGCTCAAGGACGAGTACTTCGTGCAGCGCAAGCTCTACCCGAACGTCGACTTCTACTCGGGCATCATCTACAAGGCGCTGGGCATCCCGACCGAGATGTTCACGGTGATGTTCGCCATCGCCCGCACCGCCGGCTGGGTGTCGCACTGGCTCGAGCAGCAGACCGACCCGGAAGCCAAGATCGGCCGTCCGCGCCAGATCTACACCGGCGCGGCCAGCCGCAACTACGTGGAACTGGCCAAGCGCTGATCCGCGCCCCCGGGCTGCCCACGGACGCCCCGCCCCGCGCGGGGCGTCCGCTTTTCAGGCCCCGGCGTCGAGCAGGCGCGCCAGGGCGGCGCGGCCGGCGCGGGGCATCGGGCCCTCGCCGAGCGGGTCGCGCGGCGGGTGGCGCGCGGCCTGCGCCGGCAGCACCCACAGCTCGAAGGGCAGGCCGTCGGCCAGCAGCTCCCAGCAGGGCAGGGTGGCGGTTTCGCCGCCGGCGAGGCGCAGGCGACGGGTGGACTGGTCGGCCGGCGCGCCGCGATCGGCCAGCAGGCGCGCCACGGCGTCGGGGTCGTCGCTATGCAGGTGCAGTTGCACCGGGTCGCTGGCGCCGGCGCTGCCGTCGAGCACGGGTCCGGCCAGGCGCGGACCGAAGGCCGCGAAGAAGTCCATCGCCTCCAGCGCCGCCCGGCGCAGCCGCGCCAGGTGATCGGTGGCGGCACCGCCGAACAGGCGCTGGTGCGCGTGCAGGGCCTCGAGGATGTCCTCGCGGCCGGGCAGGGACGCCGGGTCGCGGATGCCCAGCTTCGCGGCCGCCTTGCGGCGCGCCTCGGGCAGGTCGCCGCCGTGCAGGGCCAGCAGCCGGGCCGCTTCCGCGGCCACGCGCTGCCGGGCCAGGCGCGGGCCGCGGGCCTCAGAAGATGTCGAACGCCTCTTCATTGCTCAGCGCCGGCTCCTCGTCGAAGCCGGCCGCGCTCATGCGCTCGTAGTCCTCGCGCTTGACGAAGTCGCGCACGCTGCCGGGCGTGCCTTCCGGCACCAGGCGTCCCGAGCTGGCGTCCACCGACACGGTGAGCACGCCCGAGGGCACCGCCGGCTCGTGCAGGGGCACGTCCTTGAGCGCGGCGCCCATGTAGCCGATCCAGATCGGCAGCGCCGCGCGGCCGCCGTACTCACCGCGGCCGAGGCTGGAGAAGTCGTCCTTGCCCACCCAGACGGTGGTGACCAGGTCGCCGCCGAAGCCCGAGAACCAGGCGTCGCGGTAGTCGTTGGTCGAGCCGGTCTTGCCGCCCAGGTCGCTGCGGCCGATGACCTTGGCCGAGGCGCCGGTGCCGCGGTTGACCACGTCGAGCAGCATCGAATGCACCAGGAAGGCGGTGCGCTCGTCGATGGCGCGCGGGGCCGGCGTCCACTGGCCGTCGGGCTCCTGTGCGGGCGCGGCCTCGGCGGTGGTGGCCGCGGTGGAAGCGGCGGCCTGCGAGGGACCGAAGTCGAAGCCGTCGACCACGGTCGGGGCATTGCCGGCACCCGGCGCGGTGCCGCTGCCGCAGCTGGCGCAGGCGCGCACCGGCACGTGCTGGCTGATCACCTGGCCGTTGCGGTCGAGCACGCGGTCGATGAACCACGGGTCGACGAGGTAACCGCCGTTGGTGAACACCGTGTAGCCGCGGGCGATCGACATCGGCGTGAGCGAGGACGTGCCCAGCGACATCGACAGGTTCGGCGGCAGGCTCTCCTGGCTGAAGCCGAACTGGGTGATGTAGCGGCTGGCGAAGTCGACGCCGATGGCGTCGAGCAGGCGCACCGACACCAGGTTGCGCGACTGCACCATCGCCTCGCGCAGGCGCATCGGGCCGGCGAAGTTGCCGGCGTCGTTCTGCGGCCGCCAGACGTTGCCGGCGCGGTCGCGAAACACCACCGGCGCATCGAGCACGATGCTGGCCGGCGAGAAGCCGCGCTCGAACGAGGCGGCGTAGACGAAGGGCTTGAAGCTCGAGCCCGGCAGGCGCTGGGCCTGGGTGGCGCGGTTGAACTTGTTGAGGCCGAAGCTGAAGCCGCCGACCAGGGCGCGCACCGCGCCGTCCTCGGGCTGCAGCGACACCAGCGCGGCCTGGGCGGCGGGGATCTGCGCCAGGCGCAGCTTGCCGCTTTCGGCGTCGAGCGAGAGCCGCACCACGTCGCCGCGCTTGAGCAGCTGGGCCGGGGTCTTGCGGGTCCAGCGGCTGGCCTCGGCGTCGAGCTCGAGCGCGTTGCCGGCGGCGGTCAGCAGCAGGGCGCGCTCGCCTTCGGTGCCGGTCACGAGCGCGGCCTGCAGGTTGCCCAGGGTGGGGTGGGCGCGCAGGCGCTTGCGCATCTCCGAGGCCGGCTCGTCCGCCGGGATGTCGAACTGGGCCTCCGGCCCGCGGTAGCCGTGGCGGCGGTCGTATTCGAGCAGGCCGGCCTGCAGCGAGCGCACGGCCGCCATCTGGTCGTCGCCGTCGAGCGTGGTGTAGACGCTCAGGCCGCTGGTGGTGGCTTCGGCACCGAAGCGCTGCTCCATCTCGGCACGCACCATCTCGGCCACGTACGGCGCCTCGACCTCGATCTTCGGCTCGTGCGGGCTGGCGTTCATCGGCTCGGCGCGCGCCGCCTGCTCCTGCGCCTCGCTGATCATCCCCTCCTCGCGCATGCGCTGGAGCACGTAGTTGCGGCGCACCAGCGCGCGCTCGGGGTTGATGATCGGGTTGCCGCTGGAAGGGAACTTCGGGATCGAGGCCAGGGTGGCCGCCTCGGCCAGGCTGAGCTGGTCGAGCGGTTTGCCGTAGTAGTACTCGGCGGCGGCGGCGATGCCGTAGGCGCGGTTCCCGAAGAAGCTCTTGTTGAGGTAGAGCTCGAGGATCTCGTCCTTGCTCAGCTCGCGCTCCATCTTCAGCGCCAGGAAGATCTCGGTGAGCTTGCGGGTGTAGGAATACTCCGTGCTCAGGAAGAACTGCCGGGCCACCTGCTGGGTGATGGTGCTGCCGCCGGGCACGCGCTGGTCGTCGGTGGTGGCCAGCAGCCACACCGCGCGGGCGATGCCGCGCCAGTCCACGCCCGGGTGGTCGTAGAAGCGGGCGTCCTCGATGGCGATGAAGGTCTGCTTGACCTGCAGCGGCACGTCCTCGATGTCGACCGGGAAGCGCCGGGTCTCACCGATGACCGAGATCAGGCGGCCGTCGCGGGTGTAGATCGACAGCGGCACCTGCAGCTGCACGTTGCGCAGCTCCTGGACGTCCGGGAGCCGGGGCGAGATCAGCCAGTACAGGATGCCCAGGGTGGCGATGCCCAGCAGGCCAAGGCCGGCGAAAAGGATCAGTGCCCGGCGCAGCAGGCGTTTGAATCGGGCCATCCAGGGCCTCTCCCGAGGTTTACATCGACATGGGGCAGGGAGTATAGAACGTGGGCAGGGGAGCCGCCTTGGGTCGTTCGTCCGGGTCCGAGCCCGGATTGCGTCTATGAAGGGGAAGCGCGGGGTGGCTCAGGCGGGGCCAGGGGTGTCCGGACAGGGGGGCATTGCCATTTGGGAAATTTTCGTTATTTAATGTAATGGCGCACCATTCGTGTGTAAGCGCCCGTCGGAAGGGGAGAAACCGTGGGTCTTTTCGGAAATGCCAAGACACCGCTGGTCGGCCTGGACATCAGTTCCACCGCCGTCAAGCTACTTCAGCTCACCGAGTCCGGCGGGCGGTATCGCGTTGAGCACTACGCGGTCGAACCCCTGCCACCCAATGCCGTGGTCGAGAAGAACATCGTCGAGGTCGAGGCCGTCGGCGAGGCGATCAAGCGCGCGGTGGCCCGCTCGGGCACCAAGGCCAAGCACGCCGCGGCCGCGGTCTCGGGCTCCTCGGTGATCACCAAGATCATCCCGATCCAGGGCGACCTCGACGAGGACTCGCTCGAGGACCAGGTCCAGCTCGAGGCCTCGAACTACATCCCGTACCCCATCGACGAGGTGAGCCTCGACTTCGAGGTCATCGGCCCGGTGCCGAACAACCCGGAGATGGTGCAGGTGATGCTGGCGGCCTCGCGCACCGAGAACGTCGAGCTGCGCCAGTCGGCGCTCGAGCTCGGTGGCCTCACCGCCAAGGTCGTCGACGTCGAGGCCTTCGCGATGGAAAACGCCTTCAAGCTGGTCGCCGACCAGCTGTCGGTGCCCAAGGACGCGATCGTCGCCCTGGTGGACATCGGCGCCACCATGACCACGCTCAACGTGCTGCGCTCGCAGCGCAGCATCTACACCCGCGAGCAGGTCTTCGGCGGCAAGCAGCTGACCGACGAGGTCATGCGCCGCTACGGCCTGAGCTACGACGAGGCGGGCCTGGCCAAGCGCCAGGGCGGCCTGCCCGAGAGCTACGAGGTCGAGGTGCTCGAGCCGTTCAAGGAGGCGCTGGTCCAGCAGGTCAGCCGCCTGCTGCAGTTCTTCTACGCCGGTTCGGACTTCAACCGCGTCGACCAGGTGGTCCTGGCCGGCGGCTGCGCCTCGATCGCCGGCATCGCCAACCTGGTCGAGGAACAGCTGGGCGTCCCGACCGTGATCGCTAACCCGCTCGCCAACATGGCGCTCGGCCCCCGTGTCCAGGCGCATGCCCTGGCGCAGGACGCCCCGGCGCTGATGATCGCCTGCGGCCTGGCCCTGAGGAGCTTCGACTGATGGCCAGAATCAACCTGCTTCCCTGGCGCGCAGAGCGGCGCAAGCTGCGCCAGAAGGAATTCGTCACCATGCTGGGCCTCGCCGGCGCGGCGGGCCTGCTCATCAGCTTCATGATCGTGTCGTACTACAACGGCCAGATCGAAGGTCAGCAGAACCGCAACCAGTACCTGCGCGACCAGATCAAGCTCGTGGACGCGCAGATCAAGGAAATCGAGGCCCTCGACAAGAAGAAGGCCAACCTGCTTGCCCGCAAGCAGGTGATCGAAGAGCTGCAGGCCAGCCGTTCGCAGATGGTGCACCTGTTCGACCAGCTGGTGCGCACCATCCCCGAGGGCGTCAAGCTCAACACCATCAAGCAGGCCGGCGCGGTGCTGACCCTCGAGGGCCAGGCCCAGTCCAACGCCCGCGTGAGCTCCTACATGCGCAACCTGGAGGAGTCGGGCTGGATGGCCAACCCCGACCTGTCGATCATCGAGGCCAAGGGCGACGACCGGGGCCTGCCCAACGCCTTCTCCCTGAAGGTCAGGCTGGTGACGCCCAAGCAGGATGATGCCGCCGCCGAAGTCGCGGGAGGTGCCCGATGAGCAGCAAGAACGTCGACCTGCGTAACCTCGACTTCAACAACGCCGGCGCCTGGCCGCTGCAGATCAAGGCCGCCGCCTGCGTGCTGCTGGTGCTGGTGATCGTTGGTATCTCCTGGTACCTGTTCGTCAGCGACAAGCGCATCATGCTGCAGTCCGAGGAGGCCACCGAGGTCACCCTGCGCGAGGAGTTCCAGGGCAAGCAGGGTCGCGCCGCGAACCTCGAGCCGCTCAAGCAGCAGCTGGCCCAGATGGAAGTGATGCTGCAGCAGATGCTGCGCCAGCTGCCGAGCAAGAACGAGATGCCCGACCTGATCGTCGACATCTCGCAGACCGCCCTGGCCGCCGGCATCACCAACGAACTGTTCCAGCCCGGCGCCGAAAGCCAGCGCGAGTTCTACGCCGAGAAGCCGATCCAGCTGCGCATGGTGGGCACCTACCACCAGTTCGGCGCCTTCGTGAGCGGCGTGGCCTCGCTGCCGCGCGTGGTCATCATGACCATGCACGACATCTCGCTCGAACCCCGCTCCGGCAAGGACGGCACCCTGGTGCTGTCGGGCACGGTCAAGACCTATCGCTACCTCGATGACGAGGAAGCCAATGCCGCGGGAGGCTCCCAGTGATGGCACCGTCCATGACCCGTAAAGCCATGAGCGGCCTGCTCGTCGCGGCGGTGGTCCTGTCGCTTTCGGCCTGCACCCGCGGCAGCCGCGACCTCGAGGCCTGGGTGGCCGAGGTCAAGGCGCGCCCGGCGCCGCCGCTCGACCCGCTGCCGGTGATGAAGCAGTTCGAAACCTTCGAATACGCCGCGCAGGACATGCGCGACCCGTTCAGCCAGCCCAGCGCCGACCGTGATGGCGGCAACCAGCTGAGGCCGGATCCGAATCGCCGGAAGGAGGTCCTCGAGGCCTTCCCGCTCGACAGCCTGGACATGGTCGGCACCATCGGTTCCGGCCCAGGGGTCATCGGCCTGGTGATGGGGCCCGACCGCGTCACGCACCGCGTGCGCCCGGGCAACTACTTGGGGCTCAACGACGGCCGCATCACCGCGGTCACCGAAGACCGTATCGAGATTGTCGAACTCGTTCCGGATGGGGCGGGCGGCTGGCTGGAACGCCAGGCCCGTATCGCCCTTGAAGACAATTGATTAGGGGAATGCACGATGACCGCGAATAAAACGATCGGCGAGGGGATGGGCACCAAGCGTCGCTGGGTGCTGGCCATGGGAGCGCTCGCCGTCGGCCTGGCGACGTCGCTGTCGGCGATGGCGGAGAACGTCCTGCAGGACGTTCGCTACGCCTCGGCCCCCGGGGGCAAGGTCGACATCACCCTTGAGTTCGCCGAGCCCGTGGGCGAGGTGCAGGCCTTCACGACCGACACGCCGCCGCGCATCGCGGTCGACCTGCCGGGCACGACCAACGGCCTGAGCCAGCGCCGCGTGGTGATCGGCAGCGGCGCCACCTCGGCGGTTTCCGCCGTGGAAGCCGGTGGCCGCACCCGCGTGGTGGTGGACCTGTTCCGGCCCGCCGGCTACACCACCCGCAGCGCCGGCAACCTGCTGGTGCTGACGGTCGACGCCGGCGCCGTCCAGCAGGGCAGCCTGGCCACCGGCCCGGATCCGACCAAGAAGGTCGCTTCCTCGCTCGAGGTCGCCAACATCGACTTCCGCCGCGGCGAGAACGGCTCGGGCCGCGTCGTCCTTCGCTTCAACGGCGACGGTGCCGCCGCCGACATGCGCAACGAGGGTTCGCGCATCGTGGTCGACGTGGCCAATGCCAGCATCCCGGAGAACCTGCGCCGGCAGCTGGACGTGACCGATTTCGCCACCCCGGTGCGCAGCCTCGAGCCCAATGCCAACGCCGGCAGCACCCGCCTGGTGATCAACACCAACGGTGCCTTCGATTCGATGGCCTACCAGACCGGCAACGAGTACGTGATCGAGGTCAGCCCGAAGCGGGCCGCCCCCGGTACGGTCGTCGCCGGCGCCCCGGGCCGCGCCGCCGGTGCGGTGGCCGGTGACATGGAAGGCCAGCGCTACTCCGGCCGCGCCGTCACCTTCAACTTCCAGGACGTGCCGGTGCGCACGGTGCTGCAGCTGATCGCCGAGGAGTCGGGCCTGAACGTGGTCGCCGCCGACACGGTCCAGGGCAACGTCACCCTGCGCCTGATCAACGTGCCCTGGGACCAGGCGATGGACATCGTGCTGCGCGCCAAGCAGCTCGACAAGCGCCGCGACGGCAACGTCATCTGGGTCGCGCCGCAGAAGGAAATCGCCGACTTCGAGAAGGCGGTGGCCGACGCGCGCATCGCCAACGAGGAGCGCGAGCCGCTTGTCACCGAGTACATCCCGATCAACTACGGCAATGCCGAAGAGATCGCCAAGCTGCTCACCGAGGACAGCAAGAGCGCCCAGGGCTCTGGCGGTGGCACCAGTGGCCAAACCACCCGCGGTTTCCTCTCCCCGCGCGGCAGCGTCAGCTTCGACAACCGCACCAACACCCTGCTGCTGATCGACACCCAGAGCAAGGTCAACGAGATCCGCACCCTGCTGGCCACGCTGGACCGGCCGGTCGACCAGGTGCTGATCGAGGCCCGCATCGTCGTCGCCACCGAGACCTTCGCCCGCGAGCTGGGCGTGGAGTTCGGCGTGCAGGACCGCAACGGCATCGACCCGGGCGCCACCGGCACCACCACCGACTCCGGTTTCTCGGTGGGTCTGCCGATCAACCCGGCCGCCGGCCTGTTCAACCTGAGCATCCTGCGCCAGGACATCGTGCTCGACCTCGAGCTCTCGGCCCTCGAGGAAGAGGGTCGCGGCGAGGTGGTGTCGAACCCGCGCGTGATCACCGCCAACCAGCGCGAGGCGATCATCCGCCAGGGCGACGAAGTGGCCTACCTGACCATCCAGCCGGCCACCACGCCGGGTGCCGTGGCCCAGGCGACCGTCGAGTTCAAGGAAGTGCTGCTTGAGCTCAAGGTCACCCCGACCATCACCCAGGACGGCCGCGTCTACCTGAACCTCGCGGTGAAGAAGGACGAGGTCAGCGAGCTGATCGCCAACCCGGCCGGTGGCTTCATCCCGCAGATCGCCCGTCGCGAGGTCAGCACCGCCGTGCTGATCGACAACGGCCAGACCGTGGTGGTGGGCGGCGTGTACGAGTTCAAGAACCGCGACGACCTGCGCAAGGTGCCCTTCCTGGGCGACCTGCCGGTGGTCGGCAACCTGTTCAAGAGCCGCTCCAAGTCGGCCGAGAAGGCCGAGCTGCTGATCTTCGTCACCCCGCGCGTGCTGCAGGTGGCCAAGAACCGCTGAGCCCACGGGGCTTGCGGATTGCACGGACAGGGCCGCGAATGCGGCCCTGTTTCGTTTGACCAGGCAGGACATGGACACGCCACTGAGAATCAGCCTGCACGCGGGGCAGGTGCTGTTCCGCGAGGGCGACCCGCCCGACACGGCCTATCTCGTCGAGCAGGGCACGCTTGAGGTGCGAACCCACCACGGTGGCCAGCGCAGGGTACTGAGCCTGCTCGGGCCCGGCGACCTGCTGGGCGAGATGGCGGTGATCGATGACTCGCCGCGCACGGCCACCGCCGTCGCGCTCAGCGACTGCGTGCTCTTCCCCATCGACCGCAGCCAGATCGCCGAGCGCCTCGCCGCGACCGACCCGATCGTGCGCTCCCTGCTCGAGGGCCAGCTCAAGCGCTACCGCGGCGCGCTGGCGGCGCTGCAGGGCCAGCCGACGGAGCCAGGCCTGCTGCCCGCCTCGGCCACCGAGCGAAAGGGTATCGGCAGGATCAGGCTCGAGTCGCAGCTGCGCGAGGCCCTGGCCGGACGGCACCTGGAGCTGGGCCTGCAGCCACTGCTCGACGTGGCGCGAAACCGCGTCGCCGGCTATGAAGCCCTCGTGCGCTGGAACCACCCCGAGCGAGGTCCGATTTCGCCAGCCGAATTCGTGGCCCTGGCCGAGGAAACTTCCCTGATCGTGCCGGTGGGCGAGTACGTGATGGATGCCGCCTGCGAGGCCGTCGCCGCGTTCGTGCGCGCCGGCCGCGGCGCGCCCTTCGTGGCCGTGAACGTGTCGGGCCGCCAGCTGGCCCATCCCGGCCTCGTCGAACGCATCGTGGCACGCGCCGACGCCGCCCGCCTGCCGCGGGGCAGCCTCAAGCTCGAGATCACCGAGAGCCAGGCGCTGGACTACGAACTGGTGCGCGAGGTCATCGCGCTCTGCCACGGCCATGGCATCAAGGTGGCCCTGGACGACTTCGGCACCGGCTACTCGCACCTGGCCCACTTGCACCGCCTGGACTTCGACGTGCTCAAGATCGACCAGGCATTCTCGCGGCAGATGCTCGCCGACCCGCGCGCGATGTCGGTCGTCGAGGCCATCGTCCAGCTCGGCCGGGCCCTGTCGGCCGAGATCGTGGTCGAGGGCGTGGAAACGACGGCCCAGCTCGAGGCCCTGCGCCGGCTCGGCTGCCACTACGCCCAGGGCTACCTCATCGGCCGTCCGCGCCCGCTGCCGGAAATCCTGGCCGGGGACTGATCCGGCGCCTGTTGTAAGCTTGGGGCTCACGCAAAAACGCGCGGAGCCCCGGATGCCGAAGATGTCCCTGCACACCCGCATGCTGGTCGGCTTCATCGCCGGCACCAGCCTCGGCCTGGCCGCGAACCTGTTCGCCGCCGACGCCGGCTGGCTCGACGCGCTGGTGTTCTACGTCGCCGACCCCGTGGGCCAGCTCTTCCTGCGCCTGCTCTTCATGCTGGTCATCCCGCTGGTGTTCTCGGCCCTGATCCTGGGCGTGGTGGAAATCGGCGACCCGCGCTCGCTGGGCCGCATCGGCGGCAAGACGCTCGCCTGGATCCTCGTCGTCACCACCGTCGCGGTGAGCATCGGCCTGGTGATGGTGAACCTGCTCGAGCCCGGCCGCGGCATCCCGCCGGAGCTCGGCGCCGAGCTGATGGCGCAGACCGGTGAGCGCGCCTCGCAGATCGCCGCCAGCCGCGAGGGCGTGTCCGGCATCTCGGTGCTGCTCAACATCGTGCCGCGCAATCCCGTGCAGTCGGCCGCCAACGGCGACCTGATCGCGGTGATGTTCTTCGCGCTGATGTTCGGCATCGCCGCCACCGTCATCCGCAGCGAGGGCACCAAGGCCTTCGTCGCCGCCGTACAGGGCGTTTACGACATCTGCCTCAAGCTCATCGACTGGACCATCCGCCTGGCGCCCTACGCGGTGGCCGCGCTGCTGTTCTCGATCACCGCCAAGCTCGGCTTCGACGTGCTGGTGCAGCTGGCGCGCTTCGTCGCCACGGTGCTGGCCGCGCTGGCCATCCATTTCTTCGTGGTATTCCCCATCCTGCTGCGGGTGTTCGGCGGCATGTCGCCGCTGGCCTTCTTCCGCGGCGCCCAGCCGGCGCTGCTGACCGCCTTCTCGACCTCCTCGTCCAGCGCCACGCTGCCGACCACGCTGGCGGTCACCGAGCAGCGCCTGGGCGTGCCGCGCCGCGTCGCGCGCTTCGTCTGCACGCTCGGCGCCACCGCCAACATGAACGGCACGGCCCTGTTCGAGGGCGTGACGGTGCTGTTCCTCGCGCAATTCTTCGGCGTCGAGCTGACGATCTTCCAGCAGGTGACCATCCTGCTGCTGTGCATCCTCGGCGGCATCGGCGCGGCGGGCGTGCCCGGCGGCTCGCTGCCGGTGATCGCGATGATCCTGGCCATGTTCGGCATCCCGCCCGAGGGCATCGGCCTGATCCTCGGCGTCGACCGCCTGCTCGACATGTGCCGCACGGTGGTGAACGTGGGCGGCGACATGGTCGGTTCGGTGGTGATCGGGCGCAGCGAGGGTGAGCCGGCCGAAGCGCCGTCCCAGGCCGGGGCCGCCGGCTAGCACTCGCGCCGCCGGGGTTCAAGCGCGACAGCGGCGGCCGGGTCGGCGACAATAGCGCCCCGTTGGCCCGGCCCCGGGCCCCACGCCCTGGACGCCCCGATGACCACGCCCTCCCGCCGCGACCTCGCCAACGCCCTGCGTTTCCTCGCCATCGATGCGGTCGAGGCCGCCAAGTCCGGCCACCCGGGCATGCCGATGGGCATGGCCGACATCGCCGAGGTGCTGTGGAACGACTTCCACAGCCACAGCCCGAACAACCCCAAGTGGTTCAACCGCGACCGCTTCGTGCTGTCGAACGGCCACGGCTCGATGCTGATCTACGGCCTGCTGCACCTGTCGGGCTACGACCTGCCGCTGCAGGAACTGAAGAATTTCCGCCAGCTGCACAGCAAGACCGCCGGCCACCCCGAGTTCGGCCACACCCCGGGCGTCGAGACCACCACCGGTCCGCTCGGCCAGGGCCTGGCCAACGCCGTGGGCATGGCGCTGGCCGAAAAGCTGCTCGCGCAGCGCTTCAACCGCCCCGAATTCAACGTCGTCGACCACCACACCTGGGTGTTCCTGGGCGATGGCTGCCTGATGGAGGGCGTCTCGCACGAGGCGGCCTCGCTGGCCGGCACCTGGGGCCTGGGCAAGCTGATCGCGTTCTGGGACGACAACCGCATCTCCATCGACGGCGACACCGCGGGCTGGTTCACCGACGACACCGCGGCGCGCTTCGAGGCCTATGGCTGG
Organism: Arenimonas sp. SCN 70-307; assembly: GCF_001724815.1. Classification (GTDB taxonomy): domain Bacteria; phylum Pseudomonadota; class Gammaproteobacteria; order Xanthomonadales; family Xanthomonadaceae; genus Arenimonas. The sequence continues at coordinate 107,197 of NZ_MEDO01000003.1, read as the reverse complement.
CAGGTCATCCGCAAGGTGGACGGCCATGACCCGGTCGAAATCACCCAGGCCATCAAGACCGCCCAGGCCGAGACCGGCAAGCCCACCCTGATCTGCTGCCGCACCACCATCGGTTTCGGCTCGCCCGGCAAGGCCGGCAAGGAATCGAGCCACGGCGCGCCCCTGGGCAAGGACGAGGTGGCCGCCACCCGCGCCGCCCTGGGCTGGCCGCACGCGCCCTTCGAGATCCCGGCCGCCATCGCCGACGGCTGGCGCGCCGGCAACGCCGGCATCGTGCGCGAAGAACAGTGGAACCGCCTGTTCGACGCCTACGCCAAGGCCTACCCGGAGCTGGCCTCCGAGCTCGTGCGCCGCTCGCACGGCGAGCTGCCGCAGGGTTTCGCCGACGCTGCCCTGGCCTACGCCCGCAAGCTGCAGCTCGAAGGCCCGGTGGTGGCTTCGCGCAAGGCCTCGCAGATGGCGCTCGACGCCTTCGGACCGCTGCTGCCCGAGCTCGTGGGCGGTTCGGCCGACCTGGCGCACTCCAACCTCACGCTCTGGAAGGGCAGCAAGTCGGTCACGTCCGACGACGCCAACGCCAACTACGTGCACTACGGCGTGCGCGAGTTCGGCATGAGCGCCATCAGCAACGGCCTGGCCCTGCACGGTGGCTTCATTCCCTACGACGCCACCTTCCTGGTGTTCTCCGACTATTCGCGCAACGCCCTGCGCATGTCGGCCCTGATCCCGACCCGCGCCATCCACGTGTTCACCCACGACTCGATCGGCCTGGGCGAGGACGGCCCGACGCACCAGCCGGTCGAGCACCTGGCCTCGCTGCGCTACATCCCCAACAACGACGTCTGGCGTCCCTGCGACGCGGTCGAGTCGGCGATTGCCTGGCAGGCCGCGATCGAGCGCAGCGCCGGCCCGAGCTGCCTGGTCTTCAGCCGCCAGAACCTGGCGCACCAGCCGCGCAGCGAGCAGCAGCTGGCCGACATCGCCCGCGGCGGCTACGTGCTCTCCGACCCGCCGGAAGGCAAGTTCGACCTGATCCTGCTGGCCACCGGCTCGGAAGTGGAGCTGGCGATGGAGGCCATGCGCCGCCTCGCCGCCGAGGGCATCGCCGCGCGCGTGGTGTCCATGCCCTGCGCCGAGGTCTTCGCCCGCCAGCCGATCGAGTGGCGCGAGGGCGTGCTGCCCGGCTGGTGCCGCAAGCGCGTGGCGGTGGAGGCCGGCGTCACCGGCTACTGGCGCCAGTTCGTGGGCCTGGATGGCGCCGTCATCGGCATCGACCAGTTCGGTGCGTCGGCCCCGGCCGACAAGCTCTACCAGCACTTCGGCATCACCACCGACGCGGTGGTCGCCGCCGCCAAGTCGCTGGGCTGAGCCAGGCCCGCGATTCCTCAGGCCGTTGCAGGGCTGCACAGGTTCCTGTGCAGCACCTCGATCACGTCATGCACCGTGCCGTCGGCCACGGCGTAGTAGACCGTCTGCGCCTCGCGGCGCGTGCTCACCAGGTTCTTCTCGCGCAGCACCGCCAGGTGCTGCGACAGCGCCGACTGGCTTAGCGGCACCAGGGCGTTGATCTCGCCCACCGACATCTCCCTTTCCACCAGCAGGCACAGCACCCGCAGGCGCTGCGGGTTGGCCATGGCCTTGAGCAGCTCGGCCGCGGCCTCCGACGCCGATTCGATCAGCTGGGCCGAGGGCGTGGCAGGGGCGGGCGACTTGCGGGGGCGGGGGCTCATGGGCGGGCTCTTTGCGGTTGTTGACAGTATGCCAGACATCTAATTAAGATATCACTAATTTAGAGTATATGTATACACAGACCCCAGCCCCAAGGAGCAATGCCATGAACCTCGACCGTGCCGTGATGGCCTTCGCCGGCGTGATGATCCTGATCTCCGTCGCCCTCGTTTATTTCGTCTCGCCGCTGTGGCTGTTCTTCACCGCCTTCATCGGCCTGAACCTGCTGCAGGCGTCCTTCACCGGCTTCTGCCCGGCGGCCATGGTCTTCCGCAAGCTCGGCTTCAACGCCGGCTGCGCCTTCAAGTGAGGTAAGCACGATGACCCGCACCCGCCTGCTCGCCAACGCCACGCTCGCCGCCCTGCTGCTGGCGGCCTGTGGCGGTGATCCGGCCGTTCCCGCCGCGGCGCCCGCCGTGGGTTTCGAAACGATCGCGGTGGCGCCGCGCGCCTCGGCGCGCGAGCGCAGCTGGGATGGCGTGGTCGAGGCCGTCAACCAGGCCACGCTGTCGGCGCAGACGCGCGGCCGCGTGGTCGAATTGCCCTTCGACGTGAACGACTACGTCGAGGCGGGACAGGTCGTCGTGCGCTTCACCGACGTCGAGCAGGTGTCGGCGCAGCGCCGCGCTTCGGCCGCGCTCAACGCCGCCCAGGCCGATTACACCGAGGCCGAGGCGGCGTTCCGCCGCACCGAGGAGCTGGTGGCCAAGCAGCTGCTGGCGCGCGCCGCGCTCGACCAGGCCCGCGCCCGCCGCGACGCCACCCGCGCCGCGCTGGAGTCGGCGCGTGCCGGCGTCAGCGAAGCCGGCGAGCAGGTGGACTACACCGTGATCCGCGCGCCGTACTCGGGCATCCTCACCGCCCGGCACGTCGAGGTGGGCGAGTCGGTGCAGCCGGGCCAGCCGCTGGTTTCGGGGCTGTCGCTGCAGCAGCTGCGGGTGAACGTGGAAGTGCCGCAGAGCGACGTCGCCGCGCTGCGCGAGCACGGCGCGGCCACCGTCGTGCTGCCGGGCGGCGGCCGGATCGAGGCCGCGCAGGTCATCGTGTTCCCCTACGCCGATCCGGGCACGCACAGCTTCAAGGTGCGGGTCGAACTGCCCGAAGCCGAGACCGGCCTGCAGCCGGGCATGACCGTCAAGGTCGCCTTCAAGACCGGCGAGGCCCGCCACCTGTGGGTGCCGGCCGCGGCGCTGGTGACCCGCAGCGAAGTGACCGCGGTCTACGTGGTGGGCGACGACAACCGCGTCGCGCTGCGCCAGGTACGCCTGGGCCACCGTCGCGAGGGCGAAGTCGAGGTGCTGGCCGGCCTGGCCGAGGGCGAGCGCATCGCCGCCAACCCGCTTGATGCGCTGGCCCACCTCGCCGCCGCCCGGGAGGCGGGCCATGACTGAGCCGCGCTTCGGCCTCTCGGGCCGCCTGGCCCGCGCCTTCCAGGCCAATCCGCTCACGCCGGTGCTGGCGGTGGCGGGCCTGCTGCTGGGCCTGTTCGCCACGCTCATCACGCCGCGCGAGGAAGAGCCGCAGATCGACGTGACCATGGCCAACATCATCGTGCCCTTCGCCGGCGCGCCGGCCGAGGACGTCGAGAACCTGGTGGCCGTGCCGCTCGAGCAGGTGCTTTCGGAGATCGAGGGCGTCAAGCACGTCTATTCCTCCAGCCGCGCCGGCTCGGCCCTGATCACGGTCGAGTTCGCCGTGGGCGTGCCGCGCCAGGACGCGCTGGTGCGCCTGTACAACCAGGTCTTCTCCAACGCCGACTGGGCGCCGCAGGGCCTGGGCATCGGCCAGCCGCTGGTGCGGCCGATGGGCATCGACGACGTGCCGGTGATGGCCGTGACGCTCTGGACCGACGACCCCGCCCGCGGCGGCGTCGAGCTGGCCGAAGTCGCGCACACCCTGGAAACCGAGTTCAAGCGCGTGCCCGGCACGCGCGACGTGTACACGCTGGGCGCCCCGCAGCGCGCGGTGGTGGTCGAGCTCGACGCCACCCGCCTGGCCTCCTACGGCATGACCGCCGACGACCTCGCCGGCGCGCTCGCCGCCGCCAACGTGGTCACCCAGGCCGGCGAGCGGGTCACCGCCGACGGCGTGCTGCCGATGACGGCGGGTACCTACCTGGCCGACGCCCAGCAGGTGGCCGAACTGGTGATCGGCCTGCGCGAGGGCCGTCCGCTGTATCTGTCGGACGTGGCCGACATCCGCCGCGGCGCCGACCTGCCCACGCAGTACGCCTGGTACACGGCCCCGCCGGGCGAGCGCCGCCCCGAGGGCGGCGTGGCCCCGGCGGTCACCATCGCCGTGGCCAAGAAGCCCGGGGCCAATGCCGTCGACATCACCTCGGCCATCGCCTCGCGGCTCGAGGGCCTCAAGGCCACCGTCATTCCCGAGGGCATCCACGCCACGGTCACCCGCGACTACGGCTACACCGCCAACGACAAGGCGATGAAGCTGATCCAGAAGCTGGTGTTCGCCACGCTCTCGGTGGTGCTGCTGGTGCTGTTCGCGCTGGGCTGGCGCGAGGCGGTGGTGGTGGGCAGCGCGGTCATCCTCACGCTCGCCATCACCCTGTTCGCGTCCTGGGCGATGGGTTTCACCATCAACCGCGTGTCCCTGTTCGCGCTGATCTTCTCGATCGGCATCCTGGTGGACGACGCCATCGTGGTGGTCGAGAACATCCACCGCCACATGCGCCTGGGCGGCAAGTCGCTGGCCGAGGCCATCCCCCCGGCGGTGGACGAGGTCGGCAGCCCGACCATCCTGGCCACCTTCACCGTCATCGCCGCGCTGCTGCCCATGGCCTTCGTTTCCGGCCTGATGGGCCCCTACATGCGGCCGATCCCGATCAATGCCTCGGTGGGCATGCTGCTCTCGCTGGCGATCGCGCTCACCGTCACGCCCTGGCTCTCGCTCAAGCTGCTCTCGCGCCACGCCCACGGCGGCGGCGAGGGTGGCCACGGCCATGACGCCGGACTCACCGCGCGCGTGCGCCGCCTGTTCGAGAAGGTCATGCGCCCCTTCCTCGACAAGGACCAGGGCAGCCGGCGCCGCCGCTGGCTGTTCGCCGGCATCGCCGGCGCGGTGGTCGCGGCCGCCGGCCTGGCGGTGGTGCAGCTGGTGGTGCTCAAGATGCTGCCCTTCGACAACAAGTCGGAGTTCCAGGTGGTGGTGGACCTGCCGGAGGGCACGCCGCTCGAGCGCACCAATGCGCTGCTGCTCGAGATGGCCGCGGCGCTCGAGGCCGTGCCCGAGGTGCTCGACCTGCAGGGCTACGCCGGCACCTCGGCGCCGGTGAACTTCAACGGCCTGGTGCGCCAGTACTACCTGCGCCAGGGCGCCAACCTCGGCGACCTGCAGGTGAACCTGGTGGACAAGCACGAGCGCAGCCGCCAGAGCCACGACATCGCCCGGGACGTGCGGCCGGTGCTGGCGGCGCTGGGCGCGAAGTACGGCGCCTCGGTGAAGGTGGTCGAAGTGCCGCCGGGTCCGCCGGTGATGGCGCCGCTGGTTGCGGAGGTCTATGGCCCCGATGCCGCGCGCGCCCGTGAAATAGCCCGCGACATCGAGGCCCGCTTCCGCGCCACCGACGGCATCGTGGACGTCGACAGCACGGTCGAGGCCCCGGCCGAACGAGAGCTGGTGCTGGTCGACCGCGACCGCGCCGCGCGCCTGGGCGTGAGCCAGGCGGCCATTGCCCAGGCGCTGCAGCTCGGCGTCGGCGGCCGCGACGCCACCTGGCTGCGCGACGGCGCCTCCAAGTACCCCGTGCCGGTGCGCCTGCGCCTGCCGGCCGGCGACCAGGCCAGCCTCGAGCAGCTGCTCACCCTGCGCGTGCGCGCCGGCGACGGCCGCCTGGTGCCGCTGTCGGAGCTGGTCAGCGTGCAGCGCCTGCCCTGGGAGCCGGTGATCCACCGCAAGGACCTGCTGCCGGTGGTTTACGTCACCGGCGACGAGGCCGGCGAACTCGACAGTCCGCTCTACGGCATGTTCGACCTCGTCGGCCAGCTGCGCGACGCGCCGATGGCCGGCGTCGAGCTCGAGCAGCGCTTCCTCTCCGCGCCCACCGACACCTTCGGGTTCTCGGTGAAGTGGGACGGCGAGTGGCAGATCACCTACGAGACCTTCCGCGACATGGGCCTGGCCTATTCGGTCGGCCTGCTGCTGATCTACCTGCTGGTGGTGGCGCAGTTCCGCGACTACGTGGTGCCGCTGGTGATCATGGCGCCCATCCCGCTCACCGTCATCGGCGTGATGCCCGGCCACGCGCTGCTGGGCGCGCAGTTCACCGCCACCAGCATGATCGGCATGATCGCGCTGGCGGGCATCATCGTGCGCAACTCCATCCTGCTGGTGGACTTCATCAACCAGTCGATCGCGGAAGGCCACGCCCTGGCCGACGCCGTGGTCGAGGCCTGCGCCGTGCGCGCCCAGCCGATCGCCCTGACCGGCCTGGCGGCGATGGCCGGCGCCTTCTTCATCCTCGACGACCCGATCTTCAACGGCCTGGCGATCGCGCTGATCTTCGGCATCCTGGTGTCCACCGTGCTCACCCTGGTGGTCATCCCGCTGCTGTACTACGTGCTGCTCAGCGCGCGCGCCCGCAAGCAGGAGGCACTGGCATGAGCGATCCCATCCTGGTGGCCTGCCCGCACTGCCACGGCATGAACCGCGTGCCCGTCTCGCGGCTGGGCGAAGGCCCGGTCTGCGGCCACTGCCGCGAGGCGCTGTTCACCGGCAAGCCGATGGACCTGGGCGTGGACGATTTCGGCATCCACGCCGACCGCAGCGAGCTGCCGCTGCTGGTGGACTTCTGGGCCGCCTGGTGCGGGCCCTGCCAGATGATGGCGCCGCACTTCCACAAGGCCGCGGCGCTGCTCGAGCCGAAGGTCCGCCTGGCGAAGGTCGATACGCAGTCGCAGCCGACCCTGGCCCAGCGCCATGGCATCCGCTCCATCCCCACGCTGGTGCTGTTCCACCAGGGCCGCGAGATCGCCCGCCAGTCCGGCGCCATGGACGCCAACAACATCGTGCGCTGGACGCGCCAGCACCTGGGCGGCTGAGGCCTAGAGCGCGTCCACCGGCAGCTTGAGGTAGCGCACGCCGTTGGCCTCGGGCTCGGGCAGGGCGCCGGCGCGGATGTTCACCTGCACGGCCGGCAGGAGGAGGGTGGGCATGGACAGCGTGGCGTCGCGCTCGGTGCGCAGCTTGACGAACTGCGCCTCGTCCACGCCCAGGCGCACGTGGATGTTCTTGTGTTTCTGCTCGCCGATGCTCGATTCGCAGCGCGGCTCGCGCCCGCCCGGGCCGTAGTCGTGGCAGACGAAGACGCGGGTGTCGTCGGGCAGCGAGTACAGCCGCTGGATCGAACGGTAGAGCGTGGCCGCGTCGCCGCCCGGGAAGTCGCAGCGCGCGGTGCCGCCGTCGGGCATGAACAGCGAGTCGCCGGTGAACAGCGCGTCGCCGACGAGATAGGCCACCGAGTCGTTGGTGTGGCCGGGCACGGGAATCACCCGAGCGCCGATGGCGCCGATCGAAAACACCTCGTCGTCGGCGAACAGGTGGTCGAACTGCGAGCCGTCCACCGGGAAATGCTCGCCGAGGTTGAAGATCGGCCGGAAGGTCTTCTGCACCTGGCGGATGCCTTCGCCGATGGCCAGCTTCGCGCCGGGCAGCTGCACGCGCAGCCAGTGGCCGGCGCTGAGGTGGTCGGCGTGGGCGTGGGTCTCGAGGATCCAGTCCACCTGCAGGCCGCCGACGCGCACGGCGTCGAGCAGGGCCTGGGCGCTGGTGGTGGCGGTGCGGCCGGACTTGGGGTCGAAATCGAGCACCGGGTCCACGAGCGCGGCGCGGCCGCTGGCCGGGTCGCTGACCAGGTAGCTCCAGGTGCCGGAGTCGGCGTGGTAACGGGCTTTCACGTCCGGGTGGCGCATGGGGCTCTCCGCGCGGTTCGACCCCGCGATTATGGCAGGGCGGGGCGGGGGCTTGACTTCATCGTTTACAGGCGTAATCTGAGGAAAAGTTTACGGATGTAATCGTATGCAGGTCAGTGAAGCCGAAGCCGTGGTGATGCAGGCGCTGTGGCGGGAAAGCCCGCTCGCCGCCGAGGACGTGGTGGCGGCCGTGGCCGCCGGCCAGGGCTGGCAGGAGGCGACGGTCAAGACCCTGCTCAACCGCCTGCTCAAGAAGGGCGCCATCCGCGCCGAGCGCGACGGACGCCGCTATCTCTACGCGCCGGTGCTGCGCCGCGAGGACTGGCTGCGCCAGGAAAGCCAGGGCTTGCTCGACCGCCTGTTCGGCGGCCGGGTCGCGCCCCTGGTGGCCCACTTCAGCGCGCAGCGCAAGCTCAGCAAGAAGGACGTGGCCGAACTGCGCCGCCTGCTCGAGGAACTCGACGATGGCCAGTGAACTCCTGCTGGAAGCCAGCCTCGCCCTGACCGGCGCCCTGGTGCTGGTGCTGGCCTTGCGCGTACCGGCGCGGCGGCTATTCGGCGCCACCGCCACCTATGCACTGTGGTGGCTGGTGCCGGCCGCGCTGGTGGCGGTGTTGCTGCCGGCCGCGCCCGAGCCGGTGATGCCGGTGCTGGTGCGCGCCACTGCCGTGCCAATCGACGGCGCCGGCACCGTGGTCGCCGCCGCGACGACCGGCACCGACCTCGTGGCCTGGCTGGCGCCGCTGTGGCTGGCCGGCGCGCTGGCCATGCTGGGCTGGCAGCTGTGGCTGCAGCGCCGCTTCCACGCCGGCCTGGGCCCGCTCACCCGGCGTCCGGACGGGCTTTACCAGGCGCTGGCCACGCGCGGCCTGCCGGCGGTGGTGGGCCTGCGCCCGCGCATCGTGCTGCCCGGCGACTTCGAGCAGCGCTACCAAGCGATCGAGCGCGATCTGGTGCTGGCGCACGAGCGCGTGCACCTCGAGCGCGCCGACCTGCCGGCCTGCGCGCTGGCCGCGCTGCTGCGCACGCTGTTCTGGTTCCACCCGCTGGTTCACCTCGCGCTGCCGCGCTTCCGCCAGGACCAGGAACTGGCCTGCGACGCGGTGGTGATGCAGCGCCATCCCGCGCATCGCCGCCACTACGGCGACGCGATGCTCAAGACCCGCCTCGCCGACCAGGCCCTGCCGCTGGGCTGCCACTGGTCCGGCCTCGATCCCCTCAAGGAGCGAATCGCCATGCTCAAGCAACCACTGCCGTCCCGTACCCGCCAGGCCACCGGCCTGCTCCTCGCCCTGCTGCTCGGACTGGCCGCGGCGGCCGTCGCCTGGGCCAGCCAGCCGGTGTCGGCCCGCGACGGCGATATTCCCGCCGGCATGGTGCGCATGACGCTGCAGGTGAAGGTCGACGGCGAGCAGGCGCGCGGCACCCGTGCCGTGCTGGCCCCTGGCCAGGCCCACAGTGAAAACTTCGAGCACGCCGGCCAGGCCTGGGAAACCACGTGGACGGTGAACCCGCTGGCCGACGGCACCTTCGACGTGCAGGCCCGGCTGGTGCGCGACGGCGAAGTCGTGGGCGAGCCGCGGATGGTCACCCGCGAAGCGGCCGCCATCGGCATCGGCGAGCAGCAGCCCGGGGGTGGCTTCAAGGGCATCGAGATCGAACTGGCCTTCACCGCCGGTCCGCCGCCGGAGGGCATGGCGGCCATCGGCATCGAAGGCGAGGTGCCGGCCTATCCCAAGGCCGCGGCCGAGGCGGGCGAGGGCGGCATGGTGATGCTGCGCGTGCTGGTCGGCACCGACGGCAGCGCGCGCGAGGTGCACTACGTGCCGGAGAAGAGCACCGTGCCGGCCGACGCCGAGATCACGCGCAACACGCTGCAGGCGGCGCGTGGCTGGAAGTTTTCGCCGGCCATCAAGGACGGCCAGCCCGTCGAGGGCTGGGTGCTGGTGCCGGTGAAGTTCGAGCCGCCGTCGCCCGGGGCCTGAGGCTCAGGGGACGAGCGCGTCTTCCAGCAGGCCGGCCAGGCGGCTGGCCGCGAGGCGGATGCGCTGCTCGGCCAGCGGACGATGCTGGTCGAGGTAGGCGTCGGTGATGCGGCGGCGCGGCGGGTAGATCGACTCGCTCTGGATCAGCCGGCAGGACTCGAGCGTCCAGGCCTGGGCCGGATTGCCCACCGCCGGCACCGGGTCGGCCGGCAGCGGCGGCATCGCCGCGAGCCGCTCGGCGTAGGCCGCGTTGTCGAGGTTGGCGCTGCGCAGCAGCCAGTAGTCCCACACGCCGTGCAGGTTGGTGCCTTCGCCCTGGGGCGAGCCCTTGCCGCGGTAGTTGAGCTGGAAGTCGTTGCCGCCGCGGTCGTGCGGATGGCCCGCGTGCATGGGCTGGTGCGCGTCGCCGACGAAATGTACGAGGAACTTCAGCGCCTCGATGCGCTTTTGCCGCGGCTGCGAGGCATCGGCCAGCACGGCGCGCTGGGCGTTGATGGCGCCGATCACGCATTCGCCGTCCGGGCAGTCGCGCGCCGGGGCGTAGTCGCAATCCTTGCCGGGGATGTTGACGTAATGCCAGCGGCGGCTGAGCACGCCCAGCGGCGTTTTTTCGGCGCGGATCTCGTCGGCCCAGGTGGCCACGCCGGCCAGGGTGGGCGTGGCCTCGTCGGCCAGCAGCTCGCGCACCTGCGCCTGCGCGGCCGGACTGAGCTGGCGCTCGGCCAGTTCGCCCACGAGTTCATGGCCCTGCCGGCTCCAGGCCTGGGCAGCGGGGACGGCCAGCGCGAGGGCCAGCGAGGAAGCGAGGAGGAGGAGGCGGTTCATGGCCGCGGACTTTACGCCAGCGGCCATGAATTTCGCCATCACGGGGCTCAGAACGACCAGACGAAGGCCGCGCCGTAGACCATCGGGTCGATGTTGACGGTGCCGACGGCGGCGCCGTCCACCTTCACGTCGGTGTCGATGTCGATGTAGCGGGCGTCGATGCGCAGCCACTTGTTGCTGCCGACCTCGATGTCGACGCCGGCGTGGCCGGCCAGGCCCCAGGACGAGTCGAGCGAGAGCTCGGTGCCGGCCAGCGGGCCGCGGGTCTCTTCCTCGAAGAACACCGTGTAGTTCACGCCGGCACCGAGGAACGGGGTGACCTTGGAGTCGTTGCGGAAGTGGTACTGCAGGCTCACGGTCGGCGGCAGGTGCTTGGTGGAGCCGGCGTTGGCGCCGTTGAGCCGGATGTCGTGCTCGAAGGGCAGGGCGGCCAGGATCTCGAGGCCGAGCCTGTCGGTCAGGAAGTACTCGGCGGTGATGGTCGGGCGCCAGTCGTCGCCGACGTCGGCGTCGAGGGCGCCGCCGGCCAGGGAGCCGTTGCCCGACTTCGGGGCGACCACGTGGGCGCCGACCGAGAAGGTCCAGTCGCCCTTTTCGACGGCCAGGGCGGGGGTGGCCAGGGCCAGGGCGGCCAGGGCGAGCGGTGCGAGGATGAGCTTGCGCATGGGGGAACTCCGGTTTTGGGAAGGACTGGCGACAGTGTCCTCCCGGGCCCGGAGGGGCTCCTTGAGAATGGTCAAATCGGCGCCTGGCGGCGGTCGCGGCTGGGACCGGCGGGCCGGCGTTGGTAGAATGCGGGGTTTACAACCACCCATTCCCGGCCCCCCGGCCGGACCCAGGAGACGCCATGTCCATCAAGGTCGCCATCAACGGCTACGGCCGCATCGGTCGCAACATCCTGCGCGCGCTGTACGAGGCCAAGCGCAACCACGAGATCACCATCGTGGCGATCAACGACCTGGGCGACGCCGAGACCAATGCCCACCTGACCCAGTACGACACCGCCCACGGCAAGTTCCCGGGCACCGTGTCGGTGGACGGCGGCGACCTGATCGTCAATGGCGACCGAATCAAGGTCTGCGCCGAGCGCGACCCGGCCAAGCTGCCCTGGGGCGAGCTGGGCGTGGACGTGGTGCTCGAGTGCACGGGCCTGTTCACCTCCAAGGCCAAGGCTTCGGCGCACATCGCCGCCGGCGCGAAGAAGGTGATCATCTCGGCCCCGGGCGAGAAGGACGTGGACAACACCATCGTCTTCGGCGTGAACCACGGCAACCTCAAGGCCTCGGACACCGTCATTTCGAACGCTTCGTGCACCACCAACTGCCTGGCGCCGCTGGCCAAGGTGCTGCACGAGAAGATCGGCATGGTGCACGGCCTGATGACCACCATCCACGCCTACACCAACGACCAGGTGCTCACCGACGTCTTCCACAAGGACCTGCGCCGCGCCCGTTCGGCCACCCAGTCGCAGATCCCGACCAAGACCGGCGCCGCCGCGGCCGTGGGCCTGGTGCTGCCGGAGCTCAACGGCAAGCTCACCGGCTTCTCGATGCGCGTGCCGACCATCAACGTCTCGGTGGTCGACCTGAGCTTCGTGGCCGCCCGCGCCACCAGCAAGGAAGAGATCGACGCGGTGGTGAAGGCCGCCTCGGAAGGCGAGCTCAAGGGCATCCTGGGCTTCAACACCAAGCCGCTGGTGTCGGTGGATTTCAACCACGACCCGCACAGCTCGGTGTACGACGCCACGCTGACCCAGGTCATGGGCGGCACGCTGGTGAAGGTCTGCTCGTGGTACGACAACGAGTGGGGCTTCTCCAACCGCATGCTCGACACCACGCTGGCGCTGATGGCCGCCAAGTAATTCGTGGCGGCGTCAGCCCCGCGGCGCTAGACCAAAGACCCCGGCTCCGGCCTAGGCGTTCAATTAACATGTTGGCGCAAAAGCAATTTGGCCGGTCCCAACAATCCCCCAAAGTCGATCCTGGCTTTGGGGGATTTTTTTTGGGCTTTCCGGATATGAGTGTTGATCCGACTGACAGGCGCTGGCCTGACCTAGGTTCAGATGCTGGGACGCCGGCGTGGCTCACGGGGAAGGCGCCCCCCCCCTAGGGCTGGATTTCTGGTCCGCCAGTTAGTTGAACGCCCCCGGCCAGACCACCTACGATGGCCAGGCCTTCACGACTCGCAGGTACGAATGAGACTGATCGTCGCTGCCCTCGCTTGCCTGCTCGCCCTACCGCCTGCATCCGCATCGAATCCGGGCTCGGCTCGCTTGGATCCCATTGCGTCGATCCTGGAGCGCCCGGACGGGCAGATCGACCTCTTGGAGGCCAAGCTGGCCATTGATCGCCTGATTTCGCCGGAGATAGACGCGGAGGCAGTCCGCCTGCAGATTGACGCCTTGGTCACCAGCGTGAAGGGCCGAATTCCAGCCGGCGCTTCGAACCTCGCCAAGCTCAATGTGCTGCTGTCGACCTTATATGAGCCAGGCCCCTGGAATGGCGGCAGGCCGTTCCAGTACGACTTGGATGACCCGCTGGGCCGAAACCTTCAGAACAAGCTGCTCTCGGTCTATCTGACGACCCGCAAGGGAAACTGCGTCTCGATGCCGATCCTCTTCGCGATCGTCGGCCAGCGCCTAGGCCTGCCAGTGACTCTCGCTACCGCACCCAGCCACGTGCTGGTCAAGTTCCGCGGTGATGATGGTGCTTGGCTGAACGTAGAGGCCACGGCGGGCGGCTTCAAATACGATAGCAGCTACGAACGTGAGACCGGCATCTCACCCCGGGCCATCGAAACCGGGATTTACCTGCGGCCGCTCAGCCGCCGGGAATCCGTGACGGTAATGATGAGCTCTTTGATGGAGCACTACGGCAAGGCCGGCCTGCATGCCCAGCGCATCGCAGCGGCGGACCTGGCCCTCAAGGTCGATCCGCGCGATGTGGTGGCCATGCAGCACAAGGGCGCGGCTTACTACCTGATGTTCCAAGAGAAGTTCGTCAGCCGGTACCCGGACCCAAACCAGATCCCCGCCGACCAGCGGGCTGAATTCTTCTCGATTAGCCAGGAGAATCTCCGCTGGTATGCTGAGGCCGAGCGGCTCGGCTGGACGCCACCGTCGGAGGAGCAGGAAGCACGATACTTGGAATCGATTCGACGCGAGAAAGAGAGCCGAGAAGCGAGGAGGTAATCAATGAGATTTATGAAGAGTTTCTTCGTTGTCAGCGCCCTAGCCTTCGTGTGCGGCAGCGCACATGCTCGATTTCTGTCGGTTGACCCGGTCAAGACAGATCAAAGAGATGGAGCGAACTTCAACCGCTACTGGTATGGAAACAATAATCCGTACAAGTTCGTTGACCCCGACGGGCGGGAGGTCAAGCTTCAGTGGCACCCTGTCGTAGGCAGCGCAAACCATACCCTTGTAAGGATAACGCCGGAGAATCAGGCGGCATACTCGAATGACGCAAGATTCAACAACGTCGACGAGAGCGGCCGACGTTATGCGACGCTTGGCGCCGGGCCCGAAGGAGGGCGACTTGTTAGCAACGTCAATCGAGAAAGCGACGCGGCCCCGCATACGGGTGGAATAAAGATTGACACCCCCGCCTCATTTCAGTCTGAAGATCAGTTCATCTCCGGCCTGTTTGAAGCGGACAGCAACTACGGAGACAACCTGGACTACGATCTTTTCCCGGCAGCTGAGGGGAAAGGCTCATATTTTGTCGCTGATGATGGCTACAACTCCAATTCCTACGTGTCCGGACTACTTGGGGCAACTGGCGCTGACGCGCCGCAACCTCCAGTCACTACACCTGGCTACGACAAGCCGGTTCCAGAGAAAGAATTCAAGCCGGACCCGAAGAAGTGACCGCTGACAGACTTTTGATGCGCCACCCGATCTTGCTTTCCCACATTGTTGGAATGCTCATGGTTTGGATCGCCATGAGCTTCCTCGGAGGCTACGATGGCTCGCCATTCGCGTCTTTTCTGTTTTTCTTTGGCCAGGTATTCAGCTTCTTTCGCTGGCTCATCATCGAGATAGCCTTCTCGATTACCGGCGGTGAATTCGTTAAGAACTTGGGCCAATGGGTTCCGGGCTTTCTCGCGCTCGGTTTCGCACACTGCACCGACCTGCTGATTTTTTCTCGTCGCGCTAGAGACTGAGTTGAATCACCCCCATTCTCTGGAGGGCGTTTCGTTTTTGGTCACTCCTCCAGCCAGGGCCACCTGTGGCAGCCTCCACTAGGCCGAGCTGCTTCCTAATCGCTTTCCAGCGCCCTCAGTGTCGCGTCGCGACCCCGTCCCTTCCGCGTCGGGACCGGGTATCCGAACTGCAAGAAGAGGTGCGCGACACGAATAGTGCGATGGGCGGGCCCCAACTCCCCTGGCCGCAGGTGCTCGGTGTCAAATGCGCACTCGGCGGGGAACAGCGCCGAGGGTTCGTGCAGCCAATGCCCCTCAGGGTTGGCCACCATGCGCAGCAAGGCAGCCGTCGCGGGTTGCTTCAAGCTGCGCCTGAGCGACGCAAGGCCGTCGGCAGGGTCAGAAATCAGGATCGCCGACATGACCGCGACCGCCTGGCCATGGCTGTAGCGTCCCGTTACGAAACGCATCAGGCCATTGGTGCCGTAGTACTTTTTGCGTGACTCGGCAAGGTGGCCGACCCGCTTGAACTCGAAGACCAAGCGCAGGCTGCGTGCCTCATCGTTCCAGGCGTACAGGATGTCGGTGCGCGTTTCGTCCGTAATCTCTCCGGACTCGAAGTCCACATCGTTGTCGACGCCCTCGGCGCCCCAGTAGCCAAGCAGCCCGAGCTGCCGGGCGGTGACCCGCTCCGCATGTTGCTTGAGCACACGGGTCAGTTTGGGTTCCGGGACGCCCGGGCCGAAGTGCGGCCGATCGCGGGACGCGAGGGTGGTCCAGCTGGCATGAACGGCGCTGACGGCGCGCTGAGCCTCGGCATGTGGAAAGGCGGCGAGCCACCCCAGGCCGGCCGTCATGCGGCGGCCGCCTCGCGCGAGGCGCGTCGCTGGACTTGCCGGACAATGCGCTCGGCATCGCGCAGGGCGGTGCGCAGCAACCAGCCGCCCCGGGTCAGGGGGCGCACCAGGTACAGCCCGCGCGGCGTCCACAGCATCTGATCGGGAATCAAACTCAACCCGTAGGGACGCTGAACGACGTCAAGCGCATGTCGACGTAGGGCCTGCAATGTTTCCTGTACGAGGGCGTCGTCCACGCTGCAGCTGACATCCGCCGGCGACGTGCCCTCCGACAGGTACTGAACGCGCACCACGCCAACGCCTCCCGTTCGGCCTGGATCGGTCGCGACGACGGCGACAGCGAAGTGACCCACGCCACCCATGCGTTCCCGCCACATCGTCAGGGTGTCCCCCAAGGCCTTAGCGTAGTAATCCAGCGTCTCGACCGATGCTCGGTGTTGGATCGGGGTGAAGAGCGCCTTGTGGCTGCGTGGCCGGATGGACGGCATCAGCAATGCCACGGATTCGCGCACGAGGGTGCGTTCCGTCGGCGAAAGACCGAAGTAGTCGAACACGAGTTCGTCCAACGCCCCCCGCTCCTCCTGGAAGCGCATGGACTGGGCATGTGGCGATGGCAGACGCTCCAATTCGCGCGAGAACGCAGCCGCACGCTCGAGCGCAGCCTGTGCGTGCGCCGGGTCCGGCGCTTGCTCTGGCGTGAAGAACGGGAACGCTTCAATGTCATCCAGATGGACGCCATTTCGCTCCGACAGCATCTTGGTGCACGTCAGCATCAGGAAGTAGCGCGCCAGGCTTGAGCGCAAGAAGATCGCGACGAATCGCAGCAGCGCTTCATCCTCGCGCGGGCCCGCAATGACACCGATGGAGCTCTTGAAGGAGAGTTGGCCGTCCACAAAGACCGCCCGCACGTTGTGCTCGCCCCGTGAGAACCCGTCGGGATAAAGCACGCGGGGGCCGTCAAACACCGGAAGTACGGCGTCCAGGCCCACCACGGTGCGCTGGTCGGCTGGCCAGTCCCCCTTCGCACTGGCGTGCAGCACCGGTACGCCGCCCTTGAGGCCTTCGGTGCTGACATAGGGCATTTCCCGCAGCGGCCCCGAATCGACTGAGCTACGTCCTCGATCGACGAAGTGCACCCCTTTGCGGTTGCGCCAGCGAGCCTGCTTTCCGCCCCTCCAGAAGTCGCCCAGCGTGCCCCCCAGCGAGAGACGGGTCAGCAGGTCCAGGTCATTCGCATCGCCCCACATGAACGTTGTGAGCAGCGAGGGATCTTCTTGCGCGGCCTGAGTCTGCAGCTCGTGTCGATCCGCCGACTGGAGCGTCAGCCGACCGAAGCAAAGGCTCAGATCGGCCTTGGGCACGCAATAGTCAAAGGTCTCGGTGAACGAGACCCGGCCGATCTGCGCGGCAGGGCGGCGCTTGGCCACCAGTACATGACAGGTGTTTTCGGCCGTGGGAAACAGCAGGCCCTGCAAATCGCCAAAGTTGATCAGCCGACGCGGCTGGATGCGATCAAACAAATAGGGCAAATAGCGCTTGGCGCCGGCGCCGAGCAACTGAGTGATCGGCAGGATCAGGCACAACGTACCGCCCTCGACAAGGAAATCAAGGGCGCGTACGGCATAGACTCCGGCCAACTGGCGCAGCACCAAGGGCATCTGCACCGAATCGGCATAGTCGTCCGACGATTTCGCATCCCCGGACGCCTCCTTCCAAGGGGGGTTGGAAACACACGTCGTGAATCGCTTGCCGGCAAACGGATGCGCGTCACTGAAGAAGTCGGCCGATGCGCCGTCGCACAGGTTGCTGCCACGCAGGCGCGGCAGCTTCACGTCGTCCCGCTCTTGCGCCTCCAGCACGTCAGTGGGATCGAGGCCTTCCAGCAGGGACAGATAGAGGCTGAAGGCTGTCACGCGACACGCCATCGGATTCGTGTCGCCGCCAAAGATATGGCGCAACAGCAGGTCGCGACGGGCGGCGAAGCCGAGCGGACGTTCCAGCCTGGCCTCACTCAATGCGATTAACTTGCGGTAGGCGGTAGTCAGCAGAATGCCCGATCCGCAGGCCCCATCGAAGATGACCTCCTTGAGCGGGTCGGGGGATGCCGCGAAGGCCTCATCAATGGTCAGCGTCGCCAAATGGCGGGGCGTGTAGTAAGCGCCGTCCTCGGCCTGTTCCTTTGCCGTGAGGAAGGACTCGTAGAGGCCCGAAAGCAGTTCGACCGGGATGAAGCTGAAGTCGTAGTTCCACAGGTCGCCCTGGCCGTTGTCCAGGTCCACGCGGCTCAGGAAGCGGTCAAGCAGCTCGTAGCCTGCGTCCGGCAGCGCATCCCAGGGATCCACGACAGCCGGCGCGGAAGGATCACCCGCCGGCTCCGGCGCCTTCAGGAAGTCGCCGTTGAAGTCTGCGCGAAGCTGCCCGATCAGCCCGGCCACGCCGGCTCGATCGCGCGCGCTCACCAAGGCATGCAGCGTCCCCACCCCGCGGCGCGTGCGATAGACATCACTGACGATGTTGCGGTGCTCGAGGTAGGAGACGAACAGGACCTGGCCCATGAGCGTTTGCGCCTGCGGGCGGTCCAAGCCGGCCGCCACCAGCTGACGAACGGCCGCCGAAAGGTTGTCAAGCAACTTGCGATCCACCCGCGCCTTGGCATCAAACCAGGCAGGGAGTCGCTTCGACAGATCCGAAGACCGCACCTCTGCCGCAGAGAACGGGCCATCCGGCCGGGCCTGGGCCAGATCGAGCGGCTGCTCGGCACGCCGCAGGCGACGAACGGGCAGGGCCGAGGCGCGATTGCCCTCTACGGCGATCACCACGCTGGCCAGATTCTGATTCCAAAGGCGCTGGCGCACGCCATCGAGCTCAGCTTCCGTCAGCGGGCGGCCGTCGCGCTCGCACACGAAAACCACGGTCGGCACGCCTTCGACGTCGAAAACCGCCTGCGCCTGGATGGCGCCCTGCGGCTGCAGCATGGCGTGCATCTCCAGCGCATATGGATGCGCCGGCGAAATATGGTCGCCCGCCCGGTGCAGCGCCTCCGCCTCGGCGCTGTAGCCCAGTCGATCCAGCCATTGTGAGAGGTGGTCCGCAGACATCTGTGAGCCCAGCTCCTTCCTCACTGAACCGTACCGGAAAATCCCTGCTTGCCAAGATACATCATTAGCGTAGTATACGCAATACACGGACTCTACGTGTTTAATTGGACCTACATATTTCATGGGGACTGTCTCAGCCATCAGCCAGCCCGCGTTCGCGCTCGAGGAGCGCCTGCGTTTCGTGGAGGTTGTTCTGCTCTGGGAGGGCCTGGTTCGTAGG
The DNA here is from genome assembly GCF_001724815.1 of Arenimonas sp. SCN 70-307. Taxonomy (GTDB): domain Bacteria; phylum Pseudomonadota; class Gammaproteobacteria; order Xanthomonadales; family Xanthomonadaceae; genus Arenimonas. The sequence goes on along the minus strand of NZ_MEDO01000003.1, from coordinate 88,414 downwards.
CAACGCGTGTCCGATGTCTTTCGCATCGCCCCCAATCACGTCACGCGGGATATGCGCTACTACCTGGACCGATTCCCGGAGGCGATCGACTTCCGGCCCGAGCTGCGCGGCTACGTCCCCGGCCCCAACTTCAAGCCGCGATTTGCCTCAGATGACCCGGCGGAGTACCTGAGCCTCCTGCAGGCTCGGGCCGACAGCCAGGGTGCGGCGCTGCTGCCGCTGACGGGAGGCACGGTTCAGGTCGGGGCCCTGCCGTCACCGGCGATGGGAATTGACAGGGCGGTACTCAAGCAGCTCGTGCGCGCCATCCATCAGGGGCAAGGCCTGTCAGTGACGTACCTAGCTATGCGCGCTGAGGGTCCCAGCACACGCACCCTGTGGCCGCATGCCCTGCTCAACACCGGCTTGCGCTGGTATGTGCGGGCTTATGACAGCGAATCGTCAAGCTTCCGCAACTTCGTGATTGCTCGAATCAGCAACGCGGGGAAGTCCGAAGCCCGCTCTCCGGTCCCCTCCAGCGAGGATTCGGGCTGGCACAAGCATGTAACGGCTCACGTTGTGCTTCATCCCAAGCTCAATGCGCACCAGCAGGCGGTGGTCGCGCGGGAATTCGGCATGAAGCGGACGGGCAAACAGTGGGTGTGGTCGGTCGAGCTGCGGCAGTGCCTGGCCGGGCATTTCTTTAGGCGCTACGGCCTGGACGCCAAGCCGCCAGTTCCACCGAGTTCCCATTGGGTCGTGCTGCGCAACCGGGCGGAACTCCGACCCTACTTCCTGCCCGGCGGTAGCGAATAAGCTACCGGCGAGCTCTCGCACAGGTCGGCTAGCGAAAACGGCCGGTCAGCTAGACCCAATCGCTGCGCCGGTGTTTTGCCGTCTTTGCCGCGCAGGTGGAAGTTGTAGACCACCCGGAAGATGTCCAGTGTCTCCGCGACAACACGGGGGCTGTAGGCGTTGTACCCATGCCACGCACGGCCGCTGGAACTGGCGCTGTGGATGGGACGCTCCAGGACATTGATCTTGCGCCGAACCTGCATGAAGTAGCGATCCATCGCTCGCAAGGTTGCGCGGGCCATGCCTGCCACCAGCTGGGCGTCTGGACGCCGGCTGTCGTCCGTCAATGGCTGAACCGACCGCTGGGGCTCGCTCATGGTCGGGAAGGGGTGCCTGATCCAGACGCGGCCTGGGGGTGTCCCCTGCACCCTCGCCTCGTCGAATCGCTCCGCCAAGATGGCCCGAATCACGTCGCTGTCCGCCAACTGAGGCCACCTGCTCCGCAGGTGACCAAGCTCCGCTTCGGCTTCGGCCAGCGCCTGTTTCCGCTGGGACACCGTCATGTCCTTGTTGATGCGCACCAGATAGGCATCAAGGGTTCCTTCGCGTACGCGCTCGGAGAAGGTCAGAAGACAGAGGCGGTCCAACAAGGGGTCCAGATCCAGGCTGAACTGCACGTAGCTTGCTTGCGCCACCCACGGCTTGAGGGCCTGCAAGTGCGCCGCCATCGTGTAGTTCTCGTGCACGATGCCGCCAACGCCTGGCACCCGCAGTTCCGAGGCGCTCTTGGTTTGCGTCGACTCACCATCACTCGCTGACTCGTAAGGAAGCCAAAGCCGCGCATACTTGCGAAAGGCCGGCCGCCGCTCAGGATCCCCCGCCGCGTAGGCAAGCAGCTCCGTTGCCCGGGGATTGGCGTCAGGGTCGTAGTTGAGGTGCTGGGCTACCACATAGCCAGATAAGACCTCCGCTGTGGCAATGGCTTGCAGTGTGATGGGTTGGCGTTCCAGCGCCGTTCCCCAGTTCAAGGTGTGAGTCTGGCGATCAGTACTCAGATGCAGGCGATTCCAGCGCGGCCCAGGGGCGCCGGTCGCCTCGTAGTGCGCCGACAGGGCACGCAACTGCGCGGCCAGACGCGAGATGCGGTTATAAAGCACCTGGGGATTGACGTCCGCGACTTCGCAGATTCGTCGCATCGGTACCTTGTTGACGAGCAGGCGCAGGACGTCTTCGCTGGCCGTGGGAAGGCGCAGTCGATGGCCCCCGCGATTCGAAGCCGAACAGGTCGAGCCACACGCGCGGCAGCGCCACCGTGGCGACCCTGCCTTCGTGCGCCCGAACAATTGATATCGACTGGAGTAGCCAGGGGCAGCGACGCCTGCGTTCTCGCAGGTTGGAGTCCGACAGGCCGGCTGCTTCACCGGGATCGAGAAGCGAGACAGCTCCTCGGCGATCGCTGCATTGTTGAGCATCGTGGTGACCGAGCCGCACCGGCCACACTTCAATCCGATGTTGCCAAGCGGACCATCACCAGTTCCGTAGCGCGTGTATCCGTTAGCTTCGGCGTCGACGCGCCGCCTGGAGGCGCGAGGCGTGGGAGGAACCCCGAAGTTATCGCACCTGGGCGAACGGCAGCCGTTAACGTTGATGCCGTCGACCGCTGGCGGACACCAGTGTGTATCGCGCGATCTACCCTTCCCAGCCATTCCGGCGCCCCAAAAAAGCGCGGCGCCCGGGAAGGGCGCCGCCGAAAGGGTATTTCAACACATTAAGTGAACGCCTAGGGCTCCGGCCGGGGTTTTTTTTCGCCGCCGAACAGGGCGGCGAGGAGTTTGCCGAGGCAGAGCAGGCCGAAGTAGAGGACGCCGAAGGCGATCACGCGCTGGGGCTCGTCCATCCACAGGCCGCCGGCGTCGTCGCCCAGGCCGAAGCCGGGCTGCAGGGTTTCGGTCATGCCCAGGCGGGGAACCGGCGGCACGGCGGTGGCGAAGGCGCCGAGCACATAGGCCACGCCCGAGCCGGCCCAGGCGATCGCGCCGCGGTCGTCCTCCTCGTCGCCCGCGGGGCGGCGCGCGTATACCCAGGCCAGCTTGGCGGCCACCAGCCAGCCGAAGGCCAGCAGTGGCCACCACTCGCCGAAACTGCTGGCCAGCGCGCCGATCATCAGCAGGTAGAACAGCGACAGGCCCAGGATGGCCGCCACGCGCCTGCCGCGCGCCAGCCCGGGCGCCATCACGAAAGCGGTGAAAAAACCGGTGGCGTGGATGAGGAAGAACTCCAGCAGCATCACCAGCATCGCGGTGCGCACGCCGGCTTCGCCGAAGACGAAGGGCGAAATCCAGACCGCCATGAAGGCGGCTGCGGTCAGGCCGTCGGGCAGGGCGGCGAAGAGCGCGCGCCAGCCCGTGCGGCTCACGTGGGTTCCGCGTCCAGGCCGGCGCCGGCGGCCGAGCGGCGCAGGCGGTCGTGGATGGCCAGCCAGTCGTCGGTTTCCGGCGGGCGCTCGGCCAGCAGCAGGTTGGCGGCACGGCCGTCGAGTTCGCGCAGCGCGGCGTAAAGCTCGTGCGCGTAGCCCGCGGGCGTGGCCGGCAGGGCCAGGCCGGGCGCGCCTTCGGGCAGCTGGCCCAGCGCCAGCACCTGCACGGCCTTGCCCAGCACCTGCTGCTGCGTGGCCTCGTCGGCCAGCGCGGTGCGCGGCAGCAGCAACAGCGGCGTGCGTGGCGCGTAATGCGCGTCGAGCGTGCCCGAGGCGCGCGGGCTGTCGCCGGCAACGCCCGCCTGCACCGGTCCGATGATGGCCTCGATGCGCTCGCGGCCCAGCATGCCCGGGCGCAGGATGCGCGGGGTGGCGCCGGACAGGTCGACGATCGTGCTTTCGATGCCCACCGCGCACTCGCCGCCCTCGAGCACCACGGGCACCGCGTCGCCGAACTCGGCGCGCACGTGCGCGGCGCGGGTCGGGCTGACGTGGCCGAAGCGGTTGGCCGACGGCGCCGCCAGGCCGCCGCCGAAGGCGCGCAGCAGGGCCAGGGCCACCGGGTGGTCGGGGCAGCGCAGGCCGACGGTGTCCTGGCCGCCGGTCACTTCCGGCGGCACGCTCGGGCGCTTGCGCAGGATCAGCGTGAGCGGCCCGGGCCAGAAGGCCGCGGCCAGGGCCCGCGCCGCGGGCGGCACGTCCAGCGCCCAGTCGTCGATGGCCCCGGCGCCCGCCACGTGCACGATCAGCGGGTGGTCGGCCGGCCGGCCCTTGAGCGCGAAGATGCGCCGCACCGCCTCGGGCCGGGAGGCATCGGCCGCCAGGCCGTACACCGTTTCGGTGGGCAGGCCGATGGCCTCGCCGCGACGCAGGGCATCCAGCGCAGGTCCGAGCTCCAGGCTCATGCGGCCCTCCCGTACTCGCTGCCCAGCAGCCCGTAGATCCATGAGTCGGCGAAGGTGTCGCCCACGCGCCAGCGGTTGCGCAGCAGGCCCTCGCGACGGAAGCCGAAATGCTCGAGCAGGCGCCAGGAGGGTTCGTTGCGCGGGTCCACGTCGGCCTCCACGCGCTCGAGCGCCAGCGGGCCGAAGCCGAAGTCCAGGGCAAGGCGCACCGCTTCGCGGGCCAGGCCGCGGCCCTGGCACGCCGGCAGCAGCGAATAGCCGAGCTCGGCGCGGCGGTTGGGCGCGCTGAGCGAAAACAGGCTCACCGTGCCCAGCAGCCGGTCGTCGTCGCGGTCGGCCAGGGCCCAGCCGTAGGTGGCCGGCGGCCGCCAGCCCATGCGCTCGGCCAGCCAGGCGCGGGCCTGGGCCGGCTCGGTCCAGGGCGCGAAGCTCCAGTAGCGGCACACGGCCGGGTCGCCGTAGAGCGCGAACAGCGCGTCCGCGTCCGCCTCGCGCAGCGGCCGCAGGCGCACGGCCTGGCCTTCGAGCACGGGCAGTGGGGTCGGGGCGTCCATGCCGGCATTGTCCCACGCGCCCGGCGCGTTTGCCGCCACCGGCCCGCGCGGGGGAAAATGGCGTCTTACCCGATCCCGGAGCCCCCCATGTCCATCCTCCGCATGGCCGACCTCGACCTGGCCGGCAAGCGCGTGCTGATCCGCGAAGACCTCAACGTGCCGGTCAAGGACGGCCGCATCACCTCCGAGCAGCGCATCACCGCCGCCCTGCCGACGATGAAGCTGGCGCTGGAGAAGGGCGCGGCCGTGATGGTCACTTCGCACCTGGGCCGCCCGAAGGAGGGCACCTGGACCGCCGAGGATTCGCTGGCGCCGGTCGCCGCGCGCCTGGGCGAGCTGCTGGGCCGCGAGGTGCCGCTGGTCAAGGACTGGGTGGACGGCGTGGACGTCCGGCCGGGCCAGCTGGTGTTGCTGGAGAACTGCCGCATGAACGTCGGCGAGAAGTCAGACGACGAGGCGCTGGCGCGCAAGTACGCCGCGCTCTGCGACGTGTTCGTGATGGACGCCTTCGGCACCGCGCATCGCGCCCAGGCCTCCACCCACGGCGCCATCCGCTTCGCCAGGGTCGCCTGCGGCGGCCCGCTGCTGATGGCCGAGCTCGATGCGCTGGCCAAGGCCCTGCACGCGCCGGCGCGGCCGCTGATGGCCATCGTCGCCGGTTCCAAGGTCAGCACCAAGCTCGAGCTGCTCTCGAACCTGGTGTCGAAGGTGGACCAGCTGATCGTCGGCGGCGGCATCGCCAACACCTTCATCGCCGCCATGGGCCACCCGGTCGGCAAGTCGCTGTGCGAGGCCGACCTGCTCGACACCGCGCGCCAGATCATCGCCGACGCCCAGGCCCGCGGCGCCGACATCCCGCTGCCCACCGACGTGGTCGTCGCCCCGGCCTTTGCCGCCGATGCGCCGGCGACGGTGAAGCCGGTGTCCGAGGTCGGCGCCGACGACATGATCCTCGACATCGGCCCCGACACCGCCGCGCGCTACGCCGCGATGATCGCCAAGGCCGGCAGCGTGATCTGGAACGGCCCGGTGGGCGTGTTCGAGTTCGACGCCTTCGGCAAGGGCACCGAGACCCTGGCCCGCGCCATCGCCGCCTCGGACGCCTTCTCGATCGCCGGCGGCGGCGACACGCTGGCCGCGGTGGACAAGTACGGCGTCGAGTCGGGCATCAGCTACATCAGCACCGGCGGCGGCGCCTTCCTCGAGTTCTGCGAGGGCAAGGAACTGCCGGCGGTCGCGGCGCTCAAGGCGCGCGCGGCCTGAGGTGGCGACCCTGCTGTTCGACCTCGACGGCACCCTGATCGACTCGGCCGTCGGCATCACCCGCTGCGTCGCCCACGCCTTCGAGCGCCTGGGCGAACCAGTGCCGCCGCCCGAGGCGCTGCGCCGCTGGATCGGACCGCCGCTGCGCGACAGCTTCGGCCCGCTGCTCGGCGACGCCGCGCGCACCGAGCGCGCGGTGGAGTTCTACCGCGAGCGCTTCGAGACCCACGGCTGGCTCGAGCACGAGGTCTACGAGGGCATCGGCGACACGCTCGCCGGACTCGCCGCCGCCGGCCACCGGCTGGCGGTGGTGACGGCCAAGAACGAGCCGCACGCGCGCCGCATCATCGGGCACCTGCCCTTCGGCCACCTGTTCGAGGACGTCACCGGCGCCACGCCCTGCGGCCGACTGAGCCACAAGCCCGAGCTTATCGGCGAAGCGCTGGGCCGCCTGGGCCTGTCGCCCGAGGGCTGCTGGATGATCGGCGACCGGCACATGGACATCGACGGCGCGCGCCACCACGGCATGCCGTCGGTGGGCGTGCTCTGGGGCTTCGGCGGCGAGGTGGAGCTGCGCGCCGCCGGCGCCACCCGCCTGGCCGCTACGCCGCGGGAGTTGGCCGCGCTTTTCGGCTGATTCGCCGCCACGGCGGTGTGCTAGCGTGTGGGCATCACGACCACATGCCATGCCATGAGCCAGACGCTGCGCCGCACCAAGATCCTCGCCACCCTCGGCCCCGCCACCGACGCCCCGGGCGTGCTCGACGAGCTCGTGCGCGCCGGCGTGAACGTGGTGCGCCTGAACTTCAGCCACGGCAGCCCCGAGCACCACGCCGCGCGCGTGGCGGCGGTGCGCGCCGCGGCGGCGAAGCTGGGCCGCGAGGTCGGCATCCTGGCCGACCTGCAGGGCCCGAAGATCCGCATCGAGAAGTTCGAGGAAGGCAAGGTGGTGCTCTCCGCCGGCCAGGAGTTCACCCTGGTCTGCCGCGCCGACGCCCCCGACGGTGACGCCCGCCAGGTCGGCGTGAGCTACCTGGGCCTGGTCAACGACGTGCACCCGGGCGATACCCTGCTGCTCGACGACGGCCTGATGGCGGTCGAGGTGCTGGCCATCGAGGGCCCGAACATCCGCACGCGCGTGCTCACCGACGGCGTGCTGTCGAACCGCAAGGGCCTCAACCGCCTCGGCGGCGGGCTGTCGCTGGGCGCGCTGACCGACCAGGACAAGGCGCACATCCGCATCGCCGCGGAGCTGGGCGTGGACTTCATCGCGGTGTCGTTCTGCCGCTCGGCGGCCGACATGGACGAGGCGCGCGCGCTGGCCCGCGCCGCCGGCTCGGACGCCTTCATGGTGGCCAAGATCGAGCGCGCCGAGGCCATCGAGAACCTGGTCGAGATCACCCAGGCCTCGGACGTGGTGATGGTGGCGCGCGGCGACCTGGGCGTGGAGATCGGCGACGCCGAGCTGCCGGGCCTGCAAAAGAAGATCATCCGCACGGCGCTCGAGCTCAACCGCACGGTCATCACCGCGACGCAGATGCTGCAGTCGATGGTCGACAACCCGATCCCGACCCGCGCCGAGGTGCTGGACGTGGCCAACTCGGTCATCGATGGCACCGACGCGGTGATGCTCTCGGCCGAAACGGCCTCGGGCAGCTACCCGGTGAAGGCGGTGGAGGCGATGGTGCGCATCTGCCTGGGCGCCGAGCGGCAGTTCGACCACGACACCGACTTCGAGAAGGCGCCGCGCAACCTGCAGCGCGCCGACCAGGCCATCGCGATGGCCAGCATGTTCCTCACCGAGCACATCCAGGTGCGCGCGATCATCGCGCTCACCGAGTCGGGCGGCACGGCCCGCTACCTGTCGCGCTTCCGCTCCTCGGTGCCGATCTACGGCCTTTCGCGCCACGACGGCGCGCGCCGCCGCATGGCCCTGGTGCGCGACGTGTTCCCGATCAACTACGACAGCGCCGGCAAGGCCACCCGCGAGGCCGCCCGCGGCGCCATCCGCCACCTGTTCGAGCTCGGCCTGCTTGCCGAGGGCGACCGCGTCATCATCACCAGCGGCGACCACATGGAACTGCATGGCGCCACCAACACCCTGCGCCTGCTCCAGGTCGGCCCCGCCGGCGCCGCCGAAGGCCTCGGCGAACTCTGACCCCGCCCCCCCCCCTGTAGGAGCGCCTTCAGGCGCGAATCTTTTGCTCCTTGGCTCTTTCGCGCCGGGCTCGTTCCCGGCGAGGGTCCGCCGTACGCGCAGTCCTTTGCCGGGGACGCCGTGAACCCATCCATGGGGGCTCTTCGAAAACGTCCATGTTTTCGAAGCCCCGGCAAAGGACTGCGCGCACGACGGACCGCGGAGGACATGGGCCGGAGGATCGCTTTCAGAGCAAGCATCCCGGCCCGGATGGTGAGCCGGGGCGTCGCATGAGAAGTCCCCAGGCCGGACCGTCGAAAACATGGATGTTTTCGAAGAGCCCCCATGGATGGGTTCACGGCGTGTCCGGACTGGGGACTTCTCTTGCGGCGGCCCGCTGCCGGGAACGATCCCGGCGCAAAGATGGAAAGGCAAAAGACTCGCGCCTGAAGGCACTCCTGCAGGGGGTGGGTGGTGGCCGGAGGGGGCGAATTCGTCAGCGGGGTAGGGCGCCGGGATGGGCTATAATGCGGGGTTTCCAGCCACCACCCCCGGGGATCCCGCCATGAGTATCGACCAGCTCGCCGAAACCGCCCAGGCCATGGTGGCCGCGGGCAAGGGCATCATCGCCATCGATGAGTCCACAGCCACCATCAAGAAGCGTTTCGACGGCGTCGGCATCGAGTGCACGGAAGACAACCGCCGCGCCTACCGCGAAATGCTGCTGACCACCCCGAAGCTCGGCGACTACATCTCCGGCGCCATCCTGTACGACGAGACCCTGCGCCAGTCCACCAAGGCCGGCGTGCCCTTCACCAAGGTCATGATGGACGCCGGCATCCTGCCGGGCATCAAGGTCGACCTCGGCGCCAAGCCGCTGGCCGGCTTCCCGGGCGAGCTGGTCACCGAGGGCCTCGACGGCCTGCGCGACCGCCTGAAGGAATACGCCAGGCTCGGTGCCCGCTTCGCCAAGTGGCGCGCCGTCATCACCATCGGCGAGGACATGCCCTCGGGCACCTGCATCGAAGCCAACTGCCACGCGCTGGCCCGCTATGCCGCGCTGTGCCAGGAAGTGGGCATCGTGCCGATGGTCGAGCCCGAGGTGCTGATGGATGGCAGCCACGACATCGACACCTGCTACGACATCACCGAAGTCACCCTGCGCTCGCTGTTCGGCTCGCTGTACGAGCACAACGTCATGCTCGAGGGCACCATCCTCAAGGCCAGCATGGTCGTCTCCGGCAAGGATTGCCCGGAGCAGGCCTCGGTCGAGGAAGTAGCCGAGATGACCCTGCGCTGCCTGAAGGCCTCGGTGCCGGCCACGCTGCCGGGCATTGTGTTCCTCTCGGGTGGCCAGAGCGACGAGGACGCCACCGCGCACCTCAACGCCATGAACCAGATGGGCCCGAAGCCGTGGCCGCTGAGCTTCAGCTATGGCCGCGCCATGCAGTCGGCGGCGCTGAAGCTGTGGGCCAAGGACATGGCCGGCAACTTTGCCGCGGCGCAGCAGACCGTTTACGCCCGCGCCAAGGACAACGGCCTGGCCGCGCTGGGCCGCTGGAAGGGCTGAGCCCCGCGCAGGCCGCGCGCCTGCAACCCAGCGTTGCAAGTAAACGCCGGCCCCGCGCCGGCGTTTATCTTTTGGGGACTTCGTCGCGCCGCCTGCACACGCCGGCCGGGCGCGTCCCCTTAGAATCGACACATTCCTGAAGGACACGACCCCACGATGAGCGCCTGCCAGCGATCTCTTCTCCGATGCTTCCTGCCCACCGTCCTGCTCGCCCTCGCGGCCTGCAGCAGCGAGCAGGGTGGCGGCCAGGGGCCGGCCCCGGCCACCGTCACCGCGCACGAGGTGCAGTCCAAGCCCTGGCGCGATTCGATCCAGGCACTGGGCACCGCGCGCGCGAACGAGTCGGTGATGGTCACCGCCAAGGTCACCGAGACCGTGGTGCGGGTGAACTTCGAGGACGGCGACCTCGTCGAGGCAGGCGACGTGCTGGTGGACCTGTCGGGCCGGGTCGAGGTGGCCGGGCTTGAAGAGGCCGCCGCCGCGTACCGCGAAGCCGACCAGCAGTACCAGCGACAGCGCCAGCTGGCCGCGCAGAAGCTCATCCCGGCCGGGCAGCTCGACGCCCAGCGCGCCGCGATGGAGTCGGCGCGCGCCCGCCTCGACGCCACCCGTGCCCGCCTGGCCGACCGCGTCATCACCGCGCCCTTCGCCGGCGTGCTGGGTTTCCGGCAGGTGAGCCCGGGCACGCTGGTCACGCCCGGCACCACCATCGCCAGCCTCGACGACGTTTCGGTGATCAAGCTCGACTTCCAGGTGCCCGAGACCTTCCTCTCGGTGCTCGCCTCCGGCCAGTCGATCAGCGCCGGCAGCGCGGCCTATCCGGGCCGCCGCTTCGATGGCGAGGTGACCACCGTCGACTCGCGCGTCGATCCGGTGACGCGCGCGGTGACGGTGCGCGCCGTGCTGCCCAACCCCGATCGCGAACTGCGCCCGGGCATGCTGCTCACGGTCGAACTGTTCCAGCCGGAACGGCAGGCCCTGGTGGTGCCGGAGATATCGATCATCCAGGTGGCGCGCGAGGCCCGCGTGTTCCGCCTGCGCGAGGACGACACGGTCGAGCAGGTCGCGGTCACGCTCGGCCAGCGCCGGCGCGGCGAAGTCGAGGTGCTCGAAGGCCTGTCGGCCGGCGACCGCGTCGTGGTCGACGGCGTCGGCAAGATGCGCAACGGCCTGCGCGTGAGCGTGGTCGAGCCGGCCGCCGCCGGCGGCGCGGGCTGACCCGGGAGGCCTGGCCATGGTCCTTTCCGACATCTCGATCAAGCGCCCGGTCTTCGCGACCGTCATGAGCCTGCTGCTGGTGGTGCTGGGCATGATCGCCTTCACCCGCCTGACCCTGCGCGAGCTCCCGGACATCGACCCGCCGGTGGTGTCGGTGGAAGTGGCCTACCCGGGCGCCTCGGCGGCGGTGGTGGAGACCCGCATCACCCAGATCCTCGAGGACGCCGTGGCCGGCATCGAGGGCATCGAGACCATCGAGTCGCGCAGCCGCAATGGCCAGGCCAGCGTGACCATCGAGTTCTCGCTCTCGCGCGACATCGAGGCCGCCGCCAACGACGTGCGCGACGCCATCAGCCGCGTCGGCGACCGCATGCCGCCCGAGGCCGACCCGCCGGAGATCGAGAAGGTCGAGGCCGACGCCGACGTCATCCTGTGGCTGAACATGAACTCCGAGCGGCTCGAGACGCTCGAGCTCAGCGACTACGCCGAGCGCTACGTGGTCGACCGCCTTTCGAGCATCGACGGCGTGGCCCAGGTCCGCGTCGGCGGCCGGCAGCGCTACTCGATGCGCATCTGGCTCGACCGCCAGGCCCTGGCTGCCCGCGGGCTCACCGTCAACGACGTCGAGAACGCGCTGCGCCGCGAGAACGTCGAGCTGCCGGCCGGCAGCATCGAATCGCAGGACCGCGACTTCACCCTGCGCGTGATGCGCGGCTACGAGCAGCCGGAGGACTTCGCCCAGCTCACCCTGGCCAAGGGCGACGACGGCTATCTTGTCCGCCTGGGCGACGTGGCCCGGGTCGAGCGCGCCTCGTCCGAGCGCCGCGCCTATTTCCGCGGCAACGGCCAGCCCAACATCGGCCTGGGCATCATCAAGACCTCCACCGCCAACTCGCTGCAGGTGGCGCGCGACGTCAAGGCGGCGCTGCCGTCGATCCAGGAGACGCTGCCCGAAGGCACGCGCATCTTCGTGGCCTTCGACAGCACCATCTTCATCGATGCCGCCGTCGAACGCGTGTACTGGACCCTGTTCGAGGCCATCATCCTCGTGCTGGTGGTGATCTACCTGTTCCTGGGCAGCGTGCGCGCCGCGATCATCCCGGCGGTGACGGTGCCGGTGTGCCTGGTGGCTGCCTTCATCGCCCTGTGGGCCTTCGGTTTCTCGATCAACCTGCTCACGCTCCTGGCGCTGGTGCTGTGCATCGGCCTGGTGGTGGACGACGCCATCGTGGTGCTCGAGAACGTGCAGCGCCGCGCCGACCTCGGCGAGCCACCGCTGGTGGCGGCGCGCCGCGGCACCCAGCAGGTGGCCTTCGCGGTCATCGCCACCACGGCGGTGCTGGCGGCGGTGTTCCTGCCGGTGGGCTTCATGGAAGGCAATACCGGCCGGCTGTTCCGCGAGCTGTCGGTGGCCATGGCCGGCGCGGTGATCATCTCGGCCTTCGTCGCGCTCACGCTCACGCCGATGATGTGCTCGCTGCTGGTGCGTCCGCACCAGGAGCCCAAGGGACTCAACCGCTGGATCCAGGGCCATCTCGACACGCTCAGCGCGCGCTACCGCGGCGCCGTCGAGCGTACCGTGGGGCGCCCGCTGGTGTTCGGCCTGGCGCTGCTGGGCACGCTGGGCCTGTCGGCCTTCCTCATCCAGGTGATCCCGGCCGAACTGGCGCCGCCGGAGGACCGCGGCGCCTTCTTCGTGGGCGTGTCGGCGCCCGAGGGCGCCGGCTATGACTACACCGTGCAGCAGATGCAGGGCGTCGAGCAGGTGCTGTTCCGTTACACCGGCGAAGGCCAGCCGATCGACCGCGTGAACACCGCGGTGCCGGGCGGCTTCGGCCCCGGCGGCGACATGCACACCGGCCGCGCAATCGTGCTGCTCAAGCCCTGGAACGAGCGCGACATCGACACCGCCGGGCTGGTGGAGAAGGTGCGCGCCGAGCTCAACGCGCTGCCGGGCGTGGTCTCGCGCCCGCAGGCGCGCAGCGGCCTGGTGCGCGCCGGCGGCCAGCCGCTGCAGGTGGTGCTGGGCGGCCCGGACTACGTGGAGCTGGCCGAGTGGCGCGACCGCATGCTCGCCCGCATGGAGCAGAACCCGGGCCTGTTCGGCGCCGACTCGGACTACAAGGAAACCCGGCCGCAGCTGCGCGTGGAGATCAACCGCGCCCGCGCCGCCGACCTGGGCGTGCCCGTGGCCGAGATCGGCCGCACGCTCGAGACCATGATGGGCTCGCGCCGCGTCACCACCTACGTCGAGGACGGCGAGGAGTACGACGTCATCCTGCAGGCCCGGCTCGAGGACCGCGGCTCGCCGGCCGACCTCGACAACCTCTACGTGCGTTCGACCACCAGCGGCGAGCTGGTGCCGCTGTCGAACCTGGTGACGCTGCAGGAGCTGGCCGAGCCGGGCCAGTTCAACCGCTTCAACCGCCTGCGCGCGATCACGCTCAGCGCCGGCCTGGCGCCGGGCTACACGCTGGGCGAGGCGCTCGAGTGGGTGCGCCAGACGGCCGACGAAGAGCTGCCCGAGCGCGCCCAGCTCGACTACAAGGGCGAGTCGCGCGAGTACCAGAGCGCGGGCCTGGCGGTGCTGTTCACCTTCGCCATGGCGCTGCTGGTCGTGTACCTGGTGCTGGCCGCGCAGTTCGAGAGCTTCCTGCATCCGATCGTGATCATGCTCACCGTGCCGCTGGCGGTGCTGGGCGCGCTGATCGGCCTGTGGCTGTTCGGCAGCTCGCTCAACCTCTTCAGCCAGATCGGCATCGTGATGCTGGTGGGCCTGGCGGCCAAGAACGGCATCCTGATCGTCGAGTTCGCCAACCAGCTGCGCGACGAGGGACGGGCCGTGCGCGACGCCATCGTCGAGGCCGCCGCGGTGCGCATGCGGCCGATCCTGATGACCTCCATCGCCACCATGATGGGCGCCGTGCCCCTGGTGGTGGCGGGCGGCCCGGGCTCGGCCAGCCGCAGCACCATCGGCATCGTGATCATCGCCGGCGTGGCCTTCTCGACCCTGCTGTCGCTGTTCGTGGTGCCGGCCTTCTACGCCCTGCTGGCGCCGTACACGCGCTCGCCGGAGGCGGTGGCGCGCAAGCTCGAGCGGCTCGAGGCCGAGGTGCCGCCCGTCGGGGGGCATGGGTAGCGGTAGACTGTCGGCATGACCGATGCCCGCCCTCCCGGCGGCCCCTACCGCGGGCCGCCGTCCCAGCCGCGAGACAAGCGCCAGCGCCAGCGTGACCGCGGGCAGGTGCAGGCCGACGCGCCGCGTCGCCCGCCGCCGCGCCCCGAGGCCGAGGCCACGCCCGCCGTGGATCGCGGACCACGCGAGCAGCGCCTGTACGGCCTCAACGCCTGCCTGGCCATGTTCCGCCACCGGCCGGGCGACCTGCGCAAGGTGTGGCTGCTTGAGTCGCGCATCCCGCGGTTGAAGGACGTGCTGGCCCACTGCGTGAAGCACCGCCTTGGCTACACCATCGTCGGCGATGCGGACCTGCAGAAACTCGCCGGCAGCCAGCACCACGAGGGCGTGGTGTTCGGCGCCATGCCGGCGCCCGAGTCGTCGCTCTCGGCCTGGCTGCGCGAACTGCCGCCGGGCCCGGCGCTGGCGCTGTGGCTCGACGGCGTGGGCAATCCGCACAACCTCGGCGCCATCCTGCGCTCGGCCGCGCATTTCGGCGTGGCCGGTCTGATGCTGCCCAAGGATTCCGGCCTGGCCCTGTCCGGCGCCGCCGCGCGCGTGGCCGAGGGTGGCGCCGAGGCGGTGCCGCTGGTGCGCCTGGGCCGCGCCGACAACAGCCTGGCCCAGCTGCGTTCGGCCGGCTTCGGCGTGGCCGCCACCGTGGTGCGGGGCGGCCAGCCGCTGTTCGGCACGGCCCTGCCCGAGCGCCTGCTGCTGGTGATGGGCGCCGAACAGTCGGGCGTCGACCCGCTGCTGGCCGATGCCGCGGCGCTGCGTCTGGAAATTCCCGGCACGGGCGCGGTCGAAAGCCTGAACGTGGCCTCGGCCAGCACGGTCTTCCTGGCCGAGTGGTGGCGCCAGCGCCGCGCGTGAACCGGCAATTCAGGGCTTTGGCGGCATAATCGGCCGCATGGCATTGAACCTGACCCCGCGGTTTTCCATCACCCTGGCGCTGGCCCTGCTGCTCGCGCCGGCCCTGGCCCTCGCCGAGCGCACCGAATACGACGTCGACTATCTGGTGCGCTTCCAGCCCGAGCAGGGCCAGGCCGCCGTCAGCATCCGGCTCACGCCCGGCACCGGCGAAGTGCGCCGGATGCGCCTGGCGATGCCGGAGGATCGTTATGGCTCCGTTTCCGGCGACGGCGAAGTGTCGCGCAAGGGCGACATCGTCACCTGGGTCCCGCCGCGCGGCGAGCCGGCGCGCCTTCGCTTCACCTACCGCATCGACAAGCAGCGGCGCGGCGGCGGCTACGACGCGCGCATCACCGACGACTGGGTGATCGTTCGCGGCGACCACCTCATCCCGCCCGCTACGGTGGCGGCCACGCCGGGTGCGGATTCACGCGCGCGCCTGCGCTTCCAGCTGCCCAAGGGCTGGACCAACGTGGATACGCCGTTCAAGCGCAGCCGCGACGGCAAGTCCTTCGTCATCGCCAATGCCGAGCGCCGTTTCGACCGGCCGACCGGCTGGATCATCGCCGGCCAGGTGGGGACGCGCCGCGAGCAGTTCGAACGAATCGAAATCAGCGTGGCCGGGCCCAAGGGCGACGTGGTTCGCCGCAACGACATGCTGGCCTTCTTCAACGGCCTGGTGCCGGAGTTCGAGCGGGCCTGGGGCAAGCTGCCGCCGAAGCTGCTGATCGTCAGCGCCGGCGACCCGATGTGGCGCGGTGGCCTGTCGGGTCCGCGCTCGATGTTCCTGCACGCCGACCGGCCGCTGATCAGCGAAAACGGCACCAGCACCCTGGTGCACGAGATGTTCCACGTCTTCACCCGCATCCGCGGCGCCGATGGCGACGACTGGATCGCCGAGGGCCTGGCCGAGTTCTATTCGATCGAGCTGATGCGCCGGGCCGGCCTGCTGTCCGACTCCCGCGCCGACCGGGCCCAGGCGTGGATGGCGCGCCACGGCCGCGGGGTGAAGACGCTCGACACCAACCGCTCCAGCGGCCCGCGCACCGCCCGCGCCGTGCAGCTGCTGCGCGAGCTCGACGCCGAGATCCGCGAGGGCACCGACGGCAAGCACTCGCTCGACGACGTGGTGAAGGCCCTGATCAAGATCCGCGAGGTCTCGCGCGAGGACCTGCGCAAGCAGGCCGAAAAACTCCTCGGCCGCCCCTCCCGGGTCCTGCAAACGCCGCTGCTGAACTGAGCCAACGGGCTCAGGGCTGGCGGACGGGCAGGGTGCCGAAGTCGACGTCGGTTTCGGCGGCCAGCCAGGCCATCGCGGCGTAGGCGGCGACCTGCTGGTCCAGGGCCTTGGGGTCGATCTTGTCGAGGGTGTCGTTGGCCGTGTGGTGGTAGTCGAAGTAGTCGGTGCCGTCCTGGGCCAGCTGCGCCCAGGTGGCGCCCTTGGCCACGATCGGCCCCACGTCCGGGCCCGGGCCGCCGCCTTCGCGCTCCGTGACCACGCCCAGGGGCGCCAGCACTTCGCCGATCTTCTCGATCACCGGCCAGGCGGCTGGGTCCACGCCGGCGCGCAGGGCATAAACGCGGCCCGCGCCGAAATCGCTTTCGGCGCTGAGCTGGTGCGCGGCGATTTCGCCGGCCGCGGCGCGCGCCTCGGCATAGGCCTTGCCGCCGTACAGACCCTGCTCCTCGTTGGCGTAGGCGATCACGCGGATGGTGCGGCGCGGCGCCTGCTCGAGCCGGCCGATGGCCGCGCCCGCCGCCATGGTGATGGCCACGCCGGCGCCGTCGTCGATCGCGCCGGTGCCCAGGTCCCAGGAATCGAGGTGGCCGCCGATGGTGACCACTTCGTCGGGCAGGTCGCGGCCGCGGATTTCTCCGATGACGTTGTGCGAGGTGTACTCGCCCGGGTGCTCGGCGGCGATGTCCAGGCGCAGCTTCACCGGCTGGCCGCGGCGCAGCATGTTCACCAGCAGGTCGGCGTCGGGGTTGGACAGGGCCGCGGCGGGAATGCGCGGCACGCCCTCGTCGTAGCGCATGGTGCCGGTGTGGGCGAAACGGTCGGAGTTGGTGCTGATCGAACGGATGACCACGGCCACCGCGCCCTTCTTTGCCGCCTCGACCGCGCCGCGGCTGCGCGCGCCCACGGCCGGGCCGTAACCGCGGCCGTCCTTGAAGCGCACCATGCGGTTGGAGATGAAGGCGATCTTGCCCTCGAGGCTGCCGGCCGGCGCCGCTTCCAGCGCGGCCAGGTCGGCGAAGTGCACCACCTCGGCCTCGAGCGCACCCTCGGTGCCGATGCTGCCGCCGAGCGCGGTGATCACCAGCGGCTGCGGGAACGGCGCCACCACGTCGGCGCGCTCGTGGCCGCGCAGCCAGACCGGGAAGGTCACCGGCTCGAGGTAGACGCGGTCGAAACCCAGGGACTCGAACTTGGCCTGGGCCCAGCGCACCGCCTCGGCGTCGGCCGGGGTGCCGGCCAGGCGCGGGCCGACCTCGGTGGTCAGCGACTCGACGATGTCGAAGGCCTCGGTGCCGGCCAGGGCCTGGTCGCGCAACGCGGCGGCCACGGCGAGGTCGCCGGCGTCCAGGCCGGTGCCGTCGGAGGCCACGGCGGGCAGGGTGGCCAGCAGGGCCAGGGCGAGCAGGTTTCGGGCAAGGCGCATCAGGGTCTCCTTCAAGGCGACGCCGGCCACGGGGGCCGGCGCCGGGGGTGCATCGGGGGGATCAGCGCTGCTTGAGCGAATCGCGGATCTCGGTGAGCAGCTTCACTTCCTCGCTCGGTTCGGCCGGCGCCGCCGGGGCGGCCTCCTGCTTGCGCTTGAGCGTGTTGATCACCTTCACCGCCACGAAGATGGCGAAGGCGATGATCAGGAAGTCCACCACGGTCTGGACGAAGGCGCCGTACTTGACCAGCACCGCCGGCACCTCGGCGCCGGCCGCGTCCACCGAGGCTTCCTTGAGCACGATGGCCAGTTCGCTGAAGTCGACGCCGCCGACGATGTAACCCACCGCCGGCATGATGATGTCGTTCACCAGCGAGGCGACGATCTTGCCGAAGGCCGCGCCGATCACCACGCCGACCGCGAGGTCGACGACATTGCCGCGCATTGCGAATTCCTTGAACTCCGACACCATGCCCATGCGATGACCTCCCCGGTCGTTGAGTAGACGTGCAGGCCCGAATCTACCGCGCCCGGGCCTCAGGCGATACTGCCGCGCAGCTCCACCAGGCCTTCGATGCCGGCGTGGAAGCTATCGCCGCGCTGCAGCGCGGCCACGCCCGAGGGCGTGCCCATGTAGACCAGGTCGCCGGCCTTGAGCGCGTACAGGCCCGAAAGCGCGCTGATCACTTCCTCGACGGAGAAGACCATGTCGCCCAGCGGCGCGCCCTGGCGCGGCTGGCCGTTGACCTCGAGCCAGAGCCGGCGCCCGGCCAGCGCGCCGGCCGCGGCCACCGGCACGATTTCGCTGCAGGGCGCGGAGTGGTCGAAACCCTTGGCGGTGTCCCAGGGCAGTCCGCCGGCCTTGGCCCTGGCCTGCAGGTCGCGGCGGGTGAGGTCGAGGCCCACGCCGTAGCCGAAGACCAGCGACGACGCCTGCTCCACCGGCACCCCGCCGTCGGCGTCGCGGCCCAGCGCGACCACCAGCTCGACCTCGTGGTGCAGGTCCTGCGTGCCCGGCGGATAGGGGACTTCGCCGCCGCCGGCCACGATGGCGTCGCCGGGCTTCATGAAGAACACCGGGTTGCCGCGATCCACGCTGGCGCCCATTTCCTTCGCGTGTTCGGCGAAATTGCGGCCGACGCAGTAGATGCGGCGCACCGGAAACTGGCCACCGCCGCGCACGGGCAGCAGGGTGGGGGCGGGGACGGGGATGACGGGCTGGCTCATGCGGGGCTCCTGCGGGAGCGCCTATTGTGTAGGAGCGGCTTCAGCCGCGAAAAGGGCGCTCAGGCCCGAAGGGCCCTCCTACAGGGCGGCGCAGGCTCAGCGCAGGCTGAGCGGCGACGAGCCCGGCTCGCGCACGCGGGTGTATTCGCCCTCGATCACGTCGGCGTTGGCCGGCTGCGAGGGCTGGCGCGCGGCGCGCACCAGGCGGCGCACGGCCGCGAACAGCAGCATGCCCAGGCCGATGACCAGGCCGAAGGCCACCAGCACCACGATCAGCACCAGGCCCAGCAGGCCCACCAGCACGCGCATGAGCGGGCTCCTCGGCTTCGAGGGGCAGTAGCTGAACATGCGGTGGAAGAAAAAGGTCATGCGCTGGCGTGGCAAACTTCGGGAAACGGAGTATGGCGAGGCGCCGCGTGGAAAGTGTAAGTGGTTCGTTAATCGAGCTGGCCAGCTGGCCGCCCGAGGGTCTGTCGGAAACCGAGGTGGTGCTCGAGGGCGAGCCGCAGTCGCTGGTGCTGCTGCGCCAGGGCGAGTCGCTCAAGGCCTGGCTCAACATCTGCCCGCATGCCGGCCGCCGGCTGGACTGGGCGCCGGGCAAGTTCCTGGTCGACAAGGGCAAGCTGGTCTGCGCGGCGCATGGCGCGAGCTTCGAGCTGCAGCAGGGCGAGTGCGTGGCCGGGCCCTGCCGCGGCGCCTCGCTGACGGCCGTGCGCGTGGCCGTCGCCGCCGGCTAGAACATCAGGTTGACGATCAGCAGCACCAGGGCCAGGTAGACCAGGGTCAGCGGCGCGCCGGTGCGCCACAGGTCGCGCGGGCCATAGCCGGCCGGGCCGGTCACCATGGCCAGCACCGGGTTGGACACGCTGAGGAAGTTGTTCGAGGCCGAGAGCGCGACGATCAGCGCGAAGGCCAGTGGATTGCCGCCGGCGGCCAGGGCCACGTTGATGGCCATCGGCACCATCACCACGGTGGCGCCGACGTTGCCGATCACCAGCGCGAAGGCGGTGGCCAGCAGGCCCACGGCGGCCTCGATCACCCAGATCGGCACGTCCTCGCCGATGCGCTCGAGCACCTGCTGGGCGATCCACGCGGCCGCGCCGGTGGAATCCATGGCCCAGCCCAGCGGTATCAGGCAGGCCATCAGGAACACGGTCTTCCAGTTCA
The DNA here is from genome assembly GCF_001724815.1 of Arenimonas sp. SCN 70-307. Classification (GTDB taxonomy): domain Bacteria; phylum Pseudomonadota; class Gammaproteobacteria; order Xanthomonadales; family Xanthomonadaceae; genus Arenimonas. Next base: position 68,373 of record NZ_MEDO01000003.1, on the reverse strand, counting down.
CCGCGGCGTAGGCCTCGTCCATGTTCAGCACGCCGGCCAGCATCATCGCCGCGGCGCCGGCCATCAGCGCGATCGGCACCGGCACGAGCGTGGACAGCGCCAGGGCCATCGCGCCGACGAACACCGCCAGCGCCCACCACAGCTTCTGCGGCCGCTGCTCGCCCTTGGGGTAGTCGGTGACGACCACGAAGTCGCGGCTTTCGCTGGCCTGGGCCAGGTCGGTCCAGATGCTGTGGAAGACCAGCATGTCGCCGGCCTTGATCGGCATCTTGCGGATGTCCTCGCGCCAGACCTGGTTGTCGCGGTTGATCGCCAGCAGGCTGATGCCGAAGCGCTTGCGCAGCTGCAGGTTGGCCTGGGCCTTGCCGATGAAGGACGAGGTGGGCGGGATGACCGCCTCGGAAATGCCCGAGCGGCTGGGGTTGAACAGGTCGGCGAAGTGGCGCAGGCGCGCCGACATGCGCAGCAGGTTCTTCTGCGCGTAGTCCTGGATCGCCTCGCGCGGGCCCATCACGCCCAGCACGCTGCCCACCCAGATCATCTGGTCGGCCGGCGGCGCCAGCCGCGCCTCGTTGCCGCTGAGCAGGGCCAGGTAGAGCGGCGCCTCGCGCTGCGCCTCGGCCTCGCCCACGCTCATGCCCACCAGCGGGCTCTCGGCGGTGACGGTGAGTTCGTAGACGTCGCCCTCGATGCCGTAGGCGCGCGCGAAGTAGCTCTGGGTGCGGCCCGGGGCCACGCCCTTGTCCTCGCCGCGTGCGAACAGCTTGCCGCCCAGCCAGCGGTAGTAGCCCAGGCCCGCCAGCAGCAGGGCGATGCCGATCGGCAGCGGCGCGAACATTTCCAGCGGCTGCAAGGTGGCCACGCCCGAGGGCAGGTTGCGGTTGGCCGCCACCAGCAGGTCGTTGAGCAGCATCAACGGCGAGTTGCCGATCATGGTCAGGCCGCCGCCCATCACGATGGCGGCCGCCACCGGCAGCAGCAGGCGCGAGAGGCTGATGCCGGTGCGGCCCGACAGGCGCGAGGCCACCGGCAGGAACAGCGCCATCACCGAGGGGTTTTGCATGAAGCCCGACATCAGGCCGGCCATGGCGGAGGTGAGCACGATCAGGCGCTCTTCCATGCCCTTCGACAGCCGCAGCAGCCAAACGGCCAGGCGGTTGAGCGCGCCGGTGCGGTCGAGTCCGGCGCCGAGGATCATCGTGGCGATGACCGCGATGACGGCGTTGCCCGAGAAACCGTCGAAGAGCTGGTTGGCCGGCACCAGGCCGGTCAGGCCCAGCACCACCAGCACCACCAGCGCCGTGGCGTCGGCGCGGATGCGCTCGATCATGAACATCACCACGGTGAAGCCGACCAGCCCCAGCACGAGCATCATGTCGCGGGTCAGGGCCAGGCTGGTGTCCATGCGTGGGCGGTCTCCTCAGCAGCGGTCGTAGAGGAGGTCCCAGACGCCGTGGCCGAGTTTCAGGCCGCGGGTCTCGAAGTGGGTTTGCCGCCGCCATTCGGGCCGGGGCAGGCTGCCGCGCGGGCCGGCGCGGTTGCGCAGGCGCGGCTCGGCGTCGAGCACGTCCCACAGGTGCTCGGCATAGCCTTCCCAGTCGGTGGCCACGTGCAGCAGGCCGCCGGGCCTGAGGCGCTGGCTGAGCAGGTCCACGAAGGCCGGCTGCACCAGGCGGCGCTTGTGGTGGCGCTTCTTGTGCCAGGGGTCGGGGAAGTAGATGCGCACCTCGTCCAGCGAGCCCGGCGCCACGTCGTCGCGCAGCACCTCGACCGCGTCATGCTGGTAGACACGCAGGTTGCGCAGGTTCGCGGCCGCAGCGGCATTGAGCAGGCGGCCCACGCCGGGGCCGTGCACCTCGATGCCGATGAAGTCGCGCTGCGGCTCGCGTTCGCAGGCATACAGCAGCTGCTCGCCGTTGCCGAAACCAACTTCCACGACGACAGGGGCCGACCGCCCGAATACCTGTTCGAAGTCGCGCCGCTCACCGCGGTACTCCAACCCGAACACAGGCCAATGCAACTCAAACGCCCGCTTCTGCGCCTCCGTCTGCCGCCCCTGCCGCAGCACGAAACTGCGGATCGGGCGGTGGCGCGGGGCCGATTCCGGGGCGTCGTCGTCGCGGGTGCCGGTCATGCCCGGGCCCGCCTCACAGGAAGTGGCCGTCGAGCGGCGAGGAGGCGCTGGCGTGGCGCTTCTTGGGGATGCGCCCGGCCAGGAAGGCCTCGCGGCCCGCTTCGACGGCCTTGCGCATGGCGCTGGCCATCAGCACCGGGTCCTTCGCGCCGGCGATGGCGGTGTTCATCAGCACGCCGTCGCAGCCGAGCTCCATCGCGATGGCGGCGTCGGAGGCGGTGCCGACGCCGGCGTCCACCAGCACCGGCACCTTCGCGTTCTCGACGATCTCCAGGATCGACCAGCGGTTCTGCACGCCCAGGCCCGAACCGATCGGCGCGGCCAGCGGCATCACCGCCACGCAGCCGATTTCCTCCAGGCGCCTGGCCAGGATCGGGTCGTCGGAGGTGTAGACCATCACCTCGAAGCCATCGGCCACGAGGATCTCGGCGGCCTTGAGCGTCTGCACCACGTCGGGATAGAGCGTGCGCGGGTCGCCCAGCACCTCGAGCTTGACGAGCTTGTGGCCGTCGAGCAGCTCGCGCGCCAGACGGCAGGTGCGCACGGCGTCGTCGGCGGTGTAGCAGCCGGCGGTATTGGGCAGCAGGGTGTAGCGGTCGGGCGGCAGCACGTCGAGCAGGTTCGGTTCCCCTGGGGTTTGACCGATATTCGTGCGGCGGATGGCGACGGTGACGATTTCGGCGCCGGCGGCCTCGGTGGCGCGGCGGGTTTCGTCCAGGTCCTTGAACTTCCCGGTGCCCGTGAGCAGGCGGGAACGGTAGGTCTTGCCGGCGATCACCAGCGGATCGGCGGGCCGGGGGTCGGTGGCGTGGGTCATGCCCGGATTATGGCCCGATTCGCCGGGCGGGTTAACCCTTTCTTAAGCCCCGTTAAGGCGCATGTCACCCGCCGCCGATGGCGTGGATGATCTCGACCCGGTCACCCTCGGCCAGCGCGTGCTCGCCGTGGCGGCTGCGTGGCACCACTTCCTGGTTCACTTCGACGGCGACCTTGCGCCCGGCGAGGCCGAGCTGGTCGAGCAGGGACGCGACGGTGGCGCCGGTCGCGGCGGCATGGTCATGGCCGTTGAGCACGATTCGCATGGCGCGATTCTATCGCGCCGCGCGCGTTGCGGCCCGGGCCGGCCGGCCGGCATAATCCGGGCCGAATGCGGGTGTAGTTCAATGGTAGAACTGCAGCTTCCCAAGCTGCTAACGTGGGTTCGATTCCCATCACCCGCTCCAACCCTCGACGGCGGCCACGGGCCGCCGTCGTTCGCTTGGGGCCCGCGCCCCGCCACGGAGGATGCCTTGGCTACACCGCTGCCGCTGGGCTGGCGCGAGTGGCTGGCCCTGCCGGACCTCGGCATCACCGCCGTGCGCGCCAAGGTCGACACCGGCGCGCGCAGCTCGTCGCTGCACGTCGAGTCGCAGCACACCTTCGAGCGCGATGGCGTCGAGTGGGTGCGCTTCGAGCTCGACACCGGCCGCTACGACGCACCGCTCGCCTTCGGCGAGGCGCCGGTGCTCGAGCGCCGCAAGGTCACCGACTCGGGCGGCCACCAGACCGAGCGCATCTTCATCCTCACCCGCATGCGCCTGGCCGGCCTGGAATGGCAGGCCGAGGTGAACCTGGCCCAGCGCCGCAACATGCTCTTCCCGATGCTGCTGGGCCGCACCGCGCTGGCCGGCCGCTTCGTGGTCGACCCTTCCGCCTCCTTCCTGCAGGGCGACCTCGCCCCGGACTCCGACGCTTGAAACTCGCCATCCTCTCCCGCAACGCCAAGCTCTATTCGACCGTGCGCCTGGTCGAGGCCGCCCGCGAGCGCGGCCACACCGTGCGCGTGCTCGATCCGCTGCGCTGCTACATGGCCATCGCCCCCGGCCGCTTCGAGATGCACTACAAGGGCAAGGCCCTGACCGACGTGGACGCGGTGATCCCGCGCATCGGCGCCTCGATCAGCTTCTACGGCACGGCCGTGCTCCGGCAGTTCGAACTGATGGGTGCCTACAGCCCCAATCCGTCCGACGCCATCCTGCGCTCGCGCGACAAGCTGCGCTGCCACCAGATGCTGGCGGGCGAGGGCCTGGGCCTGCCGCTGACGGTGTTCGGCGACAACCCCGACGACACCGGCGACCTGCTGGGCATGCTCGGCAAGCCGCCGCACGTGATCAAGCTCAACGAAGGCACCCAGGGCACGGGCGTGATCCTGGCCGAGACCGCCAGCGCCTCGCGCAGCGTGATCGAGGCCTTCCGGGGCCTGTACGCCAACTTCCTGGTGCAGGAGTTCGTCGCCGAGGCCAAGGGCGCCGACCTGCGCTGCTTCGTGGTCGGCGACCAGGTGGTGGCGGCCATGCGCCGCCAGGCCAGCGAGGGCGAGTTCCGCTCGAACCTGCACCGGGGTGGCACGGCCAGCCCGGTCGAGCTGTCGGAGGCGGAAATCGACACTGCCCGCCGGGCCGCCCGGGTGATGGGCCTGGGTGTTGCAGGCGTGGACCTTCTGCGGTCGAAATCCGGGCCATTGGTGCTGGAGGTGAACTCTTCGCCGGGCCTGGAGGGCATCGAAGCGGCCTCCGGAGTGGACGTGGCGGCCTCGATCATCGACTTCACGGCCGCCGGGGTCCGTCCGGCCCCGAAAGTGCCCCGTCGCCGCCGGTCGGGATTAACCAAAGCCTGAGTCGGATTTAACGAAGACTTAATACCGCCGCGCCTAGGCTTGCTCGGCCGGTAGACCCGCGGTCCTCCTCGTCAGGTGGCACAACTGGATTAACGGCAATCGGGGCAGTAAGCAACCTTTCGGCCCGGGCTCGTCCCGGGCCTTTTCTTTTCCCGGCGCAGGCCCCTGCCTTCCGGCCTGTTTACACCGCGTGGACGTGTGGTAAGAATCGAAACTCCGTCCTCGAAAACAAATAAATAGGAGTCCCCCGATGAGAAAGACCCTGATCACCTGCCTGCTGGTCCTGGCGCCGGGCTTCGCCTTCGCCGCCCAGGAAGGCCAGCTGGCCCTCGCCGAGGGCGACTTCGCCGCCCAGCGCGCCGGCATCGAGAGCGAGCTTTCCGACGGCAAGACCTATGCCGAACTCAGCGCCAAGGACCGCGCCGCGGTGCGCGAGGCGCTCGACCGCATCACCCAGCAGCTCGCCGGCGTGGACTCGGTCGAGGAGCTCGACGAGCCGACCAAGGCCACCGTCTTCAACGAGCAGGAAAAGATCAACACCATCCTGACCCAGGCCCGCGCCGACAGCCGCCTGGTCTGCGAGCATAGCCGCCCGACCGGCAGCCACCGCAAGGTGACCCGTTGCCAGACCGTGGCCGAGCGCCGCCGCAACATGGAAGAGTCGCGCGACCGCCTGCACCGCCAGCAGAACGCCATCAACAAGAACGACCTGGGCGAGTGACCGGATGCGAATCCTCGTTGTCGAAGACAACCGCGACATCGCCGCCAACCTCGGGGATTACCTCGAGGACCGCGGCCACACGGTCGATTACGCCGCCGACGGCGTGACCGGCCTGCACCTGGCGGTGGTCAACGACTTCGATGCGATCGTGCTCGACCTCAACCTGCCGGGCATGGATGGCCTGGAGGTCTGCCGCAAGCTGCGCCAGGAAGGCCGCAAGCAGACGCCGGTGCTGATGCTCACGGCCCGCGATTCGCTCGACCACAAGCTCGAGGGTTTCGACTCGGGCGCCGACGACTACCTGGTCAAGCCCTTCGCGCTGCAGGAAGTGGAAGCCCGCCTGGCCGTACTGGCCAGGCGTGGCAAGGCCGCCCAGCCGCGCGTGCTGCAGGTGGGCGAGCTTGAGTACAACCTCGACACGCTCGAGGTGCGCCGCGGCGGCAAGCTGCTGCAGCTCAACCCCACCGCGCTCAAGATCCTGCAGTCGCTGATGGAGGCTTCGCCCTCGGTGGTCACCCGCCAGGAACTCGAGACCCGCGTCTGGGGCGAGGAACTGCCCGACTCCGATTCCCTGCGCGTGCACATCCACGGCCTGCGTGCGGCGGTGGACAAGCCCTTCGACACGGCGCTGATCCAGACCCGCCACGGCATCGGTTACCGCATCGCCGCTCCTGACGCGGGCTGAGCCATGCGCTACCGGCGTAGGCTTCGCAGCCGGATCATCCTGTCCTTTTTCCTGCTCGGCTTCGGGCTGACCGGCCTGTTCGCCGTCGCCACGGTGCTGCTGCGCGAGCAGCTCGAGGACCAGCTGATCGGCGAAGCGCTGGTGCAGAACGTCGACGACTACGCCGAGCAGTTCTATCGCGACCCGGAGGGCGCCGGCGGCCTGCCGTTCGAGAAGATCACCGGCATCGTCTACAGCGAGCGCCGCTTCGGCAACGTGCCCTTCAACTGGCGCGACCTGCCCGACGGCGTGCACGACGTCACCGAGACCGACGAGCGAGGCCGCAGCCGGACCTACAAGCTGGCGGTGAAGAAGGACGACGACTACTGGTTCTTCCTGAGCTACGACATCGCCCAGGAACGCGCCAGCCAGCAGCAGCTGACCTATGCGCTGGTGGGCGTGGTGGCGCTGTTCTCGGTGCTGTCGCTGGTGATCGGCGTGTGGTCGAGCAAGCGCGTCATCAGCCCCGTGACCGAGCTGGCGCGCCGGCTCGAGCGCCTGGCCGGGCGCGAGCAGCCCGAGAAGCTGGCGCCGCACTTCGCCCAGGACGAGGTCGGCCAGCTGGCCGCCGCGCTCGATGGTTACGCCGAGCGCATGACCACCCTGGTCAAGCGCGACCGCGAGTTCAATTCCGACGTGAGCCACGAGCTGCGCACGCCGCTGGCGGTCATCCGCGGCGCGACCGAACTCATGCTGGCCAACCCGGACCTGGCGCCGAAGATGCGCCAGCGCCTGGAGCGCGTGGACCGCGCGGCCCAGCAGTGCACCGACCTGACCACGGCGCTGCTGATGCTGTCGCGCAACGAGCGCGGCACCGGCCGCACCTACCTGCTCAAGCTCAGCGAACAGCTGGCCGAGGCGGCCCGCACCCAGCTGGGCGGCAAGCCAGTGACGGTGCTGGTGGAGGGCGACGCGGCCGTCGAGGTCGAGGCGCCCGAGGCGGTGCTGGCGGTGGCCCTGGGCAACCTGGTGGGCAACGCCTGCAAGTACACCTCCGAGGGCGAGGTGCGCATCGTGGTCGAGGCCGGCCAGGTGCGCATCGAGGACACCGGCCCGGGCCTGAGCGAGGAAGACGCCGCGCGCCTGTTCGAACGCGGCTACCGCGGCTCCGGCGCCGGCGGCACCATCGGCGGCGGCATCGGCCTGTCGATCGTGCGCCGCCTGTGCGAACTCTACGGCTGGACCGTCAGCATCGCCCCCCGCCCCGAGCGCGGCGCCGTCGCCATCCTGCGCTTTGTTCAGACGTAGTCGAGCCAGCCGCGCTTGTCGGGCGTGCTGCCGTCGAAGAGGCCGAAGAACAGCGACTGCAGGCGGCGGGTAAGCGCGCCGGGTTTGCCGGTGCCGACCGGGCGGCCGTCGACGCTGCGGATGGGCGTGATCTCGGCGGCGGTGCCGCACATGAACAGCTCGTCGCACAGGTAGAGGTATTCGCGCGGCAGGTCGCGCTCGACCACCTCGATGCCGGCGTCGCGCGCCAGGGTGATGATGGTGTTGCGGGTGATGCCGTTGAGCAGCGCCGCGCTCACCGGCGTGGTGTGCAGCGCGCCGTCGAACACCAGGAACAGGTTCTCGCCCGCGCCTTCGCTGAGCAGGCCGGTGGAGGCCAGCGCGATGCCCTCGCCGAAGCCCAGGCGCCGCGCCTCGCGCGCCACCAGCTGGCCGTTGAGGTAGTTGCCGCCGGCCTTGGCGCCGGCCGGGATGGTGTTGGGCGCGAAACGCTGCCAGCTCGACACGCAGGCGTCGATGCCGGCCTCGAGCACGTCCGGGCCGAGGTAGGGACCCATGTGCCAGGCCGCCACCGCCACGTCCACCGGCGTCTCGGCCGACAGGCCGAAGCCGCCCAGGCCGCGGTAGGCGATCGGTCGCAGGTAGGCGCGCGCCAAACCATTCGCCTTGATCACGTCGCGGCAGGCGGCGGCCAGCGTGTCGGAGTCGTAGGGGATGGCCATGTCGTAGATCCTGGCCGACGCGTAAAGCCGCTTGAGGTGCTCGCCGAGGCGGAAGATGGCCTGGCCCTTCGGCGTGGGGTAGCTGCGGATGCCCTCGAACACCGAGCTGCCGTAGTGCAGGCCGTGCGCCATCACGTGCACGGTGGCTTCGGCCCAGGGCTTGATGCGGCCGTTGTGCCAGATGTGTTCGGGGTAGTTCATGCTCATGCGCGGCTCCGGGGGCAAGCCGCGATTCTAGCCGGGCGCGGGGCCTAGAGCTCGATCCACCAGCAGCCGGCGTGGCGGCGCAGCAGGAAGTCGGTGCGCACGGCGCCGGCGTCGGCCATGCCGGCCGCCTGCTCGACCCGGAGCGCGCGCGGCGGCGCCGGCGGCTGGCCGTCGGCCCGGGGCGGCGCGTCGGAGACGAACTCCACCGAGACCATCGGGCGGCTGGCGATCGCCTCGAGGCTGTCCATCAGGTAGCGCCCGGCGCCGGCGCTGGTGCCGGCCCAGTGGTAGTGGGTGGCGAGTCGGTTGACGTCGCGCGCCTCGAGCGCACCGCGCACGCCCAGGCGCAGTGCCTCGAGACTGCGCGCGCAGCCCTCGGCGGTGCTGCCGGTGCCGGAGACGACGCCCCGGGCGCTGGCCACCGGCGGGGGCGGCGCCTGCCGCTCCACCGCGCCCTGCGAGCGGCAGGGCTGGTCGCTGAACACGCTCTGGCCGTCGGCGCCGACGCAGCGGAACACCGCCTGCGCGGCGGCGGGCGCGGGCAGGCACAGGCAGGCAAGCAACAGGAGCGCGGCGCGGGTCACGCCGGAAGGTTAGCGCCGTTTTCAGCCCAGGCGCGAGAGCACGGCCTCGGTGGGCTTGGCCAGGTTCAGCGTATAGAAGTGCAGCTCGGGCGCGCCGCCCTCGAGCAGGCGGCGGCACATGGCCGCCACCGCGTCGGCGGCGAACTCGCGGATCGACTCGGCATCATCGCCGTAGGCCTGCATGCGCTTGGCCATCCAGCGCGGGATCTCGGCGCCGCAGGCTTCCGAGAAGCGCCGCAGCTGGCTGAAGTTCGAGATCGGCATGATGCCGGGGATCACCGGGATGCCGACGCCGGCCGCGCGCACGTCGTCGACGAAGCGGAAATAGGCATCGGCGTTGAAGAAATACTGGGTGATGGCCGAATCGGCGCCGGCGTCGACCTTGGCCTTGAAGTGGCGCAGGTCGGCGAGCGCGTCCTCGGCCTGCGGGTGGGTCTCGGGGTAGCAGCCCACTTCGATGCGGAAGTGGTCGCCGTGTTCTTCGCGGATGAAGGCCACCAGGTCGGAGGCGTAGCGGAACTCGCCCATGCGGGCCATGCCCGAAGGCAGGTCGCCGCGCAGCGCAACGATGCGGCGGCAGCCGAGCGCGCGGTAGAGCTGCAGCAGCTCGCGAAGTTCGGCGCGGGTGCCGCCCATGCAGCTCAGGTGCGGCGCGGCGTCGAGGCCGTGGTCCTGGCGCAGGCTGCGCACGGTCTCGGGCGTGTAGCTCAGGGTCGAGCCGCCGGCGCCGAAGGTGACCGACACGAACTGCGGCGCACGCGGCGCCAGGCGCCGGACCGTGCGGTCGAGCTGGGCGCGCTGCTCGTCGTTCTTGGGCGGGTAGAACTCGAGGCTGATGGCGGTCATGGGGTCGGGGCCGTGGCGGATGCCGCCAGTCTATCTCTCCATCCGGATGAAAGTGAAGCAAGGAAAAGAAACGGGGTCAGGTTCACTTCCGGGGCAAGGCAGCGCGGCGGCCCGCCGGGGCGCGCTCCCCGGAAGTGAACCTGACCCCGTTTCTTTTCCCGGCTTTGCGACAATGGCGGCATGAGCATCGAATTGACCGACTTCGCCCGCCGCCGCCTGTTCCCCGGCGACGGCCGCCGCACCGCCATCCAGGACATCACGGCCGAACAGTTCGTCGAGCGCCTCAACGCCGAAGCGCCGGTGGCCGTGCTGCCCGGCTACGCCCCCTTCTGCCGCCTGCACGTGCACCGCAACTGGACCTCGACCCGCTGCTCGGTCATCGCCATCACCGACGCCAACCGCCACCAGCTGCGCAGCGCCTACGAGGCCCGCACGCCGGCCGAGCTGCCGGTGCTGGTCCGCTGGTTCGAAGGTCTGGAGCCGCCGGTGGCCAATTACCTCGTGCCCATCCTCTACAGCCGCGAACAGATGGCGAAGGAGGGCACGCCCATCGCCGCCGACTGGGGCATCGTCGGCTGCCTGTACACCATGGAACCGGCCGAGATCCCGATGGTGCCCATCACCATGATGCGCAACGCCCTGGGCGTGGAAGAAGGCGGCTCGGGCGTGCCCCTCGACCGCGAGGCCTACACCCGCAGCGTCGCCTTCTGGTCCGCGCACGCGAACTGGAGGTAAAGAGCGGTTTGAACACGGATAAGGGCGGATGAACACGGATAAACACGGATAGAGCAAGAGCGATTTGGAGGGCTTTTGCAGGGAATTGCCGATCCGCGGCGAAAGCCCATAAAGAATTGCTTTATCCGTGTTTATCCGTGTTCATCCGCCCTTATCCGTGTTGAACAAAAGAACCCAACAGGAGCCGCAAAAGAAACGGGCGCCCGAAGGCGCCCGTCCAGGTCTCGCGGGTCAGGAAGTGAACCTGACCCCGTTTCTTCGGCTCAGTAGCGGTAGTGCTCGGGCTTGTAGGGGCCTTCGACCGGCACGCCCAGGTAGGCGGCCTGCTCGGCGGTGAGCGTGGTCAGCTTCACGCCGATCTTCTCGAGGTGCAGGCGGGCCACTTCCTCGTCGAGCTTCTTGGGCAGGATGTAGACCTTCTTCTCGTACACGTCCTTGTTGGCCCACAGGTCGATCTGGGCCAGGGTCTGGTTCGAGAACGAGTTCGACATCACGAAGCTGGGGTGGCCGGTGGCGCAGCCCAGGTTCACCAGGCGGCCCTCGGCCAGCAGGAAGATGCTGTTGCCGTTCTTGAAGGTGTACTTGTCGACCTGCGGCTTGATGTTCAGGCGCACGGCGCCCGAATTGTTCAGGCGGTCGACCTGGATCTCGTTGTCGAAGTGGCCGATGTTGCAGACGATGGCCTGGTCCTTCATGGCCTGCATGTGCTCGAGCGTCAGCACGTCCTTGTTGCCGGTGGTGGTGACGTAGATGTCGCCGCGGCCCAGGGTGTTCTCGACGGTGTTGACCTCGAAGCCTTCCATCGCCGCCTGCAGGGCATTGATGGGGTCGATCTCGGTGACGACGACGCGGCAGCCGTAGGCGCGCAGCGAGTGGGCCGAGCCCTTGCCGACGTCGCCGTAGCCGCAGACCACGGCCACCTTGCCGGCCAGCATCACGTCCATCGCGCGCTTGAGGCCGTCGGCCAGCGACTCGCGGCAGCCGTAGAGGTTGTCGAACTTGGACTTGGTGACCGAGTCGTTGACGTTGATGGCCGGGACCAGCAGCTTGCCGGCCTCGAGCATCTGGTAGAGGCGGTGCACGCCGGTGGTGGTCTCCTCGGAGACGCCCTTCCAGTCCTTCACCACGGTGGTCCAGAAGCCCGGGCGCTCCTTGGCGACGCGCTTGAGCAGGTCCTTGATCACCTGCTCCTCGTGCGAACCCGAGGCCGAGTTCACCCAGGTGGTGTCGCCCTGCTCGAGCTCATAGCCCTTGTGGATCAGCAGGGTGACGTCGCCGCCGTCGTCGACCACCAGCTCCGGGCCCTTGCCGCCCGGGAAGCTGATGGCGTCGAGGGTGCAGTCCCAGTACTCCTCCAGGGTCTCGCCCTTCCAGGCGAACACCGGGGTGCCGGACTTGGCGATGGCCGCCGCGGCGTGGTCCTGGGTGGAGAAGATGTTGCAGGAGGCCCAGCGCACGTCGGCGCCGAGGTCCTTGAGGGTCTCGATCAGCACGGCCGTCTGGATGGTCATGTGCAGCGAGCCGGTGACGCGCACGCCCTTGAGCGGCTTGGCGGCGGCGTACTTCTCGCGGATCGACATCAGGCCCGGCATTTCCTGCTCGGCGATATCGATTTCCTTGCGGCCCCAGTCGGCCAGGGACAGGTCGGCGACCTTGAAGTCGTGCTTGAGGTTAACGACAGCGTTCATTGGGTATAGCTCCGTTAGGTGCGAGCGGCGCATGGTCTGTAGGAGGGCCTTCAGGCCCGACACGCCGACTCGGTTAAACGGGCGCCGTTGGTACGGGTGACCCCGGCCGAGCCTGATCCCTTGCCTGCGTTGCGCGGGCCGGGCTTGCAGCGCCCCTCGGCGGGGTGGCCCTTGCGGGCCGTCGCTGATTATATCGCCGCTTCGCGATGGAGGGATGAACGGGGCGGGGCTGCAAAAGGAAACGGGCCGCTTTCGCGGCCCGTTTGCCCTCTCCCCGGCCCTCTCCCGCAAGCGGGAGAGGGGGTGGGGCGATTACTTCTTCTTGCCGGCGACCGGCTTGTCGAGGCCGGCGGCCTTGCGCAGGGCGTCGGCGCGGTCGGTCTTCTCCCAGGAGAAGGCGGTGGCCGTGTGCTTCTTGCCCTTGCCGTCGGTGTAGGTCACCTGGAACGGCTTGCGGCCGAAGTGGCCGTAGCTGCTTGCCGGTGCCGAAGGTGGTGACCGAGATCGAGGTCGGCTCGGCCACGCCGATGGCGTAGGAGACCTGCACTTCGCACTTGTCGGCCAGGCCGGCGGCCACGATGTTCTTGGCCACGTAGCGCGCGGCGTAGGCGGCCGAACGGTCGACCTTCGACGGATCCTTGCCCGAGAACGCGCCGCCGCCGTGGCGGGCCATGCCGCCGTAGGTGTCGACGATGATCTTGCGGCCGGTCAGGCCGGCGTCGCCCACCGGGCCGCCGATCACGAAGTTGCCGGTCGGGTTGATGTGGATCTTCGACTTGGGCAGCGCCTTGAGCCACGCCTTCGGCAGCACCGGCTCGAGGATGTGCTTCATCACGCCCGCGACGATGTCCTTGTGCTTGATGCCCGGGTCATGCTGCGTGGACAGCACGACGGCGTCGAGGCCGACGATCTTGTTGCCGTCGTAGCGCAGGGTGACCTGGCTCTTGGCGTCCGGGCGCAGCCACTTGAGCTTGCCGCTCTTGCGGACCTTGGCCTGCTGCTCGACCAGGCGGTGCGAGTAGTAGATGGCGGCCGGCATGTACTCCGGCGCCTCGTTGCAGGCGTAGCCGAACATCAGGCCCTGGTCGCCAGCGCCCTGTTCTTCCGGCTTCTTGCGGTCCACGCCCTGGTTGATGTCCGGGGACTGCTTGCCAATCATGTTGACGATGGCGCAGGTGTGGCCGTCGAAGCCGACGTTCGAGTTGTCGTAGCCGATGTCGTTGATGACGCCGCGGGCCAGCGCCTCGATGTCGACCCAGGCGGTGGTGGTGATCTCGCCCGCGACGATGGCCGCGCCGGTCTTCACCAGGGTCTCGCAGGCCACGCGGGCCTTCGGGTCCTGGGTGAGGATCGCGTCCAGCACCGCATCGGAGATCTGGTCGGCCATCTTGTCCGGGTGGCCTTCGGAGACCGACTCGGAGGTGAAGAGGTAGCTGGACATTCGTGCTTATATCCTTTGATTGCGATGAAAGGATGGGTGGAGGGGCGGCATGATACACCCCCCGGCCCCGGGGTGCATCCTGCGCCCGCAAGGGTTTCCTGATTGTTAAGCCCCCGGGCCGGCGCCTGTCACCGGCCTGACGCCTGCGGGTAACCGGCCTGCAAGGCGCGACGCCCAAGCTGCGCGGCATCGCCCCCGCCGGATGCCCGCATGCGTGACCTCCAGGCCCAGCTCGCCGAACGTTTCCCCCGCTGGTTCACCGGCCCGCGCGCCCGCCTTGCCGCGCCCCTGGCGCGCGGCCTCGGCCGCTGGTCGCGCCTGCCCGAGGCCGCCGACTTCCTCGAGGCCCACGGCCACCTGCGCGGCCTGGCCTTCGTGGAGGTCGCGCTGCGCTACCTGGACGTGCGCTACACGGTCGACCAGGTCGAGCGCGAGCGCATTCCCGAGACCGGTCGCCTGCTGGTCGTCGCCAACCATCCCTGCGGCGCGCTCGACGCGCTGGCCCTGCTGCACCTGGTGGGCAGCGTGCGCCCCGACGTGCGCGTGCTGGCCAACGACCTGCTGGCGGCGGTGACGCCCCTGCGCGAGCTGATGCTGCCCCTGCGCATCCTCGGTGGCCGCCCCACGCCCGAGTCGCTGCGGGCCGTCGAGGACGCGCTGGCTCAGGAGCAGTGCGTGATCGTCTTCCCGGCCGGCGAAGTCTCGCGCCTGGGCTGGCGCGGCGTGCGCGACGACCGCTGGCGGCGCGGTTTCCTGCGTTTCGCCCGCGGCAGCGGCGCGCCGGTGCTGCCGGTGCGCGTGCAGGCGCGCAACTCGGCCTTGTTCTACGGCGTGTCGGCCCTGCACAAGGCCGCGGCCACCGCGCTGCTGCCGCGCGAGCTCTTCAGCCGCCGCGGCAGCCGCATCCATCTGCGCGTGGGGCAGGCGCAGCACATCGAAGCGGGCGAGACGGATGCCACGGCACTGGCGCGCGTGCGCCGCGCGCTGGCGAGCATCGGCTCGCGGCGCGAGTCGGGCGCCGGTGGCCCCGAGCCCATCGCCCACGCGGTCGATCGCCGCCTGCTCGTGCGCGAGCTGGCCCGGCTGCCCCTGTTGGGCAGCACGCCCGACGGCAAGCGCATCCACGCCGGGCGGCTGGCGCCGGACTCGCCGCTGCTGCAGGAAATCGGCCGCCTGCGTGAACTCACCTTCCGCGCCGCCGGCGAAGGCACCGGCAAGCGCCTGGACATCGACGCCTACGACGCCTGGTACGACCACCTCGTGCTCTGGGACCCGGAGGCGCTGGAGATCGCCGGCGGCTACCGCGTGGCGCCGGGCGAACGGGTGTTCGCCGAACGCGGCGTGGCGGGTTTCTACACCGCCTCGCTGTTCAAGTACCCGTGCAGCCTGCTGCCGCGGCTCGCCCAGGGCATGGAGCTGGGCCGCAGCTTCGTGGCGCCCGCCTACCAGGGCAGCCGCAGCCTCGACTACCTCTGGCACGGCATCGGCGCCTACCTGCGCCACCAGCCGGGCGTGCGCTACCTGTTCGGGCCGGTGTCGATCAGCGCCGCGCTGCCGCTGCCGGCGCGCGAGCAGATGGTGGCCTACTACGCGCGCTACTTCGGCGACGGCCGCGACGGCGTGGCGGCGAACCAGCCCTTCCGCTTCCTGGCCGCGCCGCCGGACTTCGGCCCGCTGGGCGCCGAGGAGGCCTTCCGCCTGCTCAAGGCCAACCTCGGCGCGCTCGGCACCCGCGTGCCGACGCTCTACAAGCAGTACACCGAGCTGTGCGAACCGGGCGGCGCCCGCTTCCTGGCCTTTGGCGTGGACCCCGACTTCAACCACTCGGTCGACGGCCTGATCGAACTCGACCTGGCCCGCATCCAGGCCCGCAAACGCGGCCGCTACCTCGGCGACGAGCGGCGCCGGCTCGCCGGCCCGGAGGCCGCGTGAGCGCCGCGGCCCCGCACCGGGCCGTGTTCATCTCCGACGTGCACCTCGGTTCGGGCAACTGCCATGCCGCCGAGCTGGCCGCCTTCCTGGGCGGGCTGCGCACGCGCCGGCTCTACCTCGTAGGCGACATCGTGGATCTGTGGTGGATGGCGCAGCGCCGAGCGGCTTGGGGCGCCGACCAGCACCGCGTGGTCGAGGCCCTGCACGCGCTGGCGCGCGCCGGCACCGAGCTGGTCTACGTGCCGGGCAACCGCGGCTTCAACCGCCTGCGCCGGCGCCTGGGCCTGCGCTACTGGTCGCTGGCGGACTTCCTGAAGTCCAGGAGCGGCGCCGCCGAACGCTACATCGCCCGCTTCGTGCAGGCCGGCCTGGACGACGCGCGCCGGCGCGGGCTCGACGGCATCGTCTGCGGCCACATCCACCGCGCCGCCCTGGTCGAGCGCGACGGCCTGGTCTACGCCAACGACGGCGACTGGGTCGAAAGCCTCACCGCCCTGGCCGAGCAGCCCGACGGCAGCCTGGTGCTGCTGCGCCACGACGGCGCCGAGCTGGCGCGGCTGCCGTCGCGCCGGCCCCGCCCGGAGCGGCTCTCAGAAGCTGCGTGACAGCTGCAACTCCCAGGCATGGCGGATGCGGTGCATGCTGTCGGCCTCCACCGGCCAGGCGGACGAACCCGACACCGACCAGTCGTCGTTGATCCGCCAGCCGGCGCCGATGCCGGCCAGTACGTAGTTGTGCCGCAACAGCCGGTCGTGCTGGTACCACAGCTCCGACCACGGCACGCGCCCGGCCAGGTCCGACGGTTTGATGCCCTGGGACTGGCGTGCGTTCGAGAACAGGCTCAACGACCAGGACGGCGACACGTCCCAACGCAGCGATGCGCGGTAGTGCTGCCGGTCGAGGTCGTAGTCGAGCACTTCTTCCACGAACTCATACCCGTAGCCCAGCGACCAGTGCAGGTTCGACCGGCCGAAACGACGACCGATGTCGGCGCCCAGCCGCAGCGAGCGCAGCCGGCGCCCGGGCGCGGCGCTGGCGAAGAAGACGTAGTCGTGGCTGGGCCAGGTGAGCACGGCGTGCGGCTGCAGCTTCAGCCCGCGCCAGTGGCCGTGGTGGGTCACGCCCAGCTGCCAGTCCTGCCAGGCGCCGTGCCAGTCGCCGTCGTCGATGAAGGCGCTCTGGCGGGGCTGGGCGAGGAAAGCGACGTTGTGCACGCCGGGATCGCCGACGGAGCGTTTGTCCACGAAGGGGATCGACAGCTGCAGCGACCAGCGCTCCGCCAGCCGGTAGTCGAGCGAGAGCAGCAGGTTTCGCGTGTCGGTGCTCACTCCCGGCGTTGCATTGCCGCTGCCGTCGACATTGCCGTCGGTTCGGATGGACTGGAAACCCACCGAGATCCGGCCGCGGGCCGCAGGCTCGTCCGGAGAGAGTTCGAGCAGGTCGACGCCGTCGGCGCAGGCCAGCGTCGGCAGCAGCGCAGCCAGGCAAACGATGCGCAGGCATGGCGTGGTCGGGGCCATGGTCAATCCTTGAGAAGGCGATTGAGCGCACCCAGCCAGGTGCCGACGCTGGCGCTGCCGCGCACGTACGCGCGGCTGGCGTCGCCACCGTCGCGCGGAGGCTTGCCCGGCGCCACGAGCAGTCGCCGCGCGGGGCTGCGGTCGCCGAGCAGCGAGGCCAGGGTGGCCGCATGCGCATCGTCCGCCACGACCACGTCGAAGGACTGGCTGGCGAAGGCTTCGCTGGCATGGCTGGCGTCGGTGGCCACGGAAACCTTGTGGCCGGCGCGGGCGAGGCCCCGGTAGATCGCGATGCGTTCGTCGCTGGGCATGCCATCGGGCTCGAACACCAGGATGGTCGCCGGTCGCGGCGCCAGGTAGCCCTCGTAGCGCAGCCCCTCGCCCATGTTGAAGATGCCTTCGCCGCAGGCGAGGGCCGCGGGGGCGGCCAGCGCGGCGGCCAGGGCCAGGGGGATCGACTTCAGGTGGCGCATGTCCTGCTCCTTTGCGGGGGTTCCGCCTGCCTATTCGGCATCAACGCGCGCTGATTACCGGTTCGGTCACGGCGGCGACCGGCGGGCTCACGCTCAGGGCGAACAGCAGCAGGGAGCCGGAGGTGCCGCGCAGGTCGAGGCAGCGCACGGGGCGGTCGGGGTGCGGGTTGGGCAGCCGTGGCGCCGCGGCGACGGTGGTGGTGAAGCCCATGGCCGACCGCGGCGCCCTCGCGGTGAAGGCCAGCGGCACGAGGTGGTCGCGGCCACCGTAACCCTGCAGCTCGCGGGTTGCCCGCAGGGGCAGCGTGGCCGTGCCGCCATCGGCGTAATGGAAGACAAGCTCGGCCAGGGCGCGCGGGCGTGTCTCGGGACTGGGCAGCGAAGGAAGGGCCAGCACGTGGGCCGCTTGCACCTGCGGGTCGGGTACCGGGACGCATTGGCCAAGGCCTGCAGCCCCGACATCGGCCATGCCGCGGATATCGAAGTCGACGCCGCCGATGTGCTGCCGTCCCGCCGGCCAGGGCCGGAGGAAGGGCTTGACGGCCGAGGCACTGTTGCGGACGGCATCGGGCCCCACGGCATAAACGCCGGTGAGGTCGAGTGCCGTGGCCGGCGTGTCCGCCGAGCGGGCCGGGATCGGTGAGCCGTCGTCGTGGCCGTGGCCCGCCAGCGCCGGTGCCGGGCGCTGCGTCGCGGCCAGCCAGGGCCCGGGGTCGCCGCCGCGCAGCAGGCGACGTTCGGCGTCGGTAGGCAAGGTCAGCAGCGTCGATGCGTGTCGCGAGGTCGCCAGCCAGTCGAGTTGTCCCGCGAGGGCCGGGTCCATGTCGGCGGCAACGACCGGCCAGCGGGCGGCGGAATGCACGGTGCGCGCGAACAGCCGCCGGCCCTCGTCCACGAAGGCCAGGTCGAAGATGCCGTCGAGCGGCGGCGCGCCGAGCCCCAGCGTCCGGCCGACCGGGACCCCGGCGACGTCGTGCAGCTGCACGCCATGGCGTCCCGAGACCGCCACCATCTGGCCGTCGCCGCGTGCGGCCAGCGCACCGAGGCTGGCGTCGCTGGCATCGGCCTGGCGCGCCACCGGCCGCAGACCGCCATCGGCGGCGACGATCGCGTGCGAGCCTTCGCCGGCAACGAAGGCGCGGCCGTTGGCAAGGCCGGCGACGGCAAAGGGACGATTGGGAAGCTCGCGCACCAGCGCCGCGTCCTCGTCGCCGGGATGCCAGCGACGCAGGCTGTCGCGGCCCAATCTCGGGTCTGGCGCCCGGGTAAGCAACCAAAGTCCCGATTGCCCGGGAATGGCCGACGCAGAGACCACCGGCTCGAAGGGGTCGTGGGCCCACTCACCCAGCTTTTCCAGCCCTTCGGTCGAAAACACCACGGTGGCTCCCTCGGCGGGCCCGACCGCGAGCAGGCGGCGACCCCCGTCCAGCCATCCCAGCTGGAGCAGGGGACCGTCCAGCGTCGCCTCGCCGGGAAGCGCGGCGCCGGCTTCCAGGTCCAGGAGCAGCAGGCGTTCGGCGAAGCCGGCGTGGCTTCGGGCCGGGAATACGAGCAGGACGCGCCGGCCATCGGGATGGAACAGGAATCGCTGGGGCGTGGCCGGCAAGGCAAGGGGCGGACCGACCGGCTCGAGGCTGCCGGCGTGGTGGCGATGCAACTGGTTGCCGACGATCGACACGATCCAGCGCGCGTCCGGACCGAGTTCGCTGAAGCCGGGCGGACCGGGGAGCCTCAGCCAGGGGCCGGCGTCGCCCCGGCCATCCATGATGCGGACGCGGTCCCAGGACACGTCCACCACGCGCCCCGCGTCGAAGGAAGGCTGCTCGGCGACCTGGCGCGCCAGCGAGGCGGGAAGGAAGGGGCCGGCCGGGAGTCGCCAGAGCCTGAGCGCACCCTCGTGGCCGGCGCTCACGAGCAGGCCTTCCCGGTTCCAGGCCTGGGCGAAGGGACCCGCCGCGTCGTGCGGTGCCGGCGGCAGGCCGATGCGTATCGGCGCCAGCGCACGCGGACCTTCCATGGCGGGCAGGCGCCACAGTGCGCGTTGTCCCTGCCCGGAGGCGACGACCAGGCGCTGGTGGCGGTCGACGCCGACATGGCTGAGCGCGAACCCATGGTCCATGCTGCCGCTGACCAGAGGGTCGCCGCTCGCGGCGTCGAAGGCATGGGCACGGCCGTCCGTGGCTGCCGAAACCAGCCAGGCGCCGTCCTCGCTGAAATCGACCCAGGTCACTTCGCGGCCCCGCGCGGAAGGGAGCGCGCGCAGGGCGCCGTCCGGCAGGTCGAACACGTACAGGCGGCCTTCGTCATCACCCAATGCGACGCGCGTCCCCCCGGCGTCGAAGGTCCACGCGGTGACGCGCGCGCCGTGCGGCAGCACGAGTTCCCTCGCCACCGCGAGCGTGTCGAGGCGCAGCACCTGCAGGCGGCGCTGGTCCCGGTCCAGGGCCAGCCCCAGGCGTCCGTCGCGCGACAGGCGCCAGGCCAGGTTCCGGCCGTCGCCGGTCGGCGCGACGCGGGGGGAGAGGGGCTCCCAGGGCGCGGTCCGCCAGGCCTGCACCCGGCCTTCCCGGTCGCGCAGCAGCGCGATGCGGCCGTCGTCGCTGAAGGCCGCGTCGCTGAAACCGGTGAACGCCGCGGGGGGTTCGACCAGCCTGCCTTGTTCGAGGTCGAGCAACCAGGTGTCGCCGTCGGTGGGATTGGGCAGCGTGCGATACCACTCCTGCGTCGCGAGCAGGTGCCGCGAGCCGGCGTAGCGCAGCCGCACCGTCGCACGCAGCTCGCCGCCGGAGCTGCGGCGCTCCCCCAGGTCGATGCGGCCGCGTTCGCGCAGGCTGGCGCCGTCGTACCAGCGCACGCTGCGGTCGCCGAAGGCGATCGCGAATTCCTGGCCGTCCGGCGCCATCGCGACGGCCAGGGGCGTGGCGTCGGCCACCAGGCCGGCGTCCACCAGTCGCGCGCCCTGGCCCAGCAGCAGGCCCAGCCGCAGCCGGTCGCCCTCGGCGTCCCCGCCGGCGGCCTGCTGTTCCTCGATGTTCTGAAGCAGGCGGCGTGCGGCCTCCCAGCCCTCGCCTTCGGCTTCCAGCTGCAGCGCGGCTTCCCGGCGCCCCTCCCACAGGCGTTCGCTGGCGACGCGGGCATGTTCCTCGGCGCGGCCCCACTGGTGCGTGGTGGTGACCAGGCCGGTCACCAGTGCGGCGACCGCCATCGCCGACACCGCGGCCAGCCGCGGCTCGCGTTCGGCCCAGCGGCCGATGCGCTGCCATCGGTTCAGCGGCCGCGCCTGCACGCTGCGATGCTCGAGGAATCGGCCCAGGTCGTCGGCCAGCGCGCGCGCGGTCGGGTAGCGCTCGCCCGGCTCCTTGCGCAGGCAGCGCAGGCAGATCGCCTCGAGGTCGGCCGGGATGCGTGCATGGCGCGACAGCCGGCGCACGGTGCCGTTGAGCACGTTGCCCAGGATCTCGTGCGGATCGCTGCCGGTGAACGGCGGGACGCCGGTGAGCATCTCGTAGAGGATCGCGCCCATGCCCCAGATGTCGGTGGCCGCCGAGAGCCGGCTGCTCCGCACCTGGGCCTGCTCGGGCGCCATGTAGCTGGGCGTGCCCGACACCTGTTCGTTCTCGACGCTCGGCGCTTGCCCCAGTCGCCTGGCCAGTCCGAAGTCGGTGACCAGGGCCTCGCCGCGCGAATCGAGCAGTACGTTGCCTGGCTTGAGGTCCAGGTGCAGCACGCCCATGCGATGGGCGTAGTCGACGGCCTCGGCAATCGTGCGCAGCAGGCCTGCCGCTTCCTGGGCCGGCAGCGTGTGCCGGCGCCTGAGCGTTTCGGCCAGGCTTTCGCCGCGCACCAGCTGCATCACGTAGAAGATCAGCCCGTCCTGCTCGCCCATCTCGTAGACGGCGACGATGTTCGGGTGCTGCAGTCCGGCGGCGTTCCTGGCCTCGCGCCGGAAACTGGCGATGAATTCGTCCGAGGCCCAGGGGCCGGCGGAGAGCAGCTTGAGCGCCACCTCGCGTTCGAGCGTCTTCTGCCAGGCACGGTAGACCACGCCCATGCCGCCCTGGCCAACCAGCTCCTGCAGCTGGTAGTCGCCCAGTTCGCTCTGCGCGGGATCCGACAGGTCGAGCTCGAGGGCCTCCGGCGGCAGGAAAGCGAGGTGGGTGGCCTGCGGCCGCGCGCCCGCGGCACGCCCCGGCTCGCTGCCGAAGGCCAGCCGGGCCAGGCCCGGGTCGAGCCACCAGCGTTCGCCCGGGCCCTTGCCGTCGTTCATGGCGGCAGTTCGCCCAGCGATTGCATCAGCGCCGCGCGTTCGGCCGCCATGTCCTCGGCGCTGGCCAGCGTCTGCCCGAGCTCCTCGTCCACCAGTTCGCGGTAGCGCTGGCGCAGGCGGCGGACGGCCAGCGAAACGAACATCGGCCGCAGTCCCAGCCGCGAGGCCACGGCGTCGTAGTCGCCCGGCCGCGGCTCGCTGGCCAGGAAGCGCGCCAGCGCCTCGAACATCGCCAGGTGGCCGGCCTCGATCGCTTCCGTGCGCAAGCGCTGGTGCGCGGCGCCCAGCACTTCGAGCGCGAAGCCACGGCGCAGGATGTCCTCGGGCGAGCCGGGTGGCTGCAGGTCCTGCTGGTGGCGCTGTTCGAGCTGCTCGAGCGCGGGCGCGTCGATGCCCGCGTCGGGCGTGGCGCGCGCCGCGTCGCTGGAGAGGAATCGATGCAGTTCGGACAGCAGGAACAAGCGGAAGCGACCCTGGCGCTGCATCGCCTGCCGGGCCAGGCCCTCGGAGACCACGCTGTCGAAGAAGGCCCGCGCCAGCTCGTGCGCGAGCCCTGGTGCGTGGCCGCTGCGCCGCAGGTAGGCGTAGACCGGATACCAGTAGCGCAGGCAAAGCGTGAGCAGCGAGGCGCGCGCTGTCGGCGCGTCGTGGCCGGCGGCATCGATCACCAGCGACCAGCGCGTGGTGGCGAAGCCGCCGGTGGGATCCGGCGCGGCCATCAGGCCAGCTCCAGGCCGGCCTGGCCGCGGACCAGGGCCTGCCGGAGGGTGGCCAGCTCGACGGCGGCAGATTCCGGGCCATCGGTCTGGTCGGCGATTTCCTCGCGCACCAGTTCGCGCAGGCGCAGGCGGAGCCGGTGCACGGACACCGCCAGCGTATTGGCGCGCATGCCCAGCGTGTCGGCGAGTTCCCGGTATTCGCTGGCCTCGGCCGGCTCGGCCAGGAAGGGCGAGAGGCGGGAGAAGAGTTGCCCGCGACCGGCCTTCTCCGCCTCGGCGGCCAGGCGCTCGAAGGCACGCTGCAGCACGGTGGCGGCCCAGGCGCGCTCGAAAGCCGCCTCGGGCGAGAGCGCGAGTTCGTCGCCGACGTCGTCGAGCGCGTCTTCGCCGGCGTGCCGGCTGCCGCCGCCGCGCTTGAGCGTGCGGGCGGCGTCGCGCTGGTCGAGCAGGAAACGCTTGAGCGCGGTGAGCAGGAAGCTGCGGAACCGACCGCGCGCGGGATCGGCGCGGGCATCCCAGCGCCGTTCCAGCAGGCGGGCGAAGAACTCCTGGGTCAGGTCCTCGGCGTCGGCGGCGCCATGGCCGCTGCAGCGCACGTAGCTGAGCACCGGGCTGCGGTAGGCGCGGCAGATCTCCTCGAGCGCGGGCCGCGCCGTTTCCGGCGCGCCGCGCGCATCGAGGATCAGGCTCCATCGTGTCGTCGCGAAACGGCTCATGCGGCTCCCCGTGTCTGCCCGCCGGCCCGGCCAACACCACCGTGGCTTGCAGTATGGGCCTTCCCGGCCCGGACTGGCTCAGGTGACATGGAAGAGGCTGGCGCGCGGGTCCGGTGCGTAGCGAACGCGGGCCCGGCCGTAGCGTCGTGCCGGACTTTCGCTCGCCTGCTGGAGCGCCTCGATCCAGTGCGCCCGGGTCAGCCCGGTGCCTTCCACCGGCAGCCGGGCATAGTCGGCCGCCACCTGCCTGAACCGGCAAAAGTCCTCGTATTCGGCCAGGTCCTCGCGCTCGAGCTGAAGCAGCACGTCCACCAGGACGGCGAGGTCGAGCTGGCCGACCACCGGGGTGTCGGCCGGAAGCATGCGGTCGGGGCCGGTGCGGTAGGTCTCGATGGCCTCCAGCCGCCGGACCAGGTCCGGCGGGGCGTCCCAGCCCGGGTCGGCCACCAGCGCCTCCAGCCGCTGCAGCGAGGCGAGCCGCGAGGTTACGAAGGCGGGCTGGCCGCCGCCCGGGTAACGGTCGAGCGCGCGCTGCGCGGCGGTGGCGAACTGATCGAGCGTCAGGGTCGGGGACTCCGGGCTCAGCGCCGCCAGCGTGGCGTTGAAGGCCGCCAGGCAGGTGCCGGCCAGATCGTGCCCGGCCACCCGGTGGCCACGCAGCGGCGTCAGCGTGAGGAAGTCCAGGAAACCCTTGGGATAGGTGAGGTTGGTGTTGAGCGGGGTGTCCATGGTGGCTCCGGCGTTGGGTTCGCGCATGCATTCGGGAACCCCGGCCTGCGATTACGGCCGGGCCGCCGGCCTGGCGGCCGCCTCACGCCGCGGCGACCCCGGCGCCGGTTAGCATCCGGGCATGGACTCCCTCTCCCAGATCGTCCTGGGCGGCGCGCTTGCCGCCGCCATCGCCCCGGCCCGGCACCGGCGCGCCGCGCTGGCCGCCGGCGCGGCGCTTGGCACGCTGCCCGACCTCGATTCGGTGCCGATGTGGTTCCTCGGGCTCGACCCGGTCACCAGCATGACCTGGCACCGCGGGCCCTCGCATTCCCTGTTCGTGCTGGTGCCGCTGGCGGCCCTGCTGTGGGGGTGGTTCAAGGGCCGCGGCGGGCGCGTGGCCGAAGCCCCCGTGCGCTGGTTCTGGGCCATCACCCTGGCCCTGGTGACGCATCCGCTGCTCGACGCCTTCACCGTCTACGGCACCCAGCTGTGGTGGCCGCTGCCGCCCTCGCCGTCGATGTGGTCGAGCGTGTTCATCATCGACCCGCTGTACACGCTGCCGCTGCTGCTGGCCTTCGTTTTCGCGCTGGTGCGTGGCTGGCGGCCGTCGTCGCAAAGCGCGCTGGTGGCCGGACTGGCCTTGAGCACGGCCTACCTGGGCTGGTCGCTGGTGGCCAAGGCGATGGTCGAACGCGCCGCCGACGCCACGCTGGCCACCATGGGCCTGCAGGACGCGCCGCGTTTTTCGGTGCCCATGCCCTTCAACACGCTGCTGTGGCGCGTGGTGGTGATGACCCCGGAGGGTTTCCTCGAGGGCGAACGCTCGCTGGTGGCCGACGAGGGGCCGATGGTGTTCCGGCAGTACGCGTCCGATACGCGGGCGCTGGCGGAGGCGTCGGGGTTTCCGGCGGTGCGTCGATTGCAGTGGTTCAACCGCGGTTTCATGAAGGCCGAATCGCGCGGTGGCCGGCTGGTGCTGTCGGACCTGCGCATGGGCGCCGAGCCCGACTACAGCTTCCGTTTCGTGGTGGCCGAGCGCGAGGGCAGCGGCTGGCGCGAGATCACGCCGCAGCAGATCGCCTGGCCCTGGGAGGCCCGGCGCCGGCTGTCGTCGATGTGGGAGCGGATCTGGGAGCGGCCGGCCGAGGAAGCCGCGCTGGCCGCCGCGGGCACGGCGCGGGTTCAGGCCGCGTCGGCGAAACCGGGCGAGACACCGGCGGCCAGCGCGTCGAAGTAGTCGCGGGTCAGGCGCAGCTGTTCGTCGGCCGTGGTGGCATGGTTGACCACGCCGCGGAAGGCGGCGTTCTCGGGCCGGTCCCTGGCGTACCAGCCCAGGTGCTTGCGGGCGATGCGCACGCCGGATTCCTCGCCGTAGAACTCATGCAGGTGGCGCAGGTGCGCGAGCAGGATGTCGCCGACTTCGGCCACGCCCGGCCCGGGCAGGATTTCGCCGGTGGCGAGGTAGTGCGCCACCTCGCGGAAGATCCAGGGCCGGCCCTGGGCGGCGCGGCCGATCATCACTGCGTCGGCGCCGGTATGGCGAAGCACGAAGGCGGCCTTTTGCGGCGAGTCGATATCCCCGTTGGCCAGCACCGGGATGCGCAGCGCGGCCTTCACCGCGGCGATGGTGTCGTACTCGGCGAAGCCCGTGTACTGCTGGTCGCGGGTGCGGCCGTGCACCGCCAGCGCGGCGATGCCGCTGTCCTCGGCGATGCGGGCGATGCGCAGCGCGTTCTTCTGGTTGGCGGCCCAGCCGGTGCGGATCTTCAGCGTCACCGGGACGTCCACCGCCGACACCACCGCCGCCAGGATGCGCGCCACCAGGGCCTCGTCGCGCATCAGCGCCGAGCCGGCCCAGGCGTTGCACACTTTCTTCGCCGGGCAGCCCATGTTGATGTCGATGATCTGCGCGCCGTGGTCCACGTTGTGGCGCGCCGCCTCGGCCATCACCTCGGGCACGGTGCCGGCGATCTGCACGCTGATCGGGTCGGGCTCGCCGGCGTGGTCCATGCGGTGGCGCGACTTGGCGGTGTGCCAGAAGCGCGGGTCGGAGGTCGTCATCTCCGACACGCACAGGCCCGCGCCCAGCTGCTTGCAAAGCATCCGGAACGGTTTGTCGGTGACGCCGGCCATGGGGGCCAGCACCACGCGGGGCTCGATGGCGTGGGGGCCGATGCGCATGGGGCGGCATTCTAGCCGCCCGGGGCACTCAGCGGCGGGGCCGGGGGCGGCGCCAGAACAGCAGGCCGGTCACCAGCAGGAAGGTGGGCAGCAGGCCGGCGGCCACCATCGCCAGCTTCATTGGCAGGCCGCCGACGGCGGCCACGTGCAGCGGGTAGATGGCGTTGGTCAGGCGCACGCCGGGTGCGTCGGCGGTGGCGTCGTAGCGCAATAGGGTCTGGCGGCCGTCGCGGGAGGTCGCCACCACGCTGCGGCCCACCGGATGCCACTCGCCGGCGGCCTGGCCGCGGAAGCTGACGATGGAGGCACCGGGCGCCGGCGGGGCGATGCGCGCGATGCGGCCGTCCGGAAAGGCGGCCTGGGCCCGGGCCAGCACGCGCGGCCAGTCGATGTCGGTCGGCACGGCCGCGGGCGCGGCCGCCACCGGCGTGGGCCCGGCGCCCAGTGCGCCCACCAGCACGGCGCGAAAGCCCGCGTGGTAGATCATGCCCAGGCCCGTGATCGTCGCCAGCGCCAGCAGCGGCAGGGTGAGTGCGCCGCTGCTGCGGTGCCAGCTCAGCCAGCGCCGGGCCGGCGGGCCCGAGTGCCAGCGCAGCTGCCCGCCGAGGCGCCCGCGTTTGGGCCACCACAGATAGAGGCCGCCCAGCAGCAGGAACATCGCGATCCAGCCGGCCACGCCCAGCACCTGCTTGCCCGTGGCGCCGCCGAGCAATTCCACGTGCCAGTGGTGCAGCCACATCAGCCAGTCGTCGTGGTGGCTGCGCTCGAGCAGCAGGCGTCCGTCGTCGGGCGCGAAGTAGGCGCGGCGACCGTCGGAGAAATGCGCCTGCCACACGGGCAGGCCGGCCTGCGGCAGGTCGAGCACGGTCAGCCCGCGCGGTGCCTGTTCCTGCAGCAGTCGGCCCATCACATTGCCATCGGCCACCGGCGCGTGCGCCGCCAGTTGAGGCCGCGTGGCCAGCAGCAGCTCGGTGTGGAACACCAGCACCGAGCCGGCCAGCGACACCAGCGCGAACAGCGTGCCCGCCGTCAGGCCCAGCCAGAGGTGCAGCCAGGCCAGGGCCGCGCGCAGCCGCCTCTGCAGGCGGCTGGGCGGCGCGGGCACGGCGTTGCCGTCCGCCATCGCCGGGCTCAGAACCGGTGCGACCAGGCCAGGCTCAGCACGCGGCCGCGCCCGGCCACGTAGTCGTCGTTCGAGGGCGTGGTCTGCGAGTAATAGCTGATGTACTGCTCGCCCAGCAGGTTCTCGACGCCGACCGACAGCGCGCCCACCGGCAACGCGAAGCGCGCCTGCAGGTCGAGCGTGGTGTAGCCCTCGAAGGCGGCGACGCGGGCGCCGAAGCGCTCGAAATCGCGGTCGAAGGCGCGGCTGGCCTGCAGGCGGGTGGCCACGCCTTCGGTCCAGCTGCGCTCCCAGAACGCGGTGGCGCGGTCGGGGCTGATGTTGATTCCCTCGAGGTCGGTGTCCACCTGGCCGTCGAGGTTGCGGTCGTAGCGGCCCTCGGTTCGCGCATAGGCCAGGCCGATTCGGTCGGCCTCGCCCAGGCGCAGCGCCACGTTGCCCTCGATGCCGCGGATCTCGGTCTTCTGGCGGCTCACGTTGTAGGTGTCGGTGGCGGCGTCGTAGACCAGCAGCGAGCCGAGGTCGGAATTGGACCAGTACGCGGCCAGGTGCGCGCTCCAGCGGCCGTCGTCGTAGTCGAGGCCGATCTCGCGGTTGTCGGCCACCACCGGCGAGAGGTCGACGAGGCTGTCGACGTCCTGGCCCGGCACGCTGATGGCGCGCAGCACGCGGCCGATGTCGGCCACGGTGTAGCCCTCGGCGTAGGAGCCATAGAAAGCCAGTGCGTCGGTGGCCTGCCAGGTGATGCCGGCGTTGCCCAGGGTCTCGCGCGTCTCGGGCTGGCCGCCGCGCACGAGCTGCGAGCCGTAGATCGGCAGCGTGGTGTAGTCGTCCACCTCGAGCTCGCCGCGCTCGTGGCGCAGGCCGCCGACCAGGTTCAGGTCGCCGAGGTTCCATTGCAGCTGGGCGAAGGGCGACACCGAGGCGTAGGTGGTTTTCGGTACCCAGTCCAGACCCACCTCGAGCAGTTCCTGGGCGGTGGTGTCGCGCGCCAGGTCCATGCCGAAAGTGGCCTGCAGCGGCAGGCCGGCCAGCGCCGGGTGCGACCAGCTGAACTTGGCGCCGTGCTTTTCCGAAACGTTTTGCGACTGGTCCTGCCAGATCGAACCCGGGGCGTCGCCGAAGAAGTTCACCCAGGGCGAGGAGCCGTAGCGCGCGGCGAAATCAAACCAGTAGAGCTGGGCCTGCAGATAGCCGCCGGCGAAGTCGCGGTCGGTGTAGTCCAGCGACACGTGGCTGGAGCGGTTGCGCGGCGGCTCGAGCGGGCGCTCGCCGCGCACCGAGGTGGCCGTGCGGCCGGTGGTGATGTCGCCGGGCACCGACACGTAGTCGCCATGGCCCTCGAGCTCGTAGTGGCTGGCGGTGAGCTGCAGGCGACGGGCCTCGGACAGGTCCCGGCCGAGCTTGGCGAAGAGGTTGGTGGCACGCGAGTCCATCAGGTCGCCCTGCACGCCGTTCACCGCCAACGCGCGGCCCTCGCCGTCGTAGTGCAGGCCCTCGGTGGCGTGCGAGAGGCCGCCGACGAAATCGAAGGCGCCGCGGCGCGTGCCAAGCAGCCAGGACACGCGGGTGCCGGTGCCGTCGCTTTCGGCGGGCAGTGCGGCGCTGGCGCCCAGCGACACGTCCTGCCAGGTCTCGCCGTCCTCGCGCGGGGCGCGCTTGGTGATGATGTTGATGATGCCGCCCGAGGCGCCCAGGCCCTGCAGCGCATTGGCGCCGTGGATGACCTCGATGCGCTCGATCATGGCCGGGTCGATGGTGTGGGCGTCGCGCGAGCCGTCGCGCAGGGGCGTGGACTGCGGCACGCCGTCGACCAGGTACAGCGGTTGCCGGCCGCGCAGCGACTCGCCGAAGCTGGTCATCTTCTGGCGCGAAGGCGAGAAAGCGGGAATCAGGTTGGCCAGGACCTGTGAGAGGTCGCTGGTGAGGGCAAGCTGCTGCTCGAGCTGGGCCCGGTCGATCACGGTGATGGTGTTGGGCAGCGCGGCCTCGGACCAGGGCAGGCGGCTGGTGCTGGCCGAGACGGTGAGTTCGTCGAGCACGGCCAGGTCGTCATCGGCGCGGGCGGGGAGGGACAGGGCGCCGGCAAGGGCGGCGGCAAGCAGGGAAAGGCGGGGCATGGCACGGTCCGTGGGGAAGTCGTGCGTATGCTAATAAGAATGATTCGCAGTTACAATAACCGGACCAGGCAAAGGACCGGTCCGCATGGCCGGGCTCAGTCCTGCAGGTCCCCGCGGTGGGGCATGGCCAGGGCGGCGCCGTGGTTTTCGGTGGACCTGGCGGCGTAGCGGTTGGCGAAGGCCACCGCCTCGCGGAAAGGCGCCCGTGGCGAGGCCGCGAGCGCGGCGCACAGCGCGCCGCTGAAGGCATCGCCGGCGCCGGTGGTGTCCACCGGTTTGGCCGGTTCGGCGGCGAGGCGATAGCAGGCGCCGTCGTCGCGGCGATGGTGGCCGGGGGCGTGCGAAACAAAAACGCCGTGGCCGCCCAGCGTGATCACCCAGGTCGTGGCCTGAAGCGACTGGCACAGGGCATGCAGCGCCTCGGCCGGCATCGCGTGCAGCGCATCGGGGTCGACCGAGCCACCAGCGTGGCGTGCCAGCAGGGCCGCGAACTCGGTTTCGTTCGGCGTCAGCACGTCGGCCAGCGCCAGCAGGGCCGGCGTGGTCGGCGCGTTCGCCGGCGCGGGGTTGAGCACGGTGGTGGCGCCGGCCTCGCGGCCGCGGGCGAGCGCGGCCTGCACGGCCGCGGGCGCCACTTCCAGCTGGGCCAAAACCACGTCGGCGCCGTTGAAGGCCGGCCGCATCGCGTCGATGAAACCCGTGCCGAGCGCGGCATTGGCGCCGGGCGCGACGGTGATGATGTTGCGGCCTGCGCGGTCGATGAAGATGCCCGCGGTGCCCGAGGGCAGCGCGGGGTGGACTTCGGCGTGCAGTTCGATGCCCTCGTCGCGCGCCAGCGCGCGCGCATCCGCGGCGGCGGCGTCCTCGCCCAGCGCGGTCACGAAGGCGGTGCGCGCACCGGCGCGCGCCGCGGCCACGGCCTGGTTGAAACCTTTGCCGCCCGGTCCGCTGGCGTAGGTGCCCAACCGCGTCGCGCCCGGCGCCGGCAACTCGTCGCTGCTCCAGGCGTGGTCCTGGTTGTACGAGCCGACGACGATGACGGTGCCCATCTCAGGCACCCAGGGACATCAGCACGCCGGCGATGGTGGCGGTCATGAAGGTCGCCAGGGTGCCGCCGAGCACGGCGCGCAGGCCGAACTTGGCCAGGTCCTGGCGGCGCTCCGGGGCCAGGCCGCCGATGCCGCCGATCTGGATGGCGATGGAGCTGAAGTTGGCGAAGCCGCACAGCGCGTAGGTGGCGATCAGCTTGCCCTTCTCGGTCAGCTCCACGCCCTCGACGCGGCCGTTGACGATGTCGGCCAGCTGCAGGTAGGCCACGAACTCGTTGATGACGACCTTCTGGCCGATCAGCGAGCCCACCGTGGTGGCGTCCTGCCAGGGCACGCCGATCACCCAGGCGATGGGCGCGAGCACGTAGCCGAAGATGGTGGCCAGGTCGGTGGGCTTGCCCAGCCAGGCGGCCAGGCCGGTGGCTTCGCCGGCCCAGGTCAGCGGCGCGTTGATCAGCGCGATCAGGGCGATGAACGCCAGCAGCATCGCGCCGATGTTCAGCGCCAGGCGCAGGCCATCGGCGGCGCCGGCGGCGGCCGCGTCGATGATGTTGCTGGTGGTCTTCTCGACCTCCATCTTCACCGTGCCGCGGGTGAGCGGGTTGCCGGTCTCGGGGATGAGCAGCTTGGCGATGACCAGCGTGGCCGGCGCGGCCATGATCGAGGCCGCCAGCAGGTGCTTGGCGTAGAACTGCGCCTGCTCCGGGTCGCCGCCGCCGAGCATGCCCACGTAGGCGGCGAGCACGCCGCCGGCGATATGGGCCATGCCGCCGATCATCATCGTGATCAGCTCCGACTCGGTCATGCGCGGGATGTAGGGCCGCACCGTCAGCGGCGCCTCGGTCTGGCCGATGAAGACGCTGGCGCAGACGCTGGTGGTTTCGGCGCCCGAGACCTTCATCACCTTGGTGATGGCCAGGGCCATGATGCGCACGATGAACTGCATCACGCCCAGGTGGTACATCACGCCCATCAGCGCGGCGAAGAAGATGATGGTCGGCAGCACCTGGAACGCGAAGATGAAGCCGAACTTCGACGTGTCCATCAGGTCGCCGAAGATGAAGGTCGAGCCGGCCGAGACGAATTCGAGGATCTTCACGAAGCCGTGGCCGAGCAGGTCGAATACCTCGCGGCCGCCCGGCACCAGCAGCACCAGCGCGGCGAAGCCGATCTGCAGGGTGATGCCGGTGAGCACCAGGCGCCAGTCCACGGCCCGCTTGTTGTTGGAGAAGAGCCAGGCGATGCCGATCAGGACGCTGAGCCCGAACAGGCCGAAAAAGATGCTGGAGACCATGGAGGAGACGCCGCAGGAGGATGCGGCAGGGTAGTTCAGCCCCCCGGCCCCGGCAAGGACGGGGCTAACCGCCGTCCCGGGCCACCACGCGGTTGCGGCCGGCGGCCTTGGCCTCGCGCAGGCGCAGGTCGGCGCGCTTCATCAGGCCCGACAGGTCGTTGGCGTCCTGCGGGCAGCTGGCCAGGCCGGCGCTGAGCGTGAGCCGGCGCGGCTCGACGTCGGCCTCGGGCACGAAGGGCGCCTCCTCGAGCCGGCGCCGCAGGACCTCCATGCGCTCCCAGGCCGCCCCGATGGGCAGCGGCAGCACGAGCACGAACTCCTCGCCTCCGACGCGGATCATCGGCTCCTCGCGGCCCAGCTCGCGGCGCAGCACGGCCACGGCGTGGCGCAGGGCGCGGTCGCCTGCCAGGTGGCCGAGCTCGGCATTGATGTGGCGGAAATGGTCGAGGTCGACCAGGGCCAGGCTCAGGGTGCGGCCCTCGCGGCGCGCCTGCTCGACGCGCGCCGGCACCTGCGAATTGAGGTAGCTGCGGTTGTGCAGGCCGGTCAGGCCGTCGGTGCTCGACCACTGGGTCAGGCGGCGGGCGCGGAAGACGATGACGGCGGTCACCAGCGTCACCACCAGCAGCAGCACGAGGCGCTGGAGCTGGGTGGCGGCCGACACCGCGCCGTACTCGGCGCTCACCAGCGGGCCGTCGGCCATCTGGGTGACCACCAGCCACAGCAGCGCCGACTGCAGCATCGCCAGCGCGCCGGCGGCGAGGGTGACGCGCAGGTCCTGGCGCAGCGCGGTGGCGAAGATCGCCAGCAGGTAGCAGGCCCACACCACGGTGCTGTTGAGCGTGGCCACCGGCGTGCTGAGCACGCCCAGCAGGGCCAGCACGGCCGTCACCAGGGTCACGTCGAAACACGAGGAGGCCATCGGCAGCCAGTCCGGCCGGCGCTTGCCCAGCACCAGGCGCAGCCAGGCCAGGCTGAAGAGCAGCACGCCGGTCGCGCCGACCAGGCCGGCGATGGTGTCGGGCCAGGTGCCGCCGCCGAGGCGGTTGAGCGGCGGCAGCAGGAGCAGCAGCACCGAGGCGAGCACGCGCAGGCGCGCGACCAGCAGTTCGCCGCCGGCGCCGATTTCCAGCAGCAGGTCGTCCGGCGGTTCGCGCAAGGCGCCGGCCAGGTCGTCGAGGGTCTCTCGCAGGGTGCTCACGCGGGGGGTCGTGGCCTGTTGAAGTGCGCGCCAGCATAGCAAGCGGGCGCGCGTGGCGGTCAGGCGGCCGGCCTCATCCGGGCAGGCCCATCACCGCGACCCACAGGCCCAGGCCGGCGAACAGCGCGGCGGCGGCGTAACGCGCGGCCTTGAGCGGCAGCTTCGCGGCAAAGGCCGCGCCCAGCAGCACCACCGGCACGTTCGCCAGGGCCATGCCCAGCGTGGTGC
Organism: Arenimonas sp. SCN 70-307; assembly: GCF_001724815.1. Classification (GTDB taxonomy): domain Bacteria; phylum Pseudomonadota; class Gammaproteobacteria; order Xanthomonadales; family Xanthomonadaceae; genus Arenimonas. The sequence continues at coordinate 35,154 of NZ_MEDO01000003.1, read as the reverse complement.
CGGCCACGACCTGCCACAGCGGCTCGTACTGCGCGGCCAGCACGACCGTGGCCACCTGGGTCTTGTCGCCGATCTCGACGATGAAGAAGGCCACCAGCGTGGCCAGGAAGGGCCCGAAGCGCGGCGCCCGGGCCTCGTCCTCGTCGAGCTTGTCGGGCACCAGCGCCCAGGCGGCCACGGCGAGGAACGAAAGCACCACGCCCCAGCGCAGCACCTCGGGGCTCACCCAGCCCGACACCAACGAGCCGATCCATCCGGCCAGCGCGTGGTTGAACAGGGTGGCCACCAGGATGCCGGCGATGATCGGCCAGGGCTTGCGGTAGCGTGCCGCCAGCACCAGCGCGAGTAGCTGGGTCTTGTCGCCGATCTCGGCGATGGCGACGGCAAAGGTGGAAACGAGCAGTGCGTCCAATTCTCAACTCCGGGGCCGGGTGCGGGGCAAGGGAAGGCCGGCGTGCCGCCACCCGGCCTGGGTGCGGAACGCCAGCCTCCGGTCTTGCCCGCAAGGCCTTCGCCTTGCCCGCGCACCATGGCGCTTGCCAAGTGTGTTGACGCGCGGAAACCCCGGGAGGGGACGGGCTACTCCCCGAAGACAGGGAAAGCCCCTCCATTATAGCGATATCGGCGGACCACAGGTTGCAGATGCAGTCGAGCCCGGCTGGCGAGTGATGCCCCAGGCGTCGAGCGCGCGGCCGGCGAATACCCGCTCGCCAAACCGATCGCGCCGGAACGTGGTGGCCTCCGCGGCGATGCGCACGCGCTCGGCCTCCGGCAGGTTTATGCGCGCAGCGGTCCGCGGGTGGATGGTCGTGCCGAACAGTTGGCTTGAAAGCACCAGGTGGAACCACGTGCGCGCCGGATCGTCCCCAATGAGCCCCGAGGCGAAGTCCCCGTCCATCGCATAAGCCTTCAACAGGCTGCGCGACGCCTCGGGGACGCCGGCATCGAGCGCGGCCTGCAGCTGGCGCGCGGCATTGCGCCGCCAGGCATCGAAGCCCGGGTGCTGGTAGATGCCACGCTGGTCGTGCAGGTTGCTGCCGGCTTCGAAATAAAGCACGGCGGCCGGACCATGGCCCGCGGCGGCAGCCGGGGCCAACAGTGACAGCAGGTCGGGGTCGTCCCCTGCCCCCGCCGCTTCGCAGTCGCTCTTCTGCTGGATTCGCAACAGGCTGTCGTTGGCCACGTCGTTGGCCTGGTCGAGCTTGCCTTCCGCCTCGAGCCGGTCCTCCCGTGACCGGTCGAAGCCATCGGGTTGCCAACGTTTGAGCCGGGCGCAGCGAATCCGCTCCACCGCCAGGCGACAAGCGGCCTCCGGGTTGCCGGCGAGCGCCAGCGCTTCGAGGGCCGGCAGTCGCTGCGCCAGCGGCAGCGCCTCGGAAGGCAGCACGGCATCGGGCGGCGGCTCGGGCGGATCGCCCCGTTCCCGGGCATCCTGCGCTGGCGCGTCCGACGCCCTGGCGGTTTGCCTGGCCTCGTCGTTCCGAGCGCCGTCGCCGGCCCCTGGCAACAGCGTCCAGGCCATCCACGCGGCGAGCACGGCCAGCACCAGCGTGCCGACGACGATCCGGCGTCCGGTCACGGTGCGGCTCCCGGGGCGACCTGGCTGCAGGCCTGTCCGCTGGCATGCATCATCGGCAGACGGTGTCCATCGTCGCCGGTGCGCACGGGCAGCCGCACGATGGGGAAATGCGCGGCATGCCACTGGGTGGCCAGCGCCCGCGCCTGGTCGCGCACGGCTGGGTCCTCGGGGCGAGCGAGCAGGGCGGCCAGGCTTGCCGCCTCCGCCCCGTCATCGACCAATTTCGCGAGCAGCTCGACGTAGGCGCGCTCGCGCACCGGGTCGGGCGGCAGCAGCTTGTGCAACTGGCCGCCCATCAGCGGGTCCGGGGACACCATGAGGAACACCAGCACTTCCGGGTAGCCAGCCTCGAACAGCGTCTGAAGCATCGCCGGGGCTTCCCGCCGCCAGGTGTCGAAGTCGGGCGAGCGCAGGTACGCGTGGCTTTCGCCGGGCATCCCGAATCCCTCGCCCAGCGCATAGCGCAGCATGGCTTCGGGTTCGCCGGCGAACGCCGCCTGCCGCAGCCAGTTGAAGTGCTGGCCGACGTGGCGTTCGAGCAACGCGGCGCAACGTTCCGTGGCCCGCCCGCCCGCGGGCGCCGTCTGGCTGCGGGCCATCACGGCTTGCTCCCGGCACAGCTGCAGCTCGGCGGCAAGCTGGCAAGCGGCGCGGGCGTTGCCCGAATTGGCCTGGGCTACCAGCTCGCTTATGTGAGGCAGCGGCGCGGGAGGTGCAGGCTCTCCATTGGCGTCAAAGCGCGGAACGACAGCCCCCGGTGTCGCCGATGGCTCCAGCGGCAGGCCGGTGAGTTCTTCCGGCGACATTCCTGCCGGCGCAGGCCGCTCGGGTTCAGTGCGTGGGCGCTCGTCGTAAGAGGCCTCGCGCCACGCGAGTCCGACAAGCAGGGCGAGCAGCAGGGCGATCAGGGCAACGCGGCGGGGAGCTGGCATCAATCCGGGGGCAACGCGGGGGAAGGCCAGTAGACCCCGCCCCCGCGTCGGGCATCAAGCCCTGCTTGTTTCAGTCGACCTGCGGCGCCTCGCGCGCAATGCGGGCGACGACGCCGTCGGCGACGACCACGCGCACCGACTCGCCCGGCGGAACAGGCGGCGCCGGCGGCGAAGGCGGCGCGGCGGGAACGGCCGGCGTCGCCGCGGCGCGCGGCTTGGGCGGGGCGGGCGGTGCCGGGGGCGCAGGCGGGGCGGGCGGCGCCGGCGGCGCCGGCGGGGCGAACCAGCGCACGTCCGGCGCCTTGGGCGCGGTGGCCTGCACGGTGCGCGTCTTGCGGTCGCGCAACACTTCGATGGCGATCTTGTCGCCGGCATCCTGGCCGCGCAGCGCCGACATCGCCTCGCGCGGCGTCGCCACCGCCTTGCCGTCGATGCGCTGGATCACGTCGCCCGGCTCGAGCTGCTCCAGGCCCGGGCCGGTGCCCAGCACCAGCACGCCGCGGTCGGTGCCGAAATAGCGGCCAAGCTTGGCGTCCACCGAGGCCAGGTTCAGGCCGTTCCAGCGGAAGGCCTCGCTCAGGACGGGCACCTTGCAGTCCTCGCCGGGCGGGCAGGGCGCGGCGGCGATGCGCGCCACCTCCATCTCGATGCCCGGGTGCAGCAGCGGCTGCGCACGAACCGTGACCGGGCCATCGACCTCAACTGCGCGGACCATGTCGCCGTCGAACTCGAACTGGAAATCGTCGCCGCGGAACATCATCACGCGGTTGATGTGCGCGGCCTTGACGGTCGCCTGGCCCGGCTTGCCGTCGCGCAGGTAGCCCACGACCACGTCCTGGCCGAGTTCGAGCGACTCGAGCAAGCGCCGGACCTCATCCACGGCCGCGTCGCCGCGGCTGGACAGGCGCTTGCCGTCGAGGCTGGCCATCACGTCGCCGCTGCGCAGGCCGGCCTGGGCGGCGGGGCCACCCGGCGTCACCGCGGAGATGACCACGCCGTCGCCCTCCTTGGCGGGCGAAAGCACCACGCCCAGGCGCGGCCGCGGCGAGGGATCGCCGAGGCTGCCGAAGACGGCGCGCGGCGCGACGGTGCCGGCCTCGCGGCTGAGTTCGGCCACGCGCCGCGCCGCCTCGGCGAGCTCGGTGCGCGCTTGTTCGAGCTCGGCGCGCAGCGCGGGGTCGGCCGCGGGCGCGCTGGCCGGCCGGGGCGCCGGCGCGGGCGCCTGGGCCAGGGCGGGGGTGGCCAGGGTGGCCGCGACCATCAGGGAAAGCAGGCGCAGTTTCATCGTCGTTCCTCGTCTTCGGTTCAGTAAGTGGCGACCAGGTCGCCTTCGAAATGGCCGCCCTGCATGGCGACCCACTGTTCGGTGCCGCGCAGGCTGGCGTAGTCGCGCAGCAGGGCCACGCGGCGCTGCCACAGCAGCGCCTCGGCGTCGTCGGCCAGCGCCGGATCGGCAAGCGCGGCGTCGATGTCGCGCAGCCGTTCCTCGAAAGCCAGGCCCAGAAGCAGCGCATTGGCCGAGCCGGATTCGGCGCCCGAGATCGTCGCGAGCAGCCCCTCGAGCTGGGCCGATTCCTGCATCAGGGCCTGCAGCGCGGTGGCGTCGGCCGCTCCCTGCGGCGCGGCGTCGGAACCACCCGGCCCGGCCAGGCGCAGCGGAAGCACCAGCGCCAGCGCGAGCACGGCCGCGGCGGCGGCCGCGAGCGCGAACGGCCAACGCGGTCCGCGCGGCCGGTCGGTGGTGGCATGGATGCGCGCCGCCAGCACCGGCCAGGCGCTGCGTTCGGGCGTTTCCAGCGGCAGGCGCGACAGCGCTTCGGCCACCGTCAAGCCGGGCGGGTGCGGTCGGATGTCGTCAGGCATGGGAGTGCACCTCCGTTTCGATGCGCAGCAGCTCGCGCAGGCGGCGGGTGCCGCGGGCGAGCTGCGATTTGGAGAAGCTGGCCGTCCTGCCCATCAGGCCGGCGATCTCTTCGTGGGTGTAGCCCTCGGCGTGGTAGAGCCAGAGCACGCTGCGGGTGGCGTCGGGCAGGCGTTGAAGGGCCTGGCCCAGCAGGGCCGCGTCGGCGGCGGCCGGCGGCAGCAGCAGTTCGTGGGCCTCGAGGGTTTCTTCGTCGGCCTCGCCGGCTTCGGCCAGGCGCGCACGCTTGCGCAGCCGCATGAGCGCCTCGTTCACCGCGATCTGGCGCAGCCAGCCCCAGAACGGCGACTCGCCGCGGAACTCGCCGATGCGGTCGAAGAGCTTGAGCATGGTGTCCTGCAGCACGTCCTGCGCCTCCTCGCGCTGGCCGGTCAGGCGCAGGGCCAGCGTGAACACCGGCCGCTCGAAGCGCCGGTAGAGCTGCTCGAACGCGCTCGCCTCGCCGCGCTGGGCGCGGCGCAGCAGGGCGTCCGGGACATCGATGGCGAAGGCGGAAGGCAGGCTCACATCCCCTTGGATGCGGCAGGGGCGGAAAGCGTCGCACAAAAAAAAGGCCGGGGTTTCCCCCGGCCTGGTGCCCATCCCTGGACGTTGGATCAGAAGGTGAAGCGCAGGCCGACGGTGGACGTGCGCGGCAGGCCCGGGCGCAGGCCGGCCGGACGGCGGGAGGTGGCGTAGGTCTCGTCGGCCAGGTTCTCGACGCGGCCGTAGATCTCGAAGTGGTCGTTGACCCGGTAGCCGGCGACGACGTCCCAAAGCACCACCGAGTCGATCTTCTCGCCGGCCGGCACCGCGCCCTGGCCCGCTTCCGTGCGCATGCGGCCGATGTAGTTGCCGGCCAGGTTCAGGCGCCAGCGCTCGCCCTGCATGCCGATGGCGGCGTTGAGCAGGTGCTCGGGCAGGTAGGGCAGCTCGTCGCCCGAAGCGACGTTGCCCCATTCCTCGAAGCTGGAGTTGAAGCTGTTGCGGAAGCTGGCGTCGGTCCAGGTGTAGCTGAGCGAGACCGGGTAGGACACCGGGCCGTCGGCGCCGAAGTCGTAGGCCAGGCTGGCCTCGAGGCCCTGGACGCGGGCATCGCCGCCGTCGAACTGGTCGCCGATGTTGCAGTTGCCGCCGGTCGAGGCGGTGCAGGTGCCCACCAGGTTCGAATAGTCGTTGACGAAGCCCACCAGCTCGGCGGCCAGGGCGTCGCGGCCGTAGCGCAGGCCGAACTCGAAGTTCACGCTCTCCTCCGGGTCGGCGTTAGAGCCCGGGCCAGGCGGGTTGAAGCCGCGGTGCACGCTGGCGAACACGGCCAGGTCCTCGGTGGCGAGGTAGGTGGCGCCGAAGCCCGGGATCAAGGCATCGACCTGCGATTCATTGCGCGAGAGCACCACGTCGCGCAGGCCGGTGGCGGTGGAGTAGTTGGTGCGCGTCAGGTCGATGCGCTCGTAGCGCAGGCCCGGGCTGAGGATCCAGCGGCCCCATTCGATAGTGTCCTGCACGTACAGCGACACGGCCTCGGCGTCGCCCACGCGGTTCTCCTGCGTGCCCGGCGCGCCGTCGCTGGTGCGCACCAGCTGGCCGGCGACCATCTGGTAGCGGTCGTCGTCCTGGTAGCGGTCTTCCTGGTCGCGGTGCACGCGCAGGCCGATTTCGAGGTCGTGCGTGGCCTCGCCGGTGCCGAAGCCCACGCCCAGCACCGACTGGATGCCCTGGGCGTAGTAGGCGCGGTTGTTGTTGCGCAGGCGCAGGGCATTGGCCGGGCTGGTGGCGCCGGTGAGCCAGGCGTACTGGCTGGCGTAGGTGGCCGGGTCGTCGAGGATCGCGGAAATCGACAGGCCCTGCACGTCGTTGAGCTTGTACCAGTTGCGGTTGAACTCGGTGCGGTAGGCCACCGTGCTCAGGTCGATGTTGTCGGTCAGCTCGACCAGGTGGCGCAGCTCGAACAGGCGCTGGCGGGTCTGGATGTTGTCCAGGCGCGAGGCGGCGTAGCGGCGGAACGGGTCGGCGGCGAAGTCGTCTTCCGTCAGGCCCAGGTAGGTCTCGTCGCTGTCCTGGGTGTTGTAGCCGAGCTTGAGGTCGAACTGCTGGAAACGCTGGGCGTTGGCGCTGCTGGTCCAGCGCAGCTTGGCCATGGCGTCGTCGAGCTCGAAGCCGGTGTCGCCGCCGCCGTCGATGCGCTTGAAGCCGTTCGACTCCTGGCGCACGCCTTCGAACAGGGCGCCGAAGTTCTCACCCTGGGTGCCGGCCCAGCCGCGCGCCAGCACGCCGCCGTGGCTGCCCATGGACAGGTCGAGCAGGCCGGCGGTCTCGCCCGGGATCGGGGTGGAGAGCAGGTTGAGCGCGCCGCCGGTGGTGCGCGGGCCGGCCTGCACGGCCGCCGCGCCCTTCTTGATCTCCACGCCGCTGATGCGCGCCATGGTCGGGAAGTAGTAGGCGGCCGGGGCGGCGTAGGGCGCCGGGGCGATCAGCACGCCGTCTTCCATCACCGTGATGCGGTTGTTGCGGTCGGTGCCCGAGCCGCGGATGCCGATGTTCGGGCGCAGGCCGTAGCCTTCCTCCTCGACCAGGTACACGCCGGGCACCTGGCGCAGGACGCGGTGCACGTCGCTGTAGTTGAAGCGCGCCAGTTCTTCCTTGTCGATGTAGTGGGCCGAGCCGGCGGTCTTTTCGACTTCGTCGCGGCTGCCGAACACGTTGATGCGGTCGAGCCGCACCAGCGCCTCCTCGGTGGGGGCGGCGGTCTCGGCGGCGGCGAAGGCGGGGGCGGCGGGCAGCAGGGCCAGGGCGATGGCGGTGCGGAGCAGGGTGGACATGGTTCTTTCTATAGGTGTTTGCCGGCGTGGCCGGCGGGGCGGGGCGAAGATTACTGCAAGCGAGAATGATTCGCAATAAGATTATCGCCGCCCTGGCCCCGGCTGGCCTTAGACTCCGGGTTCGCACCCCGGGGGAAGGCAGTCCATGGAAATCCTGATCGGAATCATCTTCGCCGCAGGCATCGTCCTGCTCGTCAAGGCCGTGCGCATGGTGCCGCAGGGCTTCGAGTGGACGGTCGAGCGCTTCGGCAAGTACACCCACACCCTCGACCCGGGCCTTCACCTGCTGGTGCCGGTGGTCCAGGCCGTGGGGCGCAAGATCAACATGATGGAGCAGGTGCTGGACGTGCCTAGCCAGGACGTCATCACCAAGGACAACGCCGTGGTGAAGGTCGACGGCGTGGTGTTCTTCCAGGTGCTCGACGCCGCCAAGGCGGCCTACGAGGTGTCCAACCTCGAGATCGCCACGATTGCCCTCGTGCAGACCAACATCCGCACCGTGATCGGCTCGATGGACCTGGACGAATCGCTGAGCCAGCGCGAGACCATCAATGCCCAGCTGCTGAGCGTGGTCGACCAGGCCACCAACCCCTGGGGCATCAAGGTCACCCGAATCGAAATCCGCGACATCCAGCCGCCGCGCGACCTGGTGGACGCGATGGCCCGGCAGATGAAGGCCGAGCGCGAGAAGCGCGCCAACATCCTCGAGGCCGAGGGCCTGCGCGCTTCGGAAATCCTGCGCGCCGAGGGCGAGAAGCAGGCCGCCATCCTGCAGGCGGAAGGCGAGCGGGAGGCCGCGTTCCGCGAGGCCGAGGCCCGCGAGCGCCTGGCCGAGGCCGAGGCCAATGCGACGCGGATGGTGTCCGACGCCATCGCCTCGGGCAACGTGCAGGCCATCAACTACTTCGTGGCGCAGAAATACATCGAGGCCTTCAAGGCCCTGGCGCAGGCGCCGAACCAGAAGTTCGTGATGATGCCGATGGAGTCGAGCGGCATCATCGGTTCGCTGGGCGGCATCGCCGAGCTGGCCAGGGAGAGCCTCGGCCTGCAGCAGGGCGGTGGCGCCGCGAAGGCGCCGGCGCCGCCGCGCGCGGGGGGCTGAGCCATGCGCATCGAACTGATGGTCTGGGCCGGCCTGGCGCTGGCGCTGGTCGCCGCCGAGGCACTGGTGCCCGGCGTGTTCCTGCTCTGGATGGGGCTGGCCGCGGCGACGGTGTTCGTGCTGCTGCTGGCCTTCGACCTGGCGCCGGTGTGGCAGGCGGTGGCCTTCGTGCTGCTGTCGTTCGCGTGGATCGGCGTCTACATGGCCTTCTTCCGCAAGCGCGAGAAGCCCAGCGACCAGCCGCTGCTCAACCGCCGCAGCGAGCAGCTGGTGGGGCAGGTCCTCCACCTCGAGCAGGCCATCGTCGATGGCCGCGGCCGGGTGAAGATCGGCGACGCGCTCTGGGCCGTCGAGGGCGAAGACCTGCCGGCCGGCGCCCGGGTCCGGGTGGTGTCGTCGCACAACATGGCGCTGCAGGTGCGCGCCATCGACTGAATGGCGGCGGCCCGGCACGGCGCGGGCCGCTTGTATTAGAAGTGAGAACCATTATCATCTGGCAGTCCCCTTGCCGGAGCCATCCATGTCCCGTCCGCTGATCGCCCTGCTGCTTGCCAGCCTGTTCGCGCCTGCGCTGCAGGCGGCCGAGCTGGTCGTCTACACCGAGCGCCGCGAGCCCCTGGTCAAGCCGCTGTTCGAGCGCTACGAGCGCGAAACCGGCACCAAGGTGCGCGTGCTGTCCGACGGCGCGCCGGTGCTGATCGAGCGCATCGCCGCCGAGGGCGCCAACACCCGCGCCGACGTCTTCATGGCCGTCGATGCCGGCAACCTCTGGCAGGCGGCCGAGCGCGGCCTGCTGGCGCCGGTGAAGTCGCCGGCCCTCGAGGCGGCCATCCCCGCCCACCTGCGCGACCCGCAGGGCCGCTGGTTCGCGCTGTCGCAGCGCGCCCGCACGCTCGTCTATTCCACGGCCCGGGTACGGCCGACGCAGCTGTCGACCTACGAGGACCTGGCCGACCCGCGCTGGAAGGGCAAGCTCTGCCTGCGCTCGTCCAAGAAGGTCTACAACCAGTCGCTGGTGGCGACCATGATCGAGCGCCTGGGCGCCGAACGCACCGAGGCCGTGGTGCGCGGCTGGGTGGCCAACCTGGCCACCGCGCCCTTCGCCGACGACACGCAGCTGGCCAAGGCGGTCGCCGCCGGGCAGTGCGACGTGGGCATCATCAACACCTATTACCTTGGCCGCCTGCAGGCCGACGAGCCGGGCTTCCCGGTGCAGGTGTTCTGGGCCGACCAGGGCGGTGCCGGTGCGCACGTGAACGTGTCGGGCGCGGGCGTCGTCGCCGCCTCGAAGAACCAGGCGGCCGCGATCAAATTCCTCGAGTGGCTGGCCTCGGAGTCGGTGCAGGCGGATTTCGCCAGCATCAATTACGAGATCCCCGCGCGCGAGGGCAGCCCGCTCGATCCGATCGTCGCCGCCTGGGGTCCGTTCAAGGCCGACCAGGTCAACGTCGCCGTCGCCGGCCAGCGCCAGGCCGAAGCCGTGCGCCTGATGGACCGTGCCGGCTGGCGCTGATGCGATGAACCACGCCGCGGCCACGAACGTGCGCTTGCCGCGGTGGCTGGCCTGGGCCCTGGCGGCGCCATTGGTGCTGCCGGCGCTGTGGCTGGCCAGCGCCTACGGCGAGCCGCAGCCCGAGGTGTGGCCGCACCTGCTCGAACAAGTGCTGCCGCTGGCGGTGCGCAACACCCTTTTGTTGCTGGTCGGCGTGGGACTGCTGGCCCTGGTGGCGGGCGTGGGCTTCGCCTGGGCCAGCGCGCGTTACGAATGGCCGGGCCGCCGGTTGTTCGACTGGCTGCTGGTGCTGCCGCTGGCGCTGCCCGGTTACGTCGTCGCCTTCGCCTACGTCGGGCTGGCGGATTACGCCGGTCCGCTGCAGACCGCCTGGCGCGCGCTCGGGTTCGCGCCCGCGGCCTTCCCGGAGCTGCGCAGCGTGCCCGGCGCCTCGCTGGTGCTGGCGCTGGTGCTTTATCCCTATGTCTTCCTGATCGTGCGCGCGGCCTTCCTGCGCCAGGGCAGCGCGGCGATGGACGCCGCGCGTTCGCTGGGCCGCGGGCCGCTGTCGGCCTTCTTCGGCGCGGCGCTGCCGATGGCGCGGCCGGCGGTGGTGGCGGGCCTGGGCCTGGTGCTGCTCGAGGCGCTGGCCGATTTCGGCGCCGTCAGCATCCTCGGCGTCGACACGCTCAGCACCGCCATCTACAAGGCCTGGTTCGGGCTGTATTCGCTGCCGGCGGCGGCGCAGCTGGCCTTCGGGATGGTGTGCGTGGTGGCGCTGGTGCTGCTGGTCGAGCGGCTTGGCCGCGGGCGTGCGCGCCACGCCAGCCGCCAGCTCGTGCCACCGCCGCGCCGGCGACTGCGCGGCTGGCGCGGCGGGGCGATCTCGCTGGCGGCGGCGGCGGTGGTGCTGCTGGGCTTCGGCGTGCCGCTGGCGCGCCTGCTGGCCTGGTCGTGGCAGGCGCGGGGCGGTTTGCCGGAGGTTGGCGAAGCCGCGCTCAACACGGCGCTGCTGGGCGTGATGGCGGCGCTGGCGGTGCTGGCGCTGGCGCTGCTGTTCGCGCTGCTCGGCCGGCGCAGCGGCGGCGACCGCGGCGTGCGCGCGGCGGGCTTCGTCGCGGGCCTGGGTTATGCGGTGCCGGGCACGGTGCTGGCGGTCGGCGCGATGTGGCTGCTGGTGGCGGCCGAGCGCGCCGCGCCCTGGCTGGCCGCGCTGGCGCTGAGCTCTTCGCTGCTGGCGGTGCTGATGGCGCTGTGCGCGCGCTTCTTCCGGGTGGGCCACGAAGCGGTGGACGCGGCCTTCGAAACGCTGCGTCCTTCGCTGCTCGATTCGGCCCGCCTGCTGGGCGCCTCGCCCTGGCAGCGCTTCACCCGCGTGGCGCTGCCGCTGCTGCGGCCGGGCGTGGTGGCGGCCGGCCTGCTGGTGTTCGTCGAGGTGGTGAAGGAACTGCCGGCCACCCTGATGCTGCGGCCCTTCGGCTGGGACACCCTGGCCGTGCGCATCCACGCCTACACCAGCGAAGGCCTCTGGGCCGAAGCCGCCTGGCCCGCCCTCTGGCTCGGCCTCGTCGGCCTCCTCCCCATCTGGTACCTCGTCCGCCAGCAACGATGAGAAACGGGGTCAGGTTCACTTCCCGCCCGCGGGAAGTGAACCTGACCCCGTTTCTTCTTGCGATAATGGCGGCTTTCCGGGCCAGCAGGGCAGGCGATGAGCAAGAAGACGATCCTCAACGAAACCCACCGCGCGCTCGGCGCGAAGATGGTGGACTTCGGCGGCTGGGACATGCCGATCAGCTACGGCTCGCAGATCGAGGAGCACCACGCGGTGCGCCGCGACGCCGGCATGTTCGACGTCTCGCACATGACCATCCTCGACCTGCGCGGCGAACGGGCGCGGCCCTTCCTGCGCCAGCTGGTGGCCAACTCGGTCGACAAGCTCAAGGTGCCGGGCAAGGCGCTTTACGCCTGCATGCTCGACGAGACCGGCGGCGTCATCGACGACCTGATCGTCTACTACCTGGCCGAGGACTTCTTCCGCCTGGTGGTCAACGCCGCCACCCGCGACAAGGACCTGGCCTGGATCAGCGCCCAGGCCGCTCCCTTCGGTGTGTCGATCGCCGAGCGCCGCGACCTGGCCATCATCGCCGTCCAGGGCCCGCAGGCCCGCGGGAAGGTGCTCGGCCTGCTCACGCCCGCTGCCGCCGAGGCCGCCGGCAAGCTCGGCAAGTTCGTCGCCTGCGAGGCCGACGGCCTGTTCGTGGCGCGCACCGGCTACACCGGCGAGGACGGCTTCGAGGTGATGGTGCCGGAGGCACAGGCGGTCGATTTCTGGAACCGCCTGCTCGCCGCCGGCGTCAAGCCGGCCGGCCTGGGCGCGCGCGACACGCTGCGCCTCGAGGCCGGCATGGCGCTCTACGGCCAGGACATGGACGAGTCGGTGTCGCCCTGGGAGGCCGGCCTGGCCTGGACGGTGGCGCTGGACGAAGGCCGCGGCTTCAACGGCCGCGCCGCGCTCGAGGCGCAGAAGGCCGCCGGCACCGCCCGCCGCATGATCGGCCTGGTGATGGACGAGAAGGGCGTGCTGCGCCACGGCCAGGTGGTGCACACCGCCGCCGGCGAGGGCGAGATCCTCTCGGGCACCTTCTCGCCGACCCTGGGCAAGGCCATCGCGCTGGCGCGCGTGCCCGCCGGCGAGCTCGGCGACGTCGAGGTCGACATCCGCGGCAAGCGCCTGCCGGTGCGGGTGGTGAAGTACCCGTTCGTCCGCGACGGCGCCGCCCAGCCGGGCGTGCTCGCCTGATCCTCCGCGCCGGGTGCCAGCGCGCCCCGGCCGCGTTTAAACTAGCCGCACCCCAGCCGCCCCCCAAAGATCGAGGCCCAAGATGAGCGAGATTCCCGGCGACCTGAAGTTCCTCAAGTCCCACGAGTGGGCCCGCGTCGAAGACAACGGCCGCGTCACCGTCGGCATTTCCGACCACGCCCAGGGCCTGCTCGGCGACCTGGTCTACGTCGAGCTGCCCAACGTCGGCGACAGCGTCGAGCAGGGCGGCGCCGCCGCCGTGGTCGAGTCGGTCAAGGCCGCCTCCGACGTCTACGCCCCGGTCGCCGGCACCATCGTCGAGGTCAATTCGGCGCTGTCGGACAAGCCCGAGACGATCAACGAAGACGCCTACGGCGAAGGCTGGCTGTTCGTGCTCGAGCCGTCCGAGCCCGACCAGCTCAACGAGCTGCTCTCGCCCGACGACTACGCCCAGTTGCTCGAGGACGAAGGCTGACCCAACAGCCGCCCGATGCACCCGACGGCCGCCCCAGGGCGGCCGTTTTTTTTCCGTCGCCGCCGGATCGCGGCGCGCGCAATCCGCGCACTTTGGCATTTTGCGGTGCGAAAAAACCTGCCGGCGACCACTTCCGGCGAGGCCGCCGAAAGGCGTCCGGAAGGCACCTTCGGCATGCCTTCGCGCTGGCCCGCGCGTCGGCCGGCATGATTGCCCGCGCCGTCTCCGCCAAGCGCGGAAGGCTTTTTTCCCGATGTTTTTTTCACTCGGTGTTTTTCGCAGGCACAAGTCGGTGGCTTCGTCGGCCGACGCCAGCCGACCAGCGGCAGCAAATCCCGACGACCAGGCCTTGAATTTTTTTCGGCGAAGTTGTTGACATCGCAAAATCCCCTGATTAGCTTTCGCCCAGCAGTTGTCAACCGCGGAAGCGAGTGATCAGGAACGCGCCGACAAATCGAGTCGCCAAACCGAACTCCACCCCGGAACTCAAAACGGTGGGTCAGGGCAAACATCCCTCCGCGAAAGGCGACGCGACCTCCCGCAACACCCCCTTTTCCGACGCCCGGTCCGTCTTCGGTCCGGGCGTCTTTGTTTCCGGCGCCGCCCCGCGCCGGCAAGAATCCGACCGCCACGGCATGACCGTGGTGGCGGTTCGCCCCGGGAATGATCCCGTGGCGGTGCCTTTGTGACTGGGCAGTCCAAAAGCCAACTGACGAGGAGTTGACCATGGCTACGAAGAAAGCTGCTGCTAAGAAACCGGCCAAGAAGGCCGCGAAGAAGACCGTGAAGAAGGCCGCCAAGGCCGTCAAGAAGACCGTGAAGAAGGCGGCCAAGAAGGTCGCCAAGAAGGTCGCCAAGAAGCCGGCCAAGAAGGCCGTGAAGAAGGCTGCCAAGAAGCCGGCCAAGAAGAAGGTTGCCAAGAAGGCTGCCAAGAAGAAGGTCGCCAAGAAGGCTGCCAAGAAGGTCGCCAAGAAGCCGGCGGCCAAGAAGGCCGCCAAGAAGAAGGTTGCCAAGAAGGCTGCCAAGAAGCCGGCGGCCAAGAAGGCTGCCAAGAAGCCGGCCGCCAAGAAGGCTGCCAAGAAGCCGGCTGCCAAGAAGAAGGCCGCGCGCAAGCCGGCCGCCAAGAAGCCGGCTGCCATGCCGGCCGCCCCGGTTGCTCCGGCGCTGTAAAGCGCAGACGGCAACAAAGCGACAAGCTGGACTCTCTCCCCGTGTTGCCCAGGCGGGGAGGGAGACTTTCCAAAGGCACGCACGACGCCGGCATGATGCCGGCGTTCTTGTTTCCGGGGTTTGGCCTCAGCGGCGGCGGCGCGCCGGCGGCGGCGGTGCCAGCCAGTCCTTGCGCGGCAGGCCCAGGGCGCGGTCGAGGGTGACCGGCAGCAGGCCCCAGGGCGCCGTGCTTTCGCTGTTCCAGAGCACCACGATGCCGACGCCGCGCTCGGGCACGAAGCCCGCCAGCGCGCGGTAGCCCTGCACGGCGCCGCCGTGGAAGACCACGGTGTGGCCGGCGTAGTCGTAGACGCGCCAGCCCAGGGCGTAGTGCGCCGCGCGCAGGCGCTCGCCGCGCCAGCCGCTGCCGCGGATCTCGCCGGGCGTTTCGACCTGCGGCTCCTGGATCTCGGCCAGCAGTTCCGGCGGCAGCACGTCGGGGCGGTGGCCCATCTGGGCGATCAGCCACTGCGCCATGTCGCGGGCCGAGGCGTTGATGCCGGCGGCCGGCGGCACGCGGTAGTAGTTTTCCTTCGGGCGCACCGGCACCCAGGTGCCGCCGCTGCGCACGTGCGGGCGTGCCCAGCTCGGGCTGGCCTCGAGCTCGTCGCGGCCGAAGGTGGCGCCGTACATGCCCAGCGGGTGGAAGATGCGCTTCTCGACCTGGTGGGCGTAGAAGTCGCCGGTGGTGGCGAACACCATGTCGCCGACCAGGCTGAAGGCGATGTTCTGGTAGCCGTAGCACTCGCCCGGGCTGCAGGTGAGCGGCGCCTGCGAGAGTTTCTGCGCCAGCAGCGGGTAGGGCTGGTCGGCCTCGAGGTCGCGGTCGTAAGTGTTGTAGGCCAGGCCGACCTGGTGGCTGAGGATCTTGCGCACCGTGATGCGCTGGGCCGCCTCGCCGTCGCGCAGGGTGAAGGCGGGCAGCTGGTTGACGATGGGGCTGTCCCAGCCCATCGCGCCGTCGCGCACCAGCAGGCCGCTGATGGTGCCGGCGAAGGCCTTCGACAGCGAGGCGATGCGGAAGGCCGTGTCCGGGGTCACCGGATCGCGCAGCTTGCTGTCGACCACGCCGTAGCCACGCAGCGACACCACCTTGCCGTCCTCGACGATGGCCATCGCCATGCCCGGGATGCGCGCACGCGCCACCATCTGCTCGGCGATGCGCTCGAGCTCCCGCGCCTCCTGGCTGAAATCCTGGCGCGGGTCGGCGGCCGCGTGGGCCAGACCGGCGAGGGCGAGCAGGGCCGGGGCGAGGAGGCGGACGAGGCGCGGCGCGGTGCTGTCTTTCTTGCGTGGCATGGGCGACGTATGCTTGACGGACGAGGCCATTCTAGCGCGGGGTGCGCGCGGCGGCCGTCAACAGGGGAGATCGAAGATGACGACGGTTCTGATCGGACTGCTGGTGCTGGGCGCCGTGGCTGCCTTCTGGGGCGTGGGCATCTACAACGGGCTGGTGACGGCCCGCAACGCGTTCAAGAACGCCTTCGCCCAGATCGACGTGCAGCTCACGCGGCGCTACGACCTGATCCCGAACCTGGTCGAGATCGCCAAGGGCTACCTCAAGCACGAGCGCGAGACCCTCGAGGCCGTCATCCAGGCCCGCGCCGCCGCCGTCAGCGGCCTGGCCGCGGCCAAGGCGCGCCCGGGCGACGACGCCGCCATGGCCCAGCTCGGCGCCGCCGAGACCGGCCTGGCCGGCGCGCTTGGCCGCCTGATGATGGTCGCCGAGGCCTATCCGGACCTGAAGGCCAACCAGAACATGATGCAGCTCAGCGAGGAGCTCACCTCCACCGAGAACCGCATCGCCTTCGCCCGCCAGGCCTACAACGACTCGGTGATGGCCTACAACAACAAGCGCGAGGTGTTCCCCTCGAACATCGTCGCGGGCATGTTCAACTTCGCCCACGCCGCCCTGCTCGAGATCACCGAGCCCGGCCAGCGCGAGGCGCCCAAGGTCAGCTTCGGCGCGTGAACTTCTTCGCCCGGCAGGACCAGGCGCGGCGGCAGTCGCGCCGGCTGGTCATCCTGTTCGTGCTGGCGGTGGCCGCCATCGTGCTGGCGGTCAACCTGGTGTTCCTGCTGTTCTTCGGCGGCATGGGCAAGGTCTCGTCGCCGGGTTCGCTGGCCGCGGGCCTGGGCATGGCCACGGCGCTGACGCTGGGCATCATCGGCTTCGGCTCGCTCTACCGCCTGGCCAGCCTGCGCCAGGGCGGCGCGGCGGTGGCGCTGGGCCTGGGCGGCACGCCGGTGCCCGAGGACACGCACGACTTCCACTACCGGCGCCTGCGCAACGTGGTCGAGGAGATCGCCATCGCCTCGGGCGTGCCGGTGCCGCAGCTGTTCGTGCTCGAGCACGAGGCCGGCATCAACGCCTTCGCGGCCGGCTATGCGCCCTCCGACGCCGCCGTCGCGGTCACCCGCGGCGCGCTCGACCGGCTCAACCGCGACGAGCTGCAGGGCGTGATCGCCCACGAGTTCAGCCACGTGCTCAACGGCGACATGCGCCTGAACATCCGGCTGATGGGCGTGCTGTTCGGCATCCTGGTGCTGGCCGTGGTCGGCCGGAAGATCCTGGTGCACGGGCGCGGCGCCCGCGGCAAGAACGGCGCGCCGGTGCTGGTGGCCGCGCTGGCGCTGATGATCATCGGTTACGTGGGCCTGTTCTTCGGGCGCCTGATCAAGGCTGGCGTGAGCCGCCAGCGCGAGTACCTGGCCGACGCCTCGGCGGTGCAGTTCACCCGCCAGACCAAGGGGCTGTCTGGCGCGCTCAAGAAGATCGCCGGCGTGCCCGAGGGCTCGCGCCTGGGCAATCCCGACACCGAAGAAGTGGCGCACATGCTGTTTGGCGACGGCGTGGGTTTCTCCTCGATGTTCGCCACCCACCCGCCGATCGTCGATCGCATCCAGGCGCTCGAGCCCTCGTTCCGGCCGGCGATGCTGGCCGACCTGCAGGCGCGTTACCAGATGCATCCGCCCTCGGGCCTGGACGAAGACATGGCCCTGGGCCTCGCGCCTTCGCCGCCGCCGCTGCCGGGCGACGCCACCGAGCTGGCGGTGACGCCGCCGGCGGTGGTGGCCCAGGTCGGCGCCCCGGCGTCGGACGACTACGTGCGCGCCGGCGCGCTGGTGGGTGCGGTGCCGGAAACGCTGCGCACCGCCGCGCATGATCGCGAGGAAGCGGTGCCGCTGCTGCTGGGCCTGCTGATGGCCGCCCCCGGTCCCGTGCGCGAGCGCCAGCAGTTCGAGCTGTCCGCGCGCCACGACGAGCGCGTGGCGCGCCAGGCCCTGGACTACGCCGAGCGCCTGGCCGACCTGCCGCGCATGCTGCACCTGCCGTTGGCCGCCATGGCCATGCCGGCGTTGCGCAAGCGGCCCCGGCCCGAGCTCGAGCGCTTCATGGACAGCTGCTTCGCGCTCAGCCACGCCGACGGCCGCATCAGCCTGTTCGAGTACTGCCTGGGCCGCCTGCTGCGCGTGCAGGTGCGCGACGCGCTCGACCCGGCCGGGGCCTGGGTGCCCGGCCATCGCCACCTCTCGCGCTGCGCGCCGCAGGCGGTGAACCTGCTGGCGGTGCTGGCGCAGGCCGGCCATTCCGACCCGGCCGCGGCGATGCGCGCCTACCTGGCCGGCATGGCCCGCGTTTACCCGCGCATGGACGCACCCTACCGTCCGCCGACGGACGTGCTGGCGGCGCTGGACGAAGCCTGGCCGGTGCTCGACGAACTCGAGCCGGTGGGCAAGGAGTTGCTGGTCGAAGGCCTGGTGGCGGCGGTCAGCCACGACGGCCGGCTGTCGGTGGCCGAGGCCGAGCTCCTGCGCGTGGCCTGCGCCTGCCTGCACTGCCCGCTGCCGCCGCTGCTCGAGCGCTGAGCGCCCGCCGTGGCGGGCCGCTTCAGGCCGCGAGGCCGCGGATCAGGTCGGCGGCGCGCTCGGCGATCATCATGGTCGGCGCATTGGTGTTGCCGCCGACCAGGCGCGGCATCACCGAGGCATCGACCACGCGCAGGCCGGCCACGCCCTTCACCCGCAGCTGCGGGTCCACGACGGTGTCGGGGTCGGCGGCGCGGCCCATGCGGCAGGTGCCGACCGGGTGGTAGATCGATTCGGCCTTTTGCCGGATGAATTCGACGATGCCCGCCTCGTCGCGCACGTTGGCGCCCGGGAAGAGCTCCTCGCCGCGGAATGGCGCGAAGGCCGGCTGGGCCAGGATCTCGCGGCTCAGGCGCACGGCCTCCACCAGCACCTTCAGGTCGTAGCCCTCGGCGTCGCTGAGGTAGCCCGCTTCGATCACCGGCTTGTCGCCGGCGTTGGCGCTGGCGAGCGTGAGCCGGCCGCGGCTGCGCGGACGCAGGCCGCAGGCGTGCAGGGTGTAGCCGCTGCCCGGCAGGCGGTTGCGGCCGTGGTCGTCGAGCTGGGCCGGCACGAAGTGGAACTGCATGTCGGGCCGCTCGTCCTCGGCCAGGTGGCTGCGCAGGAAGCCACCGGTCTCGGCGATGTTGCTCGCGCCCGGGCCGCGGCGTCCCATCAGGTAGTACTGGAAGGCCACGGCCGCATCGCTGGCGGTGTCGTAGCTCAGGCCCTGCGTGCAGCGCTGCAGGGTGCAGATGTCGAGGTGGTCGTGCAGGTTGGCGCCCACGCCGGGCAGGTCGGCGATGACGCCGATGCCGTGGCGGCGCAGGTCGGCGGCCGGGCCGATGCCCGAGAGCATCAGCAGCTGCGGCGAGTTGATGGCGCCGCCGCAGAGGATGACCTCGCGGGCCGCGCCCTCGCAGAAGGCCTTGCCGCCGACGCTCCAGGCCACGCCGGTGGCGCGGCCCTGGTCGAAGGTGACGCGGTTGGCGCGCGCGCCGGTGACGACCCGGAGGTTGGCTCGCCGGCGCACCGGCGCGAGGTAGGCGGTGGCGCTGGAGCAGCGCGCGCCATCGCGGGTGGTGGTCTGGTACCAGCCGAAGCCGTCCTGGCGCGCGCCGTTGAAGTCGTCGGTGCGGGCGTGGCCGGCCTGGCCGGCGGCTTCGAGGAAGGCCTCGGAAAGCGGATTGCGGTGGCGCGGATCGGACACGCCCAGCGGGCCGTCGCCGCCGTGCAGTTCGCTGGCGCCGCGCTCGTTGCCTTCGCTGCGCTTGAAATAGTCCAGCACGTTCGACCACTGCCAGCCTTCCGCGCCCATCGCCGCCCACTCGTCGTAATCGCCGGCGTGGCCGCGGATGTAGCACATGGCGTTGATCGAGCTCGAACCGCCCAGCACCTTGCCGCGCGGCCACCACAGCTGGCGGCCGGCCAGTGCCGGCTCGGGCGCGGTGCTGTAGTCCCAGTTCACGCCCTTGCGGCCGACCAGCTTGGCCAGGCCCGCGGGCATGTGGATGAAGGGATGCCAGTCGCTGGGGCCGGCCTCGAGCAGCAGGACGCGACAGTCCGGGTCCTCGCTGAGCCGGTTGGCCAGCACGCAGCCCGCGGAGCCCGCACCCACGATGATGTAGTCGTACACTCGATGTGCTTCTTTCTCTATGACCGCCCGAGGCTAGGCCCCGTTTCTAGAGCAAACACTCGGCGCGGGCGTCCGGTTCCGCGAACCGTGGACAGCGTCACTGTCCGCCCGGCTGGCTGGCGGCCGGGGGCCGGGTTGGCTATCGTGCGCGCACCTTCCGCGGATCCCCGATGACCCAGGCCCCGACCACCGCCGGCCGCTTCGACCACCTGCGCGGCGCGCTGCGGGAGTTCCCGCCGCTGCTGTGGTCGTTCCTGTATTTCTTCTTCCTGCTCACGGGCTACTACGTGCTGCGGCCGGTGCGCGACGCCATGGGCGCCTCGGACGACGTGCAGGCGGTGTTCCCGCCGGGGCTGGTGGAGTGGGCGGCCGCACGCGGCCTGGTGCTGGGCGAACTGACCCTGCAGGTGCTGTTCACCGGCACCTTCATCATGATGCTGCTGCTGCAGCCGGCCTACGGCGCCCTGGTCAGCCGATACCCGCGGCGGGTGTTCCTGCCGGTGCTGTACGTGCTGTTCATCGCCTGCCTGCTCGGTTTCTACGTGCTGTTCGGTCGCGAGGTGCCGGGCCGCGGCGCGGTGTTCTTCATCTGGGTGGCGGTGTTCAACCTGTTCGCGGTGTCGGTGTTCTGGAGCTTCATGGCCGACATCTACACCGACATCGAGGCGCGCCGGCTCTACGGCTTCATCGCCGCCGGCGGCACCATCGGCGGCTTCACCGGCCCGATCATCACCCGTCTGCTGGTCAACGAGATCGGCGTGGCCAACCTGCTGCTGGTCTCGGCGGCGCTGATGGCGCTGGCGGTGGGCTGCATCCTGCGCCTGGGCCGCTGGGCGCGGCTGCGCGAGGCCGAGCGCGGCAAGGCCGGTGCCGAGCAGGCCATGGGCGGCAGCGTGCTGGCCGGCCTGCGCCTGCTGCGCGAACAGCCCCTGCTGCAGGCGATGGCGGTGATCATGTTCTTCGGCGTGGGCGTGGGCACGCTGCTCTACAACGAGCAGGCGGCCATCGCCCGCCAGTTCTTCCCCGACGTGGAGGCGCGCACGGCCTACTACGCCAACATCGACCTGGCCATCAACCTGGTGACGATCCTGGTGCAGGTCTTCCTGACCCGCACGCTGCTGGTGCGCTTTGGCGTGGCACCGGTGCTGCTGATCCCGGCGGTGGCGATCCTGCTCGGCTTCGCCGCGCTTACCGCCTCGCCGCTGCCGCTGCTGGTGGCGGTGGTGCAAGTGGCTACGCGCGCCGGCGAGTTCTCGTTGGCCAAGCCTGGTCGCGAGACGATCTACACTCGCGTCGACCGCGAAGTTCGCTACAAGGGCAAGGCCGTGATCGACACCGCCGTGTACCGCGGCGGCGACCTGTTCTTCGTCTGGGCGCACAAGTTCCTGGCGGCCTTCGGTTCGGCGGTGGTGTTCGGCACCGGCATGCTGGTGGCCGGCATCATGACGCTCGGCGCCTGGCGCCTGATCCGCGAGCAGGCCAAGCTGCCGCCCGAGCCGCGCTGAGGCGCGCCGCCCGCGGGATTTCGCGCCGCGGCAACAATTTCCCGCGCCGCTGGCGCTACCCTGTGGGCATTCCACAGGGAGCCACGCCATGAAGACCCGCGCCGCCGTCGCCCACCAAGCCGGCAAGCCGCTGACGATCGAGACCGTCGACCTCGAGGGCCCGCGCTTTGGCGAGGTGCTGGTCGAGATCAAGGCCACCGGCGTATGCCACACCGATGAGTTCACGCTCTCGGGCGCCGACCCGGAGGGCCTGTTCCCGGCCATCCTGGGCCACGAGGGCGCCGGCGTGGTGGTGGACGTGGGCCCGGGCGTGACGACGCTGAAGAAGGGCGACCACGTCATCCCGCTCTACACGCCCGAGTGCCGGCAGTGCGAGTACTGCCTCAATCCCAAGACCAACCTCTGCCAGGCCATCCGCTCCACCCAGGGCCAGGGCCTGATGCCCGACGGCTCCAGCCGCTTCAGCCTCGATGGCAAGCCGGTGCTGCATTACATGGGCACGTCCACCTTCGCGCAGTACACCGTGGTGCCCGAGATCGCGCTGGCGAAGATCCGCGAGGACGCGCCCTTCGACAAGGTCTGCTACATCGGCTGCGGCGTGACCACCGGCATCGGCGCGGTGATCTACACCGCCAAGGTGGAGGTGGGCAGCAAGGCGGTGGTGTTCGGCCTGGGCGGCATCGGCCTGAACGTGATCCAGGGCCTGCGCCTGGCCGGCGCCGACATGATCGTGGGCGTCGACCTCAACCCGGCCCGCGAGGCCATGGCCCGCAAGTTCGGCATGACCCACTTCGTCAACCCGGCCGAGGTCGGGGGCGACCTGGTGCCCTACCTGGTGTCGCTGACCAAGGGCGGCGCGGACTATACGTTCGAGTGCATCGGCAACGTCAAGGTGATGCGCCAGGCGCTCGAGTGCGCGCACAAGGGCTGGGGCACCAGCATCATCATCGGCGTGGCCCCGGCCGGCGCCGAGATCAGCACGCGGCCCTTCCAGCTCGTCACCGGCCGCAACTGGCGCGGCAGCGCCTTCGGTGGCGCCCGCGGACGCAGCGATGTGCCGAAGATCGTCGACTGGTACATGGACGGCAAGATCGACATCGATTCGCTGATCACCCACACGATGCCGCTGGAGAAGATCAACGACGCCTTCGACCTGATGCACCGCGGCGAGTCGATCCGCAGCGTGGTGGTGTACTGACATGACCCTGGAAGTGATCTCCGAGCACGGCTGCTTCGGCGGCGTGCAGGGTTTTTACCGCACGCACTCGGCGGCCTGCGGCGGGCCGATGCGTTTCGCGGTCTACCAGCCGCCGCAGGCGCGCGAAGGCCGGGTGCCGGTGCTTTTCTTCCTGGCCGGCCTGACCTGCACCGAAGAAACGGCCACGATGAAGGCGGGTGCCCAGCGGGTGGCCGCCGAGCTGGGCCTGGTGCTGGTGATGCCCGACACCAGCCCGCGCGACACCGGTTTCGAAGGCGCCACCGGCGACTGGGAATTCGGCGAGGGCGCGAGCTTCTACCTCGACGCCACCCAGGCGCCGTGGTCGTCGCGCTTCCGCATGGAGAGCCACGTCGTGCACGAGCTGCCCACGCTGGTGCGCGAGCACTTCCCGGCCGACCCGGGCCGCACCGGCATCACCGGCCATTCGATGGGCGGGCACGGCGCGCTCACGCTGGCGCTCAAGCACCCGACGGTGTTCCGCAGCGTGTCGGCCTTCGCGCCGATCGTGGCGCCGGGCCTGGTGCCCTGGGGCCGCAAGGCCTTCTCGCGTTACCTGGGCGAACACCATCGCGCCTGGGCCGAGCACGATGCCTGCGAGCTGGTGCGCCGGCGCCCGTTCGGCCGCCCGATCCTGGTCGACCAGGGGCTGGACGACAAATTCCTCGAGCCGCAGCTGCAGCCCGACCGCTTCGAGGCGGCCTGCGCGGAAGCGGGGCAGGCGCTGACGCTGCGCCGCCACGCGGGCTACGACCACGGCTACTACTTCATCGCCAGCTTCATCGAAGACCACCTGCGGCACCACGCCGCGCAGCTTTCCGACTGACGGAGACCGACCATGCACCTGCTCGCCCTCGTCCTGACCGCCCTGGTGGCGCTGCTGCACCTGGGTTTCATGCTGCTGGAGATGGTCTTCTGGACGCGCCCGCTGGGCCGCAAGGTGTTCGGGCTGGACGCCGACTTCGCGGCGCGTTCGGCGAAGCTGGCGATGAACCAGGGCCTTTACAACGGTTTCCTGGCCGCCGGCCTGCTCTGGGGCCTGTGGCTGGGCTCGCGCGGCATCTGCCTGTTCTTCCTGGGCTGCGTGGTCGTCGCCGGCCTGTTCGGCGCCGCCACCGTCAAGCGCAGCATCCTCTACGTCCAGGCCCTGCCGGCCATCCTGGCCGCCATCGCCGTCCACTACCTCTGAGCGTGGCTCAGCGCTTGGGGCTGACCCACATGGTGATGACGGCGTTGAAGACCTTTTCGCCGGCCGGGTCGAGCACGTCGACGTTGACCGGGAAGTCGTAGCCGGCGTCGGCCACGACCAGGGGCACCAGCGGCGTCGCGATGCCGCGCTGGGTGCCGACGGCGCGCTTGAGGTATTGCACCGTCATGCCCTTGGGGATCCAGCGCATGCCCTTGGGCAGCGAGGCGTCGGTCATCACGCCCGCCACCAGCTCGGCCAGGTTGCACAGCGCGATGGCGTGCACCGTGCCGATGTGGTTCTGCATACGCCGCTTGTGCGGGATGGTCGCTTCGCAGCGGCCGTTCTCGAGCAGCGTGAAGCGCGGCGACACGCTGCCGAAGTAGGGCGCCTTCAGGCACACCGCGCGGCTGAACAGCCAGTGGCCGGCCGGCCAGCGGGTGAACTTGCGGTAGAGGCGGAGCAGGGGCGTGTCGGACATGGCTCAGGCCGCGCGCGAAGCGTGGGTGGCGCCGGGCTTGGCCATGTGCAGCGAGGCGGCCTGAAGCTCGAACGGATCGAAGTCGTCGACCGTGATCGCGTCCCAGGTCATGGCGCGCAGCTCCTCGAGCTGGGCCTTCTCCTCGGCCGTGATCCAGCCCTCGGCCACGCCCTCGGCCAGCTGCGAGGCGAAGTCGAGCGCCTCGATGTCGCTGTTCTTGAGCGCCTTGAGGAACTTGCGCTCCACCGGCTCGGCCAGGATCACCTTCGGCAGGTAGCTGTCGACGCGGCCGGCCGGGTTGTTGGCGCAGGGCGTCAGGAACACGCCCTTGGCCAGGCGGTCGCGCGCGTCCGAGGGCGACATCAGCAGCGCGGCGGCGCGGCGACCCAGGCGGTCGCTCGGCGCCTGCGCGCGGCGGCCCCAGGGGAACACCAGCATCCACAGCAGCCAGCCCACCGGACGGATCGGGAAGTTGCGCAGGGCGCCCGACAGCGCCAGCTCGATCTTGTGCGCCGAGTCGTGGAAAGCCCAGGCCAGCAGCGGCTGTTCGGCCGCCGGACGACCCTCGTCCTCGTAGCGCTTGAGCATGGCGCTGGCGATGTAGAGCTGGCTGAGCACGTCGCCCAGGCGACCCGAGAGCTTTTCCTTGAACTTGAGCTTGCCGCCGAGCATCAGCATCGAGGTGTCGGCCACCAGCGCCAGGTTGGCCGAGTAGCGGTTGAGCTTGCGGTAATAGCGCTTGGTGTAGGCATCGCCCGGCGCCTTGCCGATGCGCGCGCCGACCAGGCCCAGCACCCAGCTGCGCACGGCGTTGGAGATGGCGAAGCCGATGTGGCCGAACAGGTTGGTGTCGAACTCGCGCAGCGCCTGCGCCTTGTCCGGCAGCTGGGCGGCCTGCATTTCCTTGAGCACCCAGGGATGGCAGCGGATGGCGCCCTGGCCGAAGATCATCAGCGAGCGGGTCATGATGTTGGCGCCCTCGACCGTGATCGAGATCGGCGCCGCCTGCCAGCCGCGGCCCAGGTAGTTCATCGGTCCGAGGATGACGCCCTTGCCGCCGTGGATGTCCATGGCGTCCTTGGCCACTTCGCGCGCCAGTTCGGTGGCGTGGTACTTGGCGATGGCCGAGGGCACGGCCGGTTTCTCGCCGCGGTCGACCGCGGCGGCGGTGGACTGCGACAGGGCCGAGCAGGCATAGGCGTGGCCGGCCAGGCGGGCCAGCGCTTCCTCGACGCCTTCGAAGCGGCCGATCGACAGGCCGAACTGCTTGCGGATGCGCGCGTACGCGCCGCTCACCACGGCCGCGAGCTTGGACGCACCCGAGGAGGTGGAGGGCAGGGTGATGGCGCGACCCACGCTCAGGCACTCGACCAGCATGCGCCAGCCGTGGCCGATGTAGTCTTCGCCGCCGATGAGCTGGCTCAGCGGCAGGAACACTTGCTCGCCGCGCACCGGCCCGTTCTGGAAGGCGCAGTTGAGCGGGAAATGGCGGCGGCCGACTTCCAGGCCCGGGGTGTCGCGCGGGATCAGCGCCAGCGTGATGCCGCGGTCGGATTCCTCGCCCAGCAGCTTGTCCGGGTCATGCAGGCGGAAGGCCAGGCCGATCACCGAGGCCACCGGCGCCAGCGTGATGTAGCGCTTGTCGAAGGTGAGCTTGACGCCCAGCACCTTGGCGCCGTTCCACTCGCCTTCGCAGACGATGCCGTAGTCGGGCAGGGAGGTCGCGTCGGAGCCGGCGAAGGGGCCGGTGAGCGCGAAGCAGGGCACTTCGCGGCCGTCGGCCAGGCGGGGCAGGTAGTACTCCTTCTGCTCGGGCGTGCCGTAGTGCAGCAGCAGCTCGGCCGGGCCCAGCGAGTTGGGCACGCCGACGGTGGAGCTGAGCGTGGCCGACACGGAGGCCAGCTTCTCGATCACCTTGTGGTGCGCCAGCGCGCTGAAGCCCAGGCCGCCGTACTGCTTGGGGATGATCATGCCGAAGAACTTGTTCTTCTTGAGGTAGTCCCAGATTTCCGGCGTCAGGTCGGCGTGGACGTGGGTGATTTCCCAGTCGTTGGTCATCCGGCACACCTGCTCGACCGGGCCGTCGAGGAAGGCCTGTTCCTCCGCCGTCAGTTCCGGCTTGGGCTGGGCCAGCAGCTGTTCCCACTTGGGCATGCCCGAGAACAGCTCGCCCTCGAAGCCGACGGTGCCCGCCTCGAGCGCGGTCTTCTCGGTGTCCGAGAGCGGCGGCAGGATCTTGGTGTAGAACTTCAGCAGCGGCGCCGTGATCAGCGCCTGGCGCAGCGGCGTGATGAGCAGCGGCAGGGTGCCAAGCGCCAGCAGCACCGCGGCGACGACGGTCGCGGTGAAGTTGGCGCCGGCCAGGCCGCAGGCCACCAGGCCGGTGGCGGCGACGGCGGCGAAGACCGCCAGGCGCCAGCGGTGGTAGGCCGACAACAGCACGGTCAGCAGCAGGACGAGGAAGGGCGCGAGGATGCTCATCGGGAATCTCCGTGGGTGGCCGCGTGGGGTTCGGCCAGGTCGGACAGGAACTCAATCAGGGCGTCGGTGAACGCGTCGTTGTCGTCACCGGCGACCATGTGGGTGGCCTCGGGCAGCTGCACGTGCCGCGCGTGCGGGGCCAGCTCGAGGAAGTGTTCGACGGTGCGGGCCGAGACCAGGTCGCTGCGGCCGCCGCTGACCAGCAGCACCGGCACGTCGATGGCGCGCGTGGCGTCCTCGATCGCGTCCTGCAGGCCGTCGGTGGAAGGGATGAACTCGGCCAGCAGGCGCGGATCCCAGTGCCAGCCCAGGCGGCCGTCGTCGCGGCGCACCAGCAGGTGGGCCAGCTGCGAGGGCGTCTTTCGGCTGCGCCGGTGCGGCAGGTAGGCGGCGATCTCGTCGGCGGCGTGTTCGTAGGAATCGAAGCCGTCCGGGTGCGCGGTCATGAAGCCCAGGATGCGCTCGACGCCGGAGGCCTCCCAGCGCGGCGTGATGTCCACCAGCACCAGCGCCGAGAACGCGCGGTGGCGAGACTGCGCCATCAGGCCGGTCAGGCCACCCATCGAGGCGCCCACCAGCACGGGCTGGCCGCCGAGCGCGGCGGCGGCGCGCGCGACGTCATCGACGAACTGTTCGCCGTGGTAGGCGTGGTCACTGGCGTTGCGGCCGGACTCGCCGTGGCCGCGCGCATCCCAGGCCAGGCTGGCGCGACCGGCGGCGGCGAGCCGCTGCTGCGTGGCGGCCCAGGCCTGGCGCGTCTGGCCGAAACCATGCGCGAGCACCAGCCCCGGGCCGTGGCCCGGCGTGGTGCTGGCCGCAAGGCGCAGACCATCGGCCGCTTCGAAGGCGCGGAAGGCCAGGCCGGGCAGGGCGAGGGCAGGGGCGGGATTTACCATACGGCCGAGTATGGGTTGGCTTTCCGGGCGCTGTCAATACCAGCCCGTATGGTGCATCATCGGCCCCATCCTTTAAACTTGGCAACCGTATGGTAACCCCCGCCGCCAAGATCGAACGCCCCCAGCGCCTGAGCGCCGAAGACTGGGCCCTCGCCGCGCTCGACGTCATCGCCGAACAGGGGCTGGCGGCCGTCGCCGTCGAACCGCTGGCGCGGCGCCTCGGCGTCACCAAGGGCAGCTTCTACTGGCACTTCCCGTCGCGCGAGGCCCTGCTGGTGGCGGCGCTCGAGCGCTGGGAAACCATGGAGCAGGAAACCGTGTTCGGCCAGCTCGAGGCCATCCCGGAGCCGCGCGCACGCCTGAAGGCGCTGTTCCAGCTGGTGGCGCACGAACTCAAGCCGCACGTCATCTACAGCGAACTGCTCAAGGCGCTCGACCACCCGGTGGTGCAGCCGGTGCTCAAGCGCGTGTCCGAGCGACGCATGGATTACCTCACGGCCAGCTTCCGCCAGGCCGGCATGGCGCGCCTCGAGGCGCAGCACCGCGCCCGCCTCACTTATGCCGCCTACGTGGGCTTCCTGCAGCTGAGCCTGCAGCTGGGCCAGCCGCGCCTCCACCACGATGAGTTCGAGGCCTACGTCGGCCACGTGATGGCCACGCTGATCCCGTAAGCCGCCCCCCGATTTCCCTTCAATGGCCCCGCCAGGAGCCCGTGCCGCAATGTCCAGCAAGCTTGCCAGCCTCAACGATTGGGTCGCCTCGGTCGCCCAGCTCACCCAGCCCGACGCCATCCACTGGTGCGACGGTTCCGATGCCGAGAACGCCCGCCTGGTCGAGCTGATGCTTGCCAACGGCGACCTGCTCAAGCTCAACGGGCAGACCCACCCGGACTGCTACCTGCACCGATCCAGCCCCACCGACGTGGCGCGCGTCGAACACCTCACCTTCGTCTGCACCAGCCAGCCCGCCGACGCCGGCCCGAACAACAACTGGATGGCGCCGGACGAGGCGCACGGCGAAATGGACGCGCTGTACAAGGGCTGCATGCGCGGCCGCACGATGTACGTCATCCCCTACTGCATGGGCCCGATCGACTCGCCGCTCTCGCGCTGCGGCGTCGAGATCACCGACTCGCCCTACGTCGTGGCCAACATGCGCATCATGACCCGCATGGGCGCGCCGGCGCTGGCGCGCATCGAGCGCGACGGCAGCTTCGTGCGCGGCCTGCATTCGATCGGCGAACTCGATCCGGACCGCCGCTTCATCATGCACTTCCCGGAAGAGCTGATGATCCAGAGCTACGGCTCGGGTTACGGCGGCAACGCGCTGCTGGGCAAGAAGTGCCACGCGCTGCGCATCGCCAGCTACCAGGCCCGCACCGAAGGCTGGCTGGCCGAGCACATGCTCATCGTCGGCATCGAGAACCCGCAGGGCGAGACGCACTACGTCGCCGCCGCGTTCCCGTCGGCCTGCGGCAAGACCAACCTGGCCATGCTAATCCCGCCGGAAGGCTACCGCCGCGACGGCTGGAAGGTCTGGACCGTGGGCGACGACATCTGCTGGATGCACCCGGGCGCCGACGGCCGCCTGTACGCCATCAACCCCGAGGCCGGCTATTTCGGCGTCGCCCCGGGCACCAGCGAGAAGACCAACCCCAACGCGATGGCCATGCTCAATCGCGATGCCATCTTCACCAACGTCGGCGTCACCGCCGACGGCCAGCCGTGGTGGGAGGGCATGACCTCGGGTACGCCGGCGCAGGACTGGCAGGGGCGTCCCTACGACAAGGCCGTGGGCCCGGCCGCGCACCCGAACGCGCGCTTCACCGTCAGCGCGAAGCAGTGCCCGAGCTACACCGACAAGGCCGAGGACGCCCAGGGCGTGCCGATCAGCGCCATCGTCTTCGGCGGCCGCCGCGCCTCGCTGGTGCCGCTGGTGTTCGAGGCCCGCGACTGGACACACGGCGTGCTGGTCGGCGCCGCGATGGCCTCCGAGACCACCGCCGCCGCCACCGGCGCGGTGGGCGTGGTGCGCCGCGACTCGATGGCCATGAAGCCCTTCGCCGGCTACAACTTCGGCGACTACTTCGCGCACTGGCTGTCGTTCGACAAGCCCGGCGCGAAGCTGCCGAAGATCTTCCAGGTCAACTGGTTCCGCAAGGACGCCAAGGGCAAGTTCATGTGGCCGGGCTTCGGCGACAACATGCGCGTGCTCGAGTGGATGCTCAAGCGCGTCACCGGCCAGGCCGGCGCCGTCGAGACGCCGGTGGGCAACCTGCCCGAGCCGGGCGACCTCAACACCGAGGGCCTGGGCCTGGATCCGGCCGTGCTGCAGGAGCTGCTGAGCATCGACCGCGCCGGCTGGAAGGAAGAGATGGCGCACATCGGCGAGTACCTCGACGGCTTCGGCGAGCGCACCCCGGCCGCCCTGAAGGCCGAGCGCGCGAAGATCGCCGCCCAACTGGCCTGATCCCGCGCCATCGCAAGACCCCGACGGGCCGGCCCTGCGCCGGCCCGTCGCCTTTCAGGCAGCTGTAAACCTTCCGGCGCCGGGCGGCATCCGAGTGGGTATGCTCAGCCTCGCCGTGAATCCAGCCACCACCAGCCCCGGGGCGAGCGCCACGCGCGACGAGGACCATGCCCTGGTCCGCGCCGCCGGCGAGGGCGACGTGCGCGCCTTCGAGCAGCTCTACCGCCGCCATTCGGCGCGGCTGTTCGCGGTGCTGCGCCGGCTGTGCGGGCAGGAAGCCCGCGCCGAGGAACTGCTGCAGGATGCCTTCGTGCGCGCCTGGCAGGCGCTGCCGGGCTTCCGCTTCGAAAGCGCCTTCGGCACCTGGCTGCACCGGCTGGCGGTGAACACGGCGCTGATGGACCTTCGCGCGCGCCGTGGCGCCGAGGCGCTGGAGACCGACGACGAGGCGCTGGCCTGGCAGGCCACGCCCGACAGCGCCGGCCACCGCACCGCGCTCGGCCTCGACCTCGAGCGCGCCGTGGCCAGCCTGCCGCCGCGCGCCCGCGCGGTGCTGGTGCTCTACGACATCGAGGGCTGGACGCACGACGAGATCGCCACCGAGCTCGGCATGGCGGTCGGCAGTTCCAAGGCCCAACTGCATCGCGCGCGCCAGCTCCTGCGCACGCGCCTGGGAGAAGACCATGAGTGACGAATCCCTGCGTTTCCGACTTCGGCAGCTGCCGCGGGAAATCGAGCCCCGGCGCGACCTGTGGCCCGGCATCGCCGCGCGCCTGCCCGCGCGACGCAGCCCCGCGCGGCCTTGGCCGACGCTGCTGGCGCTGGCGGCCTGCCTATGCCTGGCGGTGGGCGCCGCGGTTTACCTGCGGCCCGCGGCCGAGCCGGCGCCCGGCCTGGAGCAGGCGCTGGTCGAGCGCGAGGTCGAGGCCCTGACCCGCGAGTACGAGGCAGCCCTGGCCGAGATGGCCGGCCTGCCCGTGCCCGAGCCCCTGCTGCCCGCCCTGGCCACGCTCGACGCCAGCGCGGAGGAGATCCGCGGCGCCCTGGCCGAGCAGCCCGGCTCGACCCGGCTGCTCGACCAGCTCAAGCGCACCTACACCCGCCGCCTGGCCCTGACCCAGCGCGCCGTCCTGGGCTGAGGGCCCGGACGCAACGATATGTATAAGGAGTACGCCATGTTCCCCCGACTGATGCTGGCCGCCGGCCTGCTGTTCGCCCTGCCGGCGCTGGCCGGCACGCCCATCAACGAGACCCGGCCGCTGGCCGCCGACGGCCGCGTGTCGGTGGACAACCTCAAGGGCGAGATCATCGTGCGCACCTGGGACCGACCGGAGGTGCGCATCACCGGCACCCTGGGCGAGGGCGTCGAGAAGCTGCTGGTCGAGGGCGGCGGCGACAGCCTTTCGATCGAGGTGAAATACCCCCAGGGCGGCGGCGGCTGGTTTTCGCGTGGCACCCGTTCCGAGCCCAGCCAGCTCGAGGTGACCGTGCCGGCGAAGGCCACGCTGGACGTCGACGCGGTCAGTGCCCGGGTGGAAATCAACGGCCTGCGGGGTGGTCGCCTGACGGTGGACAGCGTCAGCGGCGAGGTCCGGGTGCGCGACAGCCGCCTGGCTTCGGTCAGCATCGACAGCGTCTCGGGCGACGTGGACGCGGCGCTGGAAAGTGCCGATATCAGCATTGACACCGTGAGCGGCGATGTCCGCCTCGACGGTGGCGCGGGCGACGAGCTCAGCGTGGAGACGGTGTCCGGCGACGCCAGGCTGCGCCTGGGCGAACTGCGGCGGGTGCGGATGGAGACGGTGTCGGGCGACCTGGAACTCGCTGCACGCCTGGCCCGCGGCGGCAGCATCGTGGCCGACTCGGTGTCGGGCAGCGTGCACCTGCGGCTGCCGGCCGACACTTCGGCCAGCCTGGCCATCGAGACCTTCAGTGGCGGCATCACCAGCCCGGTCGGCCAGGTCCAGACTGAACGCTACGGCCCTGGCAAGCGCCTCCAGTCCCGTTTGGGCGACGGCGCTGGCGAGGTGAGGGTTGATGCCTTTTCGGGCGATGTGCGTATCGAATTAACAAATAACTGATTGATTATCAAGAACTTCAGGAACCCGGGCTGCGAACGCACCCCGGGTTTTTTGCCAACTGCATCGCACTTTTCTCTATACGGACGCTTAACCCCGTTTGCTGGCCGTAAAGATTGCGTTATGCTCGGCGAGCCAAGGGGGCCTCCAATGACGGAATCCTCCTCTAGGCTTTGTCCCGAACTCTAGAGTCACCATCACTCTGACGTTGGAGAGAGAGTAAAATGTCTAATTTCAATCAGCTGTCCGGCGCGATCCGCTTCGCGCTCCTCGCCGGCGCCGCTTCGACCTTCGCGGCGGTTCCCGTCGTCGCGCAGGAGTCGGAGGACGCCGCCACCCTCGAGACCATCGAGGTCACCGGTTCCCGCATCAAGCGCGCCGACATCGAGGGCGCCCTGCCGGTTACGGTCATCGACCGCGCCCAGCTGGACGCCTCCGGTGAGGTGTCGGTTGCCGACTACCTGCGCAACACCACCTTCAACAGCTTCGGCTCGTTCCGCCCGCAGTCGGGCAGCTCGGCCCAGGCCAACGCCGGCATCAGCCTGCGTGGTCTCGGTTCCGGCCGCACCCTGCTGCTGATCGACGGCCGTCGCGCCCCGGTCGCTGCCGCCACCGGCAACTTCCAGGACATCAACACCATCCCGCTGGCCGCTGTTGAGCGCATCGAAGTGCTCTCCGACGGCGCCTCGGCGATCTACGGTTCCGACGCCATCGGCGGCGTGATCAACATCATCACCCGCAAGGACTTCAACGGCGCCGAGTTCTCCTACGGCCGTGGCATGCCGACCCGCGAGGGTGGCGACACCGAGAACGCCTCGATGATCTTCGGCGCCTCGAGCGACCGCGGCCGCGTGCTGGCCGGCGTCTCGATGAACGAGCGCGAGATCGTCTTCCAGCGTGACCGCGAGTGGTCGGCTGGCGGTATCTCCTCGTTCTCGAACGAGTACTACTTCTCGGTCGCCGCGCCGGGCAGCCTCTATGGCTTCCGTCCGGGTTCGCGCCTGCTGCACCCGACCCTGGGCTCCAAGGTCCCGGGCTTCGACTGCACCACCAACGGCTTCTTCGAGATCGGCACCGGCACCGGTAGCCGCTGCCTCTACGACTTCACCTTCGTCGCTGCCGACGAAGCCCAGGTGAAGAACCTGTCGACCTTCATTCGCGCTGATTACCAGATCAACGACGACTGGTCGACCTACATGAACGCCACGGTGACCCGCATCACCTCGTTCGGTCGCTACGCCCCGGTGCCGTCGAGCCCGTGGCCGGGCGGCGGCATCTTCATCCCGGCCGACAGCCCGAACCACCCGGCCAACATCAACCCGGCCGACCCGTACTACGCGGCCCTCGCCGGCCAGCCGGTGTTCCTGCGCCACCGCTTCGGCGCGCTGGGTAACCGCGACACCTCGATCAACGCCAACACCTACGACTTCATGGCCGGTTTCCAGGGCCGCATCGGCAAGGTGGACGTTGATTTCGGTGCCCGTTACACCGAGAACAAGGCCATCGACCTGGGCCGCGGCTACGTGGTCGCCACCCTGGCCGCCCCGCTGATCGCCGACGGCACCTACGACATCACCAACCCGTTTGGCGTGTCGACCGACGTCGCGAACTCGATGATCACCACCACGGCCCGTGAGTCCACCACGATCCAGACCGAGGTGTACGGCATCGCCAGCTTCGACCTGTTCGAAATGACCGGTGGCACCGCTTCGATGGCGGTCGGCGCCGAGTACCGCCAGGAAGACTGGTCCGACGTGTACGACTCGCTGTCGGCCTCGGGCTCGGTCTCCGGTTCGGCCGGTAACTCCGCCTTCGGCATCCGCGACGTGAAGGCCGTGTACTTCGAGGCCCTGTTCCCGCTGCTCGACAACCTCGAGCTGAACGTGGCCGGCCGCTTCGACGACTACAGCGACTACGGCAACGACTTCGCCCCGAAGGTTGCCCTGCGCTGGCAGCCGCTCGACTCGCTGACCCTGCGTGCGTCCTACGGCCAGGGCTTCCGCGCCCCGACCCTGGACATCGTTGGCCAGCAGCCGGCCTTCGGCGCCGACGGCATCGCCGACCCGGCGACCTGTATCGCTTTCGGCGCCCCCGCCGGCTGCTCGACCCAGGTCACCTCGTACACGATCGCCAACCCGAACGTGACCTCCGAGCAGTCGACCCAGTTCTCGGTCGGCGCCGCTTGGGACGCCACCGACTGGCTGAACATCACCCTCGATTACTACAACATCGAGATCGAAGACCAGCTGTCGTTCTTCGACACCGCCGACCTGGTGGCCTGCCTCAATGGCTCGTCCACCGTGTGCCCGTCGGGCGTCAGCGTCCTCCCGGCCAACCAGGTCCCGCCGCAGCCGGCC
Source organism: Arenimonas sp. SCN 70-307 (assembly GCF_001724815.1). GTDB lineage: Bacteria > Pseudomonadota > Gammaproteobacteria > Xanthomonadales > Xanthomonadaceae > Arenimonas. Next base: position 692 of record NZ_MEDO01000003.1, on the reverse strand, counting down.
CTGGGCCTGGGCGTCGCGCGTGACCCGGTCACGCAGGCGATCCTGTACTCGCAGATCGGCTACGCGAACCTCGGCACCATCGAGACCGATGGTATCGACTTCAACGCCCGCACCCAGTTCGACCTGGGCGCTTGGGGTTCGCTGCGCAACGGCCTGCAGATCGCCTACGTGCGTAACTACGAGGTCAACGGCGCGGGTGATGTCACCGGCACCGTCGGCGCCCCGGAGTTCCGCGCCAACATGACCAACCAGTGGACCTTCGGTGACTTCGCCGTCACCTGGAACATCAACCACATCGACGGCACCGAGTCGTCGCAGGCCTCGCTGCCGGATTACGGCTATGCGCTGACCCTGCCGTCGTGGACCACCCACGACGTCCAGTTCACCTGGAACGCTCCGTGGAACGGCCGCCTGTCGGTCGGCGTGAACAACGTCGCCGACAAGGATCCGGTCCTGGATCCGCTCGACGGCAGTGGCCGTGGTTACAACTTCAACCTGTACGACGGTTATGGTCGCGTGACCTACATCAACTACACCCACACCTTCTAAGGTTGGTTGCAGTTGGCTGTATCGGGGGCCCCCGCAAGGGGGCCCTTTTTTTTGGCTCTTCACCCAAGTCCGGGGAAGGCCGCCCGGATCTTCAAGAAGAAGTAGGCGTCATCGCGGTAGCCGTAGGCCACCCGTTTGATGAC
>NZ_MEDO01000002.1 GCF_001724815.1 Arenimonas sp. SCN 70-307 | reverse complement strand
AAGATCAAGGTCATCAAACGGGTGGCCTACGGCTACCGCGATGACGCCTACTTCTTCTTGAAGATCCGGGCGGCCTTCCCCGGACTTGGGTGAAGAGCCTCTTTTTTTGCCCGCCCGCCGTGGGGATGCCCCGGATCTGGGATAATGCGGGGTTCCGGAAAAGGACCCTCGCCCCCAGATGCCCGCGCCCCGCCCCGCCCTCGTCACCACCGCCCTGCCCTATGCAAACGGCCCGCTGCACCTGGGACACCTGGTGGGCTACATCCAGGCCGACATCTGGGTGCGCGCGCGGCGCATGGCCGGCGGCGAGGCGCACTTCGTCTGCGCCGACGACGCCCACGGCACCCCGATCATGCTGGCCGCCGAGAAGGCCGGGCTCGCCCCCGAGGACTTCATCCGCGGCGTCCAGGCCGGCCACGAGGCCGATTTCGCCGCCTTCGGGGTCGATTTCGACCACTACCATTCCACCCACTCGGACGAGAACCGCGAGCTCGCCAGCCTGATCTACACCCGGCTGCGCGACGGCAGCCACGGCCCGAAGGCCATCGCCGTGCGCTCGATCCAGCAACTGTTCGACCCCGAGCGGCAGATGTTCCTGCCCGACCGCTACATCAAGGGCGAATGCCCCAACTGCGGCGCCGCCGACCAGTACGGCGACAACTGCGAAGTCTGCGGCAAGGCCTACGCGCCGACCGACCTGAAGAACCCGCGCTCGGTAGTCTCGGGCGCCACGCCCGAACTGCGCGACTCGGAGCATTACTTCTTCGAACTGGGCAAGTTCGAGGCCTTCCTGCGCGAGTGGCTGCAGGGCGAGGTGGCGCACCCGGCGGTGAAGGCCAAGCTCGCCGAGTGGCTCGAAGGCGGCCTGCGCGACTGGGACATCAGCCGCGACGCGCCCTACTTCGGCTTCCCCATCCCCGACGCGCCGGGCAAGTTCTTCTACGTCTGGCTCGACGCGCCGATCGGCTACCTGGCCTCGTTCAAGGCGCTGTGCGCGAAGACCGGCACCGACTTCGCCGCCTTCACCGAGGCCGCGCGCAACCCGCGTGGCGCCGAGCCCACGGAAATGCACCACTTCCTGGGCAAGGACATCATCAACTTCCACGGCCTGTTCTGGCCGGCCATGCTGCACGGCGCCGGGATGCGCGCGCCCACGGCGCTGCACGTCAACGGCTACCTGACGGTGAACGGCGCGAAGATGAGCAAGTCGCGCGGCACCTTCGTCATGGCCCGCACCTACCTCGACGCCGGCCTCGACCCGGAGGCGCTGCGCTACTACTTCGCCGTCAAGACCGGCGCCGGCGTGGTCGACCTCGACCTCAACCTCGAGGACTTCGTGGCGCGCGTGAACTCCGACCTGGTCGGCAAGTTCGTCAACATCGCCAGCCGCTGCGCCGGTTTCATCTCCAAACGCTTCGACGGCCGCCTGGCCGATGCCCTGCCCGAGCCGGCGATGTACGAGCGCTTCGTCGCCGGCCTGCGCGAGGTGGCCGCCAGCTACGCCCGCGACGAATACGGCCAGGCCATGCGCCAGGTGATGGCCCTGGCCGACGAGGCCAACCGCTACATCGACGAGCGCAAGCCTTGGGTGATCGCCAGGCAGGAAGGCGCCGACGCCGAACTGCAGGCGGTGTGCAGCCAGGGCCTGAACCTGTTCCGCGTGCTGGCCGCCGCGCTGCGGCCGGTGCTGCCGGCCACGGTGGCCCGCGCCGAAGGTTTCCTGCGCGCGCCGGTGGCGCGCTGGGACGACGCCGCCGCGCCCCTGCTCGGCCACGCCATCGCTCCCTTCGAACCCCTGATGACCCGCATCGACCCCAAGCAGATCCAAGCCATGACCGACGCCAGCAAGGAAGACCTCAAGCCCGCCGCCGCTCCGGCCGCCCCGGCAGGAGCGACTTCAGGCGCGATGCCTTCCGCGAAGGGCGTCGCGGCTGAAGCCGCTCCTACAGGAGAGATCAAGTTCATCGGCATCGAGGATTTCAGCAAACTCGACCTGCGCATCGGCAAGGTGCTCGAGTGTGGCTTCGTCGAAGGCTCCGACAAGCTGCTGCGCTTCCTGCTCGACGCCGGCGAACTCGGCCAGCGGCAGATCTTCAGCGGCATCCGCGCCAGCTACGGCGAACCGGAGACGCTGGTGGGCCGCCACGTGGTGTTCATCGCCAACCTCGCGCCGCGCAAGATGCGCTTCGGCCTGAGCGAGGGCATGATCCTCTCCGCCGGCTTCGACGGCGGCGCCCTGGCCCTGCTCGGCGCCGACGACGACGCCGCCCCGGGCATGCCGGTCCGGTAAGCGCGCCATGGACGAACTCGTGCTGCTGCTGGTCGGCGCGGTGTTCGTCAACAACTTCGTGCTGGTGAAGTTCCTCGGGCTCTGCCCCTTCATGGGCGTCTCGCGCCGGCTCGACGCCGCCTACGGCATGGCCCTGGCCACCGGCTTCGTGCTCACGCTCTCGGCCGCGCTGGCCTGGTGCGTGCACCACTGGCTGCTGCTGCCCCTGGGCCTGGAGCACCTGCGCACCCTGGGCTTCATCCTGGTCATCGCCGCCGTGGTGCAGTTCACCGAGACGGTGATGAACCGCCAGAGCCCGCGCCTGTACCGCGTGCTGGGCCTGTACCTGCCGCTGATCACCACCAACTGCGCGGTGCTGGGCGTGGCCCTGCTGAACGTGCAGGCGCGGCGCGGGCTGTTCGAGGCCGTGCTCTACGGCTTCGGCGCGGCCGTGGGCTTCGGCTTGGTGCTGGTGCTGTTCTCGGCCATGCGCGAGCGGCTCGAGGCCGCCAACGTGCCGGCCGCCTGGCGCGGCACGCCCATCGCCCTGGTCACGGCCGGGCTGATGTCGCTGGCCTTCATGGGCTTCACCGGCATGGTGCCGGCCTGATGCTCGAGGCGGTGCTGGTGGTGGTGGGCCTGGCCGCGGTGTTCGGCGCGGTGCTGGGCTGGGCCACGGTGCGCTTCCGCGTCCAGGCCGACCCGATGGTCGAACGCATCGACGCCCTGCTGCCGCAGACCCAGTGCGCCCAGTGCGGCTACCCGGGCTGCCGGCCCTACGCCGAGGCCATCGCCCGCGGCGAGGCCGACATCAACCAGTGCCCGCCCGGCGGCGAAGCGGGCGTACGCGCGCTGGCAGCCCTGCTGGGCCGCGAGCCCAAGCCGCTCAATCCCGAGAATGGCGCCGAGAAACCGCCGGTGGTGGCCCTTATCGTCGAGGACGACTGCATCGGCTGCACCAAGTGCATCCAGGCCTGCCCCGTGGACGCGATCATCGGAGCGCCCAAGCGCATGCACACGGTGATCGCCGGGCTGTGCACCGGCTGCGAGCTGTGCCTGCCGCCCTGCCCGGTGGACTGCATCGTGCTGGTGCCGCCGGCGCCGCGCGCGGCGGAATACCGCTGGCCGCGCCCCGCGGCTCAGAGCCGCTCGACGGCGTAACCTTCCGCGCGCAGCAGCGCGACCACGCCGTCCTCGCCCAGCAGGTGCAGGGCGCCCACCACCACCAGCGCGTCATCGCCTTCGCCGCCCTCGTCGAGCAGGGCCTGCAGGCGCGCCAGCCAGGCCTGGTTGCGCTCCACGTTCACCCGCGCGTAGAGCGCCGGGTATTGCTCGCGCAGGCGGCGTGCACTGCCCTCGTACAGGCCCTCGCCGTCGCCGGCGCGCCAGCGCGCATGCAGTTCGCGCACGTTGCGCTCCAGCTCCTCGGGCGAAGCCAGGGCTTCGTCCAGGGCCTGGCGCTGCTGGTCGGCGTCCATGCCGTCGAACAGGGCGATCTGCTGCGTGCCCGTCTCCAGGCCCTCGACGCGCTTGCCGTCGTCGGTGGCGCGGCGGCCGAAATGGCGGTCCAGGCCCAGGGCCGGGTCGAGGCCCAGCGCCTGCATCTGCGAAAGCGACACCAGCAAGCTCACGTACCAGGGCTCGAGCGACTGCAGCGCGTCGATCGAGGCACCGCTGCGCGCCGCCCAGGCCTGCAGGCGCCGCCAGGTGGCCTCGGGCAGCTCGTCCTGCAGCCGGCGGCCGTCGGTGCGGCGTGCGGCGGCGAGCATCTGCTGGCCGAGCGCCGGGCCGGTCATTTCGGACGGGTCGAGTTCGAACACCACGTGCCCGGCGGCCTCGAAGGCGGCCTCGACGCGCGGGTCGAGCGGGTAGTCGTCGGGCGTGAGCAGGTGGAAGGAGCCGAGCAGGTAGAGCGTATTGTCGGCGTCGCTGGCCTTCCACAGCAGCGGCGCCGGCGGCGTCGCGGCGGCCGCGGCCGGCGCATCGGCCTCGCCGCGGCCGCAGGCGGCGGGCAGCCAAAGCAGCAGCGCAAGGGCCAGCGCAGGCAGGCGTTTCACCGGCTCACTCCGGGAACGGCAGCGGCTTCTTCTCGCCGGCCTCGATGCGCAGGTCCAGGCGGTTCTCCGGCGGTGGCATCGGGCAGGTCGAGTACGGGGTGAACGCGCAGGGCGGGTTGTAGGCGCGGTTGAAGTCGAGCACCACCACGCCGTCCGGACCCGGCGGCGTGGCGTAGAGGAAGCGCGAGGCGGCGTAGGTCTCGTGGCCGCTGGTGCGGTCGGCGAACACGAAGAACAGCTCCCCGCCGCCCTCGTCCAGCGCCTCGAGGCTGTGGCTCGCGCCGTCCTTCTCGAACACCACGCGGCCCGGGTTGGGCGTGGCTTCCACCATGCCGAGCATGTTGACGATGTCGATCGTCTTGCCCGGCGGATGCGGCTCGAAGCGCGCCTGGAACCGGAACGCCGGGTCGATGTCGAAATAGTCGAGGCCGGGGAAGCTCGTGCGGGTGCGCGCCATGGCGTTGCGCACGCGCAGCGCGTAGCGGCCGGCGCGCTCGATCAGCACGAAGCTGGCGTCGCCGCGGTTGAAGGCCACCACGGTCGGCTTGCCCCGCGTGTCGGCAATGAGTTCGATTTCGCCGGTGGCGGGTTCACCGTCGACCAGCACCTCGGCGCCTTCGGCCAGGCGCAGGCGGGCGCGGCCATCGCGCCCGAGCGTGAGCATGCCGATGTTGTCCGGGCCGACGGACAGGCGCGTGCCGTTTTCCTTCGCCGTGCCGACGTAGGTGCTGCCCGGCGTGAGCCAGTGCAGACCCACCAGCGACAGCCAGCCGTCGGGGCGCAGCAGGCGCTCGAGCCGGCCGGCGCGCCAGTCGCGCACTTCGCGTTCGTAGGCCGCGCGTGCCTCGCGCTCGGCGCGGGCCGCGGCCTCGGCCCCGGCGGTGTCGTCGGCGCCGCCACCGCAGGCGGCGAGCAGCAGCGTCATCGAAGCGACAAACATAGCCCGCATCAGCGTCCCCTCAGGAAAAGTCGGTCGAGTTCGGCCATGCCCAGCTGCACCCAGGTCGGGCGGCCATGGTTGCACTGGCCGCTGCGCTCGGTCGCCTCCATGTCGCGCAACAGTGCATTCATTTCCGGCACGGTGAGCCGGCGGTTGGCGCGCACGGAGGTGTGGCAGGCCAGGGTCGAGAGCAGTTCGTTGCGCGCCTGCTCCAGGCGCCGGCTGCTGCCGTGCTCGCGCAGGTCGGCGATGACGTCCAGCGCCAGCGCGCGCGGGTCGAGGTCGGCCAGCAGCGTGGGCACGGCGCGGATGCTCAGCGCCTGCGGGCCGGCGCGGCGGATCTCGAAGCCGTATTCGGCCAGGGCCTCGCCATGCTGCTCGGCGGCGTCGGCCTCGCGCTCGCTGACCGCCAGCGACACCGGCACCAGCAGCGGCTGGCTGCGGATGCCCTCGCCGTCGAGCGCGGCCTTGAGCCGCTCGTAGGTGATGCGCTCGTGCGCGGCGTGCATGTCCACCAACACCAGGCCCTGGGCGTTCTGCGCCAGCACGTAGACGCCGTGCAGCTGCGCCAGCGCGTAGCCCAGCGGCGGCGCCTCGCCCTCGTTGGCGGCCGGCATCGGCGCCGGGGAGGCGACATCGCCCAGCGCGGCCGGCGGCGCCTGGTAGAGCGCGGCGTAGGCGGCCATCGTGTCCTGCACCGGCAGGCCCAGGCCGGACTGCCGCGGTGCCCAGCCGCCTCCGCCGGACTGGCCGTAGGACGAAGCCCCGAACGCGGCGCCGCCGGCCAGCGGCGGCGCCGGCGCCTCGGTACCGGCCAGGCCCGCGCGCGTCGAGGCCAGGGCCTCGTGCAGGGTGCGGTAGATGAACTCATGCACCAGCCGCTGCTCGCGGAAGCGCACCTCGTGCTTGGCCGGGTGCACGTTCACGTCGACCATGCGCGGGTCGCATTCGAAGAACAGCACGAAGGCCGGGTGCCGGCCATGGAAGAGCACGTCGGCATAGGCCTGGCGCACCGCGTGCGCCACGGTGCGGTCGCGCACGGCGCGACCGTTGACGTAGAAGTACTGCTGGTCGGCGCTGGAGCGCGCGGCGGTGGGCAGGCCCACCCAGCCGCGCAGGCGCAGGCCGGCGGCCGCGTGGTCCACCTGCAGGCACTGGCGGGTGAAGTCCTCGCCCAGGGCCTCGGCCACGCGACGCAGGTGCTCGCCGCCATCGCGCACGGGTTTGTAGTGGCGGGCGATGCGGCCGTTGTGGCTGATGCGCAGCTCCACGCCCGGGCGCGCCAGCGCCAGCGAGCGCAGCCACTCCTCGATGTGGCCCAGCTCGGTGCGCTCGGCGCGCAGGAACTTGCGCCGCGCCGGCACGTTGAAGAACAGGTCGCGCACCTCGACCGTGGTGCCTTCCGGATGCGGATGCGGCGCCACGTCGCCGACGCGGCCGCCGTCCACCTCCAGGCGCGCCCCGTGCGCCTCGCCGCGGGCGCGGGCGCTGAGCGCGAAGCGGCTGACCGAGGCGATCGAAGGCAGCGCCTCGCCGCGGAATCCCAGCGTGCCGACCTGCTCGAGGTCCTCGATGCTGGCGATCTTGCTGGTGGCGTGGCGCGAGACCGCCAGCGGCAGTTCGGCCGGGGCGATGCCGCCGCCGTCGTCGCGGATGCGGATCAGGCGCACGCCGCCTTCCTCGAGCTCGATGTCCACGCGGCTGGCGCCGGCGTCGAGCGCGTTCTCCACCAGTTCCTTGACCACCGACGCAGGCCGCTCGACCACCTCGCCCGCGGCGATCTGGTTGACCAGGGTGTCGGGAAGCTGCTGGATCGGCACGTGGCGCTGGCTCGGGCGAAAACAGCCCCGATGATAGCAGCGCGGCGCGGCTTACTCGGGCAGGCCGGCCATGGCGCCGCCGGCCAGCGGGATGGTCAGGCGCTCGCCCACCCGGACGGTGTCGTCCTTGAGCTTGTTGGCCGCGCGGATCGAGTTCACCGGCACGCCGTGGCGCTGGGCGATGAGCGTCAGCGTCTCGCCGCGGCTGACCAGGTGCTGGCGGCTGCCACCCAGCGTGCCCTGGCGGGCCGCGTACCAGGTGCCCGGGGGCGCCTGCACGGAGAAGTAGTTGCGCACGCCGGTGACGATGGCGCCGGCCATGCGCTTGCGGTAGGCGGGGTCGCTGAGCCGCGCTTCTTCGCCCGGGTTGGTGATGAAGCCGGTTTCGACCAGCATCGAGGGCACGTCGGGCGAACGCAGCACCACGAAGTTGGCGCGCTCGATCTGGTGCTTGTGGGTCTTGCCCACGCCCTTGAGCGCGGCCAGCACTTCGCCGGCGACGTCGTCGGAGACGCGCATGGTGGCGTTCTGCGAGAGGTCGAGCAGCACCGCGGCCAGGTTCTTGTCGCGCGCGTCGAGCTCGACGCCGCCCACGAGGTCGGCGGCGTTTTCCTGGTCGGCCAGCCAGCGCGCGGCCTCGGACGAGGCGCCGCGCAGGCTCAGCACGTACACCGAGGCGCCGGCCGCGGCCTTGTTGTGCGCGGCGTCGGCATGGATGGAGATGAACAGGTCGGCCTGCGCCTCGCGCGCGCGCTGGTAGCGCTCGTGCAGCGGGATGAAGACGTCGCGGTCGCGCACCAGGAAGGCCTGCATGCCCGGATCGGCGTCGATCTGCGCGGCCAGCTCGCGGGCCATGGCCAGCGTGATGTCCTTTTCGAACTTGCGGGTCGGGCCGATGGCGCCCGGGTCCTTGCCGCCGTGGCCGGCGTCGATGGCGATGATGAGCTTGCGCTCGCCGCGGCCGATCACGTCCTCGATGGTGCGCGCGGGCGCGGCCTTGGCGGCGCCGCCCTTGCCGCCGAGCAGTTCCACGACCAGGCGGGCCGAATCACCCTCGCGCTCGATGCGGCTGCGCGGCTGCACGCTGCCGGCCAGGTCGAAGACCACGCGCAGGTCGCCTTCCGAAGGCTTGCCGGTACGCAGGCCCGAAACCACGCCGTTGGGCGAGGGCGCGCGGAAGCCGCCGGCCAGGGAGCCACCCGAGAGATCGAGCACCAGGCGGTCCGGGTTGGCCAGGGTGAAGAGCTTGTAGTCCGCCGGCTTGCTCAGGTCGAGCACGGCGCGGGTGCTGCCGTCTTCGGCCTCGACCAGGGTGACGCCCCGCAACTGGGCGGCCTGCGCGTACGGCGCGGCCAGCCCGAGCAGGGCACACATTCCGATGGCGAGAATCCCCTTCTGGCGCATACGGGCGATTGAAGCACCAGGTTTCGCCAAACGCAAGCACTTTTTCCTTTGGAATCCGGCACCTGCCGGACCTTCCTCGGATTTGGGTAAGAAGGCGCCCGGAAACGCCCTACTGGCGCAGGCCGGCCAGCCAGGCCCGGCCCTTTTCGCTGCCGGCCGCCAGCCAGGCCCGGCGCCCGTTCCCGTCCACGGCCAGGCGCAGGCACAGGTCCGGCGGCGGCAGGCCGCCGGCGCCCCGGTCGGGCCACTCCACCAGCCACAGCCGGGCCTGGCCGGCCAGCTCGTCCAGGCCCAGGAAATCGAGTTCGCCGGCGTCGGCAAGGCGGTAAAGGTCCAGGTGCGCCGCCTCGCCGCCGGCGGGCAGCGGATAGCGCTCGACCAGGGTGTAGGTGGGGCTCTTGATGGCGCCCTGCACGCCCAGCGCACGCAGCCAGGCCCGGGCCAGGCTGGACTTGCCGGCGCCGAGCGGGCCTTCGAGGAACACCACCGCGCCTTCGGGCTGGCTGGCGGCCAGTTCGGCGCCGAACGCATCGGTGGCGGCCGGGTCGGCCAGGAAACGCTCGTGCTTGCTCATGCCGGGTTCGCCAGCCGGCGCAGGTGCGGGAACAGGTCGGACGGCAGCAGGCCGCGTTCGCCGTCCACCCGGGCGGCAGCGTCGCCAGCCGCGGCGTGCAGCAGGGCACCAGCCACCGCGGCCTCGAAGGCCGGCAGCTGTTGGGCCAGCAGGGCCGCCACCACGCCCGAGAGCACGTCGCCCATGCCGCCGGTGGCCATGCCGGGATTGCCGGCGCCGATCACCACCGGTGCGCGTCCGGGCGCAGCGACGACCGTGCCGGCTCCCTTGAGCACGACCACCGCCTGGTAGCGCGCCGCCATCGCCGAGGCCGCGGCGTAGCGGTCGGCCTGCACGTCGGCGGTGGGCATGCCCAGCAGCCGCCCGGCCTCGCCGGGATGCGGCGTGAGGATGGCCTGCGGCACGGGCATGGGCTCGGCGGCGAGCAGGTTGAGTGCATCGGCATCGAGCACCAGCGGCTTGCCGCTGGCCACGGCGGCGGCGAGCAGGCCGCGGCCCCAGTCGCCCTGCCCCAGGCCCGGCCCGACGGCGACCACGCTGGCGCGCTCGAGCAGTGGCGCCAGCGCCCGCGCGTCTTCGACGGCGTGCGTCATGGCCTCGGGACGGGCGGCCACCAGCGCCGCGACGCCGGCCGTGCGCGTGGCCACGCTGGCCAGGCCGACGCCGGTGCGCAGCGCCGCCTCGGCGCAAAGCCGCACTGCGCCACCCATGCCCACTTCGCCGCCGACGCACAGCACGTGGCCGTGTTCGCCCTTGTGGGCGTTGGCGTGGCGCGGCGCGAGCCAGGCGGACAGGTCGGCGTCGCGCACCAGCCAGGCCGAGGGCGGGTCGAGTTCGGTGTCGATGGGCGGCAGGCCGAGGCGGTCGACCCGGACCTCGCCGTCGACGTCGCGGGCCATGCCCGTGTACAGGCCCTGCTTGGGCGCGATGAAGCTCAGGGTCAGGCGCGCGGCCACCACGATGCCGGGCGCGTGGCCGGTGTCGGCGTCCAGGCCCGAAGGCACGTCCAGGGCCAGCACCGGACGGTGGCTGGCGTTGATGCGTTCGATCAGCGAGCGCACGGCGTCGGAGGGCGCGCGCGTCAGTCCGATGCCGTAGATGGCGTCCACCCAGACGTCCACGTCCGGCAGCAGGCCGTCGAAGGCTTCGACCCGGCCGCCGGCGGCGCGCCACGCCGCCAGCGCGGTGCGCGCCGGATCGCGGCGCGGGTGCGCGCCGGGCGCGGTGACCACGTGCACCTGCAGGCCGGCCTCGCGCGCCAGCCGCGCCAGCACATAGCCGTCGCCGCCGTTGTTGCCCGGTCCGCAGGCCACGCCGATGCGCCGCGCCTGCGGCCAGGCGCCGCGCAGCAGCTGCCAGGCGGCGGCGCCGGCGCGCTGCATGAGCGCGTAGGAATCGATGCCCAGTTGTTCCACCGCGCGCCGGTCCATGGCCCGCACCTGGGCGCCGCGGTAAAGGGGAAGCCTGTCTGCCATGCCGGGATTCTATACTCGCCTGCATGCACGCCCCCGCCGACATGCCCGCCCTCGCCCGCTCCATCAAGGACTGGGGCGCCGAACTGGGCTTCCAGCAGGTGGGCATCGCCGGCATCGACCTGGACAAGGACGCCGAACACCTGCGCGACTGGCTGGCCAAGGGCCAGCACGGGACGATGGACTACATGGCCCGCCACGGCGACAAGCGCAGCCGGCCCGGTGAGCTGGTGCCGGGCACGCTGCGGGTGGTTTCCGTGCGCATGGACTACGGCACCGGCGAGGACGCGGCCGCCTGGGCCACGCTGGCCGAGGGCGAACGCGCCTACGTGGCGCGCTACGCGCTGGGCCGCGACTACCACAAGCTGATGCGCAACCGGCTGCAGAAACTCGCCGACCGCATCGCCGCCGAAACCGGGCCGTTCGGCTACCGAGTGTTCGTCGATTCGGCGCCGGTGCTCGAGCGCGCGCTGGCGCGCGACGCGGGCCTGGGCTGGATCGGCAAGCACAGCTGCCTGATCAACAAGGACGCAGGCAGCTGGTTCTTCCTCGGCGAAATCTACACCGACCTGCCGCTGCCGGTGGACGCGCCGGCCAGCGCGCACTGCGGCACCTGCACGCGCTGCATCGAGGTCTGCCCGACCGGCGCCATCGTCGCGCCCTATCGCGTCGATGCGCGCCGCTGCATCAGCTACCTGACGATCGAGCTGCGCGAGGCCATCCCCGAGGAGCTGCGCCCGCTGATGGGCAACCGCATCTTCGGCTGCGACGACTGCCAGCTGGCCTGCCCCTGGAACAAGTTCGCCGAACGCCACTCGGTGCCCGACTTCATGCCGCGCAACCAGCTCGACACCGCCACGCTGGCCGAACTGTTCGCCTGGGACGAGGACGAATTCCTGCGCCGCACCGAAGGCTCGGCCATCCGCCGCACCGGCCACGCCGGCTGGCTGCGCAACATCGCGGTGGCGCTTGGCAATGCGCCCGGCTCGCCCGCGGTGCTGGCGGCCCTCGCCACCCGCCGCGAGCACCCCGACCCGATGGTGCGCGAACACGTCGCCTGGGCCCTGCAGCGCCACGGGAAACCGGGGTCGGCCTGACCCCGTTCCTACCGGGCGAGGTTCTGGCGGGCGAGTATTTCGGCGAGCAGCGTGCGGGTGACCGGGTCTTGCACCGTGTCGGGCGCACGCTCGCCGGCGAGTACCGGCAGCAGGCCGCTGGCCAGGGTTTTTCCAAGTTCGACGCCCCACTGGTCGAAGGCGTTGATGCCCCAGAGCACCGACAGCGCGTAGACGCTGTGCTCGTAGAGCGCCAGCAGGCCACCGAGCGAGCGCGGGGTGAGCGCGTCGAGCAGCAGCATCGTGTTTGGACGGCCGCCGGGGTGGCGCTTTTGCGGCGCGTCGGCGTCGTTGCCGTTGGCCAGGGCTTCGGCCTGGGCCAGCAGGTTGGCCAGCACGGCCGCGTGGCTTTCCGGATAGCCGTGCGCCGGCGTGACCACGCCGATGAAATCCGCCGGCACCGCGTCGCTGCCCTGGTGCAGGGCCTGGAAGAAGCTGTGCTGGCTCGAGGTGCCGGTGGCGCCCCAGAGCACGGGCACGGTCGGCACCGGCGAGTTGCTGTCGTCGCTGCGCACGGTCTTGCCCAGGCTTTCCATCACCAGCTGCTGCAGGTAATCGGGCAGCAGGTCCAGGCGCTCGTCGTAGGGCAGCACCGCGTGCGTGCCGAGGCCCAGCGCGTCGCGGTTCCAGACCATCGTCAGCGCGTGCCAGATGGCGAGGTTGCGTTCGGGCGGCGACTCGAGCACGTGCCGGTCCATGTCGGCCGCGCCGTCCAGCAATTGCTCGAAGCGGTCCATGCCCAGCGCCAGCGCCACGCACAGGCCCACCGCCGACCACAGCGAATACCGCCCGCCGACCCAGTCCCACATCGGCAGCACGTGCCCGGGCGGCACGCCGAAGGCCACCGCCTTGTCCACCGCGGCGGTGACCGCGTACAGGCGGCCCTGCCCTGCCATCCAGTCCTTGAGCAGCTGGCCGTTGAGCAGGGTTTCCTGGGTGCCGAAGCTCTTGGACACCAGCAGCACCGCCGTGCGCGCGGGGTCGAGCCGCGGCAACAGGCGCTGCACGCCGCTGGCGTCGGCGTTGAACAGGAAATGCGTGCGAAAGCGCCCGCGGTCGAACTCGGCCAGCGACTGCACCGCCAGCCTGGGCCCGAGGTCGGAGCCGCCGATGCCGATGTTGACGATGTCGGTGATGCCGGAGGCCTCGAGTTCGGCCACGATCGCGGCCATTCGCGCGCGCGTGGCCAGGGCCTCGGCGCGGGCCGCGCGCGCGGCCGCGCCCTGGCCCAGGTCCGAGCGCAGCGCCGTGTGCAGCGCCGGCCGGCCTTCGGAAGCGTTCACCCGCTCGCCGTCGAACAGGCGGCGGAAGGCGGCCGGCAGCGGCGCGGCCAGCGCGAACAGCGCCTCGCGCGCGGCGCGGTCGTAGCGCTGGCGGGCGAAGCAGGCGTGCAGCGGGCCCACGCGCAGGGCGAAGTCGCGCCCGCGGGCCGGGTCGTCGGCCTGCAGGGCCGACAGCGGGCGGCCCGCCGTGCGTTCGGCATGGGCCCGGAGCGAGGTCCAGGTTTCGGGCGGGATCGGGGTGGTCGGCGTCATCGGCCGGAGTCTAACCGAGCCATGTGACGGCCCGGCATCAGACGTTTTCGAACTCGAGGTTGTCGATCAGCCGGGTGCGGCCCAGGCGCGCGGCGATCAGCGCCACCTGGCCGGCCTCGCCGCTGCGCGGCCGCGAGAGGTCGGCGCGGCGGATCTCGGCGTAGTCCACGCTGAAGCCGGCGGCCTCGAGGCGCTCGCGCGCCTGGTCCTCGATGCCCGGCAGCGGCAGGCCCTGGCGCGCAGCGTCGCGCATGAACACCAGGGTCTGGTGGATGCGCGTGGCGGTCTGTCGCTCGTCGCCCTGCAGGTACTGGTTGCGCGAGCTCATGGCCAGGCCGTCGGCCTCGCGCAGCGTCGGCGCCGGGATGATCTCGACCGGGAAGCTCATTTCGCGCGCCATGTAGCGGATCACCTGCAGCTGCTGGTAGTCCTTGCGCCCGAACACGGCCAGGTCGGGCTGGACCATGTTGAACAGCCGCGCCACCACCTGCGCCACGCCATTGAAGTGGCCGGGCCGGTGCGCGCCGCAGAGGATGTCGGTGATGCCCGGCACGTGCATCTGCACGCAGCCGATGGTCCCGTAGGGATACATCTGCTCGACCGGGGGCAGGAACAGCGCGTCGCAGCGGTTCTCGGCCAGGCCGTTGATGTCGGACTCGGGCGTGCGCGGGTAGCGCGCGTAGTCCTCGTTGGGCCCGAACTGGGTGGGGTTGACGAAGATGCTGGCCACCACCTTGTCGGCGTGCCGGCGCGCCAGCTCCACCAGGGCGTAGTGCCCGGCGTGCAGGTTGCCCATGGTCGGCACGAATCCGATGCTGGCGCCGTCGCGCCGCCACTGCCGGAGCTGGGCACGCAGGGACGCGAGGGTGTGGTGGGTTTGCATCAGTCGTATCCGTGTTCGGGGGCGGGGAAACTGCCGTCGCGCACGGCGGCGGCGTAGGCGCGCAGCGCGCCTTCGATCGAGCCGCCCCCGGCCAGGAAATCCTTGACGAAGCGCGGGCGGCGGTGGCCGCTGTTCATGCCCAGCAGGTCGTGCAGCACCAGGATCTGGCCGTCGCAGCCGGGCCCGGCGCCGATGCCGATGGTGGGGATGGCGATGGCGGCGGTGATGCGCGCGGCCAGCGCGGACGGCACGCACTCGAGCACCAGCACGTCGGCGCCGGCTTCGGCCACCGCGCGGGCGTCGGCCAGCAGGCGTTCGGCGGCGGCCTGCTCGCGGCCCTGCACCTTGTAGCCGCCCAGGCGCAGCACCGACTGCGGGGTCAGGCCCAGGTGCGCGCAGACCGGGATCTCGCGTTCGGCCAGGAAGCGGATGACCTCGAGCTTGGGGCCGGCGCCCTCGAGCTTGACCATGGCCGCGCCGGCCTGCAGGAAGCGCGTGGACGCCTCGAGCGCGCGTGCCGGCGTGGCGTCGGCCTGGAACGGCAGGTCGGCCACCAGCAGCGCCGAGCGCAGGCCGCGGGCCACGCAGGCCACGTGGTAGGCAACGTCGTCCACGGTCACCGGCAGCGTGCTGTCGTGGCCCTGGCAGACCATGCCCAGCGAGTCGCCGACCAGCACCAGGTCGAGGCCGGCGGCGTCCACCGAGCGCGCGAAGCCGGCGTCGTAGGCGGTCACCGAGGCGATGCGGCGGCCCTCGGCCTTCATCTGGCGCAGGGCCGGCACGGTCAGGCGCGGGCGCGTGGAGGCCTTGGATTCGTTGGCGTACATGTCGGCGTCCGGCGTCTGGGGGTGGCGCTAAGGTATCGCCTCGATGCCCGCGGCATCCACCGCCGCGAGCAGGCCAGCCACCGGGCCCCGCCCCGGCACCGTCAGCGCCGGCGCGATTTCGGCCAGCGGCACCAGCACGAAGGCGCGCTCGTGCAGGCGCGGGTGCGGCAGGCACAGGCCGGGTTCGTCGAGCACCCGGTCGGCGTAGGCCAGCAGGTCGAGGTCGAGCGTGCGCGGGCCCCAGCGCGGGGCGTCGTCGCCGCGGTCGCGGCCGAAGGCGAGTTCGGTGGCCAGCAGCACGTCGAGCAGTTCACGCGGCGACAGCGTGGTGTCCAGCGCGACCACGCCGTTGATGAAGTCGGGCTGGTCGGTGACGCCCCAGGCCGGGGTGCGGTAGAAGCGCGAGCGCCCGAGCACGCGGATGCCCGGGTGGGCATCGAGCGCGGCCAGGGCCGCCGCGACCGTGGCGCGCACATCCCCGAGATTGCCACCGAAGGCCACCCAGGCGGGCAGCGGCGCGGGGCTCGTCACCCGGCGGCGTCCCCGCCGGGACGCGGACGCCGGCGACGGCGGCGGCGTCGCGGCGCGCGGCCGGCGTCGTCGCCCTCTTCGCCCGGCTCGCCCGGCTCGCCAGCGTCGTCGGCGCTGCCTTCGCCCCGGCGCGGCGACTTGGGCACCAGCCGCTCGGCCAGCACCTCGGGCGCCTGGGCCTGGGCCTCGCGCCAGAAGGCCAGGTCCTCGGCCAGCTCCGGCGCGGCGCCGGCGCGCAGCTCGAGGAAGTCGAAGGCGGCGCGGAAGCGCGGGTGCGCCAGCAGGCGGAACACGCGCTTGCGGATGCGCTGGCCGAAGCGCGGCTGCAGCAGCCAGATTTCCTGCATCGGCAGCGAGAACCGGCGCGGCAGCGCGATGCGCTGGGCCTGGTGCAGGGTGACGCGGTCGGCCGCGCGCTGCTGGGCCACGGTCGGGTCCACGCCCTGCTTCTGCAGCACGGCCAGCTCGCGGCAGTAGGCCGGCCAGAGCAGCGCGGCGAACAGGAAGGCCGGCGTGACCGGCTTGTCGGCGGCGATGCGCGCATCGGTGTTGCGCAGGGCCTGCAGCACCATGGCGCGCAGCGCGCCGCTGCGGTTGGTGGCCAGGGCCTTGGCGGTCTCGGGGAACAGCGCCGGCAGCAGGCCCAGTTCCTCGAGCTTGGTGAAGCTCTTTTCGGCGTGCCCGGCCAGGAACATCTTCAGGCACTCGTCGAACAGGCGCGCCGGCGGCGCGGCCGAGAGCAGGTCGGCCATCTCCGGGATGGGTTCGGCCGCCTCGGGCGCGATGGCGAAGTCGAGCTTGGCCGACAGGCGCGCGGCGCGCAGCATGCGCACCGGGTCCTCGCGGTAGCGCTCGATCGGGTCGCCGATCAGGCGCAGCACGCGGTTGCGCACGTCGTCGTAACCGCCGACGTAGTCGCGCACGCTGAAGTCGTCGACGGTGTAGTAGAGCGCGTTGGCGGTGAAGTCGCGCCGCACCGCGTCGTCCTCGATGCTGCCGTAGACGTTGTCGCGCAGCAGGCGGCCGTCGTCGCCAGTCTCGCGGTCGTCGGTGTCGTCGGCGCTGTTGGCGCGGAAGGTGGCGACCTCGATGATCTCGCGGCCGTAGACCACGTGCGCCAGACGGAAGCGGCGGCCGATCAGGCGGCAGTTGCGGAACAGCGACTTGACCTGCTCGGGCGTGGCGTCGGTGGCCACGTCGAAGTCCTTGGGATGGCCGCCGATGAGCAGGTCGCGCACCGCGCCGCCGACCAGGTAGCCGTTGAAGCCACCGTCGCGCAGGCGGTAGAGCACGCGCAGCGCATTGGGGCTGATGTCCTTGCGGGAGATGCCGTGTTCGGCGCGCGGCACGACCTGGGGCGGGAGGGGGCTGCTGATGGCGTGGTCCGTCATGGGTTCGGTGGCGGGCGCAGGGGCCTGCGCCGCGTCGGGGCCCGGGGCGGGCCGGTGGCCTTCCCGCGGGCGGTCAAGCCCGGTATACTAGCGTCCGCTGCACCGCTTCGCCATCCGCGCTCCCTTCGTCTAGTGGCCTAGGACACGGCCCTCTCAAGGCTGGAACAGGGGTTCGAGTCCCCTAGGGAGCGCCACCATTCCAGAAGGCCCGGCCAGAAGCCGGGCCTTCTTCATTTTCCGGCCACGCGAGGCCGACGCGCTGGGCGCACGCGCCCGCCGGGGCTAGAATTGCCGCCTGGCACAGCAAACGGACGTCACCATGCCCTTCGTCGTCACCGAGAACTGCATCCGCTGCAAGTACACCGACTGCGTCGAGGTCTGCCCGGTGGATTGTTTCCACGAGGGCCCGAACTTCCTGGTGATCGACCCCGAGGAGTGCATCGACTGCACGCTGTGCGAGCCCGAGTGCCCGGCCAAGGCGATCTATCCCGAGGACGACGTGCCGGCGGGCCAGGAGGGCTTCATCGCCCTCAATGCCGAACTCTCGAAGCTCTGGCCGGTGATCACCACCCGCCAGGAGCCCCTGCCCGACGCCGCCGACTGGGACGGCAAGCCCGGCAAGCTGCCCGAGCTAAAGCGCTGACAGCTGACGAACCAGGTTGATTTTAGGTAAGAAAAAACGCCCCGATGGGGCGTTTTTTCTTACCTAAAATCAACCTGGTTCGATGGGTTCAGCCCAGGCGGGCCTTGAGCAGGGCCAGCAGTTCGGTGGCCACGCCGGTGCGGATCGGCTGGCCGTCCTGGCCCAGGGCCACCACGCGGGTCTGCTCGCCCACGGCTTCGGCGCGCAGCAGCACCGACACGCCCTTGTAGCTGACCTCGTAGCTGTTGAGCAGCTGCGCGCGGTTGGCGATGGTGACGCCGTCGATCTTGCCCAGGGCGATGCCGATGCGGCGCCAGCTGCTGCCGACCGAGTCGGCCAGCACGAACGAATCAATGCCCATCAGCACGGACTCGGTGCCCGACGGCACCTGGGTGGACACCGGGGCGCCGGCCGGCGCGTCGGGGATCAGCACCGCGCCGGTGGTCGAGGGCGTGTCCAGGCCCGGCGGCACTTCCAGCGGCTTGTTCTGCTGGCTGCCCTGGTACATGGCCTCGTTGCCCCACTTGTTGCGCACCCAGCTGCAGCCGCTGGTGGCGATGACGGACAGGGCCACGGTGGCGACCAGCAGGGGGCGGAGGGAAAGCTTCGGGGCGGTCATGCGGTGTCTCCTCGGGTGCCCCGCGGCGTGGCGCGGGGCGGATTGGATGTAGTCGGCAAGATTACTTCAGTTCGGATTCGAGCTGCTGGCACAGGGCCGCCATGGCGTCGGCGGCGCGGGCGTGGGCGGCCGACAGGGGCAGCAGCGGCAGGCGCAGCCCGTGGCCGATGCCCTGCCGGGCCAGCACGGCCTTGACCGGGATCGGGTTGGGCTCCACGCCCAGGAAGTCGTTCAGGGCAGCCAGGCGGGCATCGAGGGCACGGGCTGCGTCGGCCTGGCCGGCCCGGGCCAGGGCGCAGAGCCGGGCGAAGGTCCGCGGCACCACGTTCGAGGCCACCGAGATCACGCCGGCGGCACCCCCGAGCACGGCGCGCACGAAGGTCGGGTCGTCGCCGCTGAGCAGGGCGAAATCCGGCCCGGCCAGCGGATACAGCGCGTTCCAGCGCGCCTCGTCGCCGCGGGCTTCCTTCAGGCCGACGATGTTGGGGTGGCGGCACAGCCGGGCCACGGTTTCCGGCTGCATGTCGCAGCCGGTGCGGCCGGGCACGTTGTAAAGCACCACCGGCAGCCCGCCCTGCTCCGCCACCGCCGTGTAGTGGGCCACCAGGCCGTCGGGCGTGGGGCGCACGTAGGGCGGCGTGACCACCAGCGCGGCATTGGCACCGTGGTCGCGCGCCAGGCGCGTCTGGGCGATGGTCTTGGCCGTGTTCGACAGGCCGGTGCCGGCCAGCACCGGGATGCGCCCGGCCACGCGCGCCACCGCGGCGCGCAGCAGCGCGACGTATTCCTCGTCGCCGAGCGCGGCGGCTTCGCCGGTGGAGCCGGCGACGACGATGGCCGAAGTGCCGCCCGCGAGCTGGGCGTCGATAAGACGGGCCCAGGCGTCGAAGTCGAGCTCGCCGGCGGCCGTGAACAGCGTCGCCAGCGCGGTGATGCTGCCGGAAAGTTGCAAGATCGGGGCCTTTCGATGGTTGGACACGATCTTACTTGCGGCCGGAAAGCGGCGGCAAGTATGCTGGCCACGTAGCCCCGCGCGCCCCGCGCGCCCGTCCGGACCCCTGCTTTGACCGACCCTGCCGCGCGCCCTGCCGCCAACGAGAACCACCTGCTGATCAGCGCGTACACCACGCATCCGCAGTCCCCGCTGCTGGCCGTCACCCGCCGCATTTCCGACAGTGGCTGCAACCTGGTGGATGCGCGCCTGTCCACCGTGGGCCGCGACGTCTCGGTCACCGCCCTGGCCACCGGCTCCTGGGACGCCGTGGCCAAGCTCGAGGCCATGCTCACCCGGCTCGAGCGCGAGGAAGGCTTCAAGCTGGTCTGGTACCGCACCGGCCCCAAGGCCCTGCAGTCGAACCTGCTGCCCTACATCGTCGAAGTGGTGGCGGCCGACAAGCCCGGCATCCTGTTCCAGCTGGCCGATTTCTTCGACCGGCAGGGCATCACCGTCGAGAGCCTGCACAGCTCGCGCTACCGCGCCATGCAGACCGGCGCCGACATGTTCTCGGCCCAGGTCACCATCGGCATCCCGGCCAACATGCACATCGCCGCCCTGCGCGACGATTTCCTCGAGTTCTGCGACCACCTCAACCTCGACGCCATCATGGACCCGATGAAGTTCTGAGGAACCCGATGATCGAAACCGGCGACAAGACCCCCGACCTGGCCCTCACCCTCGGCAGCGGCGCGTCCGCCCGGCTCTCCGATTACCGCGGCAAGTGGCTGGTGCTGTACTTCTATCCCAAGGATTCCACGCCCGGCTGCACCACCGAGGGCCTGGACTTCAACGCCCTGCTCACCTCCTTCCGCCGCGCGAAATGCGAGGTGCTGGGCGTCTCGCGCGACTCGGTGAAGTCGCACGCCAACTTCTGCGCCAGGCAGGGCTTCCGCTTCGACCTGGTGTCGGACGCCGATGAAACGGTCTGCCAGGCCTTCGGTGTCATCAAAGAGAAGAACATGTATGGCAGGAAGGTGCTCGGCATCGAGCGCAGCACCTTCCTGATCGACCCCGACGGCCGGGTCGCCCAGGCCTGGCGCGGGGTGAAGGTGCCCGGCCACGCCGAGGCCGTCTTCGAAGCGCTCAAGCAGCACCAGCAGGCCGCCAAGGCAAAGTGATCCTTTCCGCGAACATCCCCGCCGCCGACTCGCCCCGCGAGCCTCGGCGGCGCCGTCCTTTCCGGGGTCCACGCCCCTAGCCAGAGAAGCCCATGACCCGATCCAAGCGCATCTACGTCCTGGACACCAACGTGCTGATGCACGACCCGACCGCGCTGTTCAAGTTCGAGGAGCACGACGTCTTCATCCCGATGATGGTGCTCGAGGAGCTCGACAACGGGAAAAAGGGCCATTCGGAAGCCAGCCGCAACGCCCGCCAGGTCAGCCGCTTCCTCAACGAGATCATCGAGGCCCACGGCAGCGGCGGCATCGAGCAGGGCGTGAAGCTGGTGCGGCCGCAGGGCCTGCAGCTGCGCTCGTCGGAATCGGCCGGCCGGCTGCTGTTCCAGGTCCGGCCGGTGGAAGTGGGCAAGCGCTTCGGCCTGGTGCTGCCGGACAACCAGATCCTGGGCTCGATCCTGCAGCTGATCGAGGACAACCCGGGCGTGCCGGTGGTGCTGGTGTCCAAGGACATCAACCTGCGCATCAAGGCCTCGATCTCGGGCGTGAAGTCGGAGGACTACGAAAACGACCGCGCCATCGACGACTTCAACCTGCTCTTCACCGGCGCCACCGAGCTGCCGGGCGACTTCTGGGACCGCCACGAGGGCAGCCTGCGCAGCTGGACCGAACGCGGCCGCACCTTCTACGAGGTCGAGCGCAGCGAGGAGGACGGCTGGTACCCCAACCAGTTCCTCTACCTGCCTGGCAACGACGAGGTGGAGATGAAGGTCGCGCGCCTGGACGAGCGCAAGGCCGTGCTGCAGATCGTCGACGACTTCCGCAACCCGCAGCACCAGGTCTGGGGCATAAACGCGCGCAACCGCGAACAGAACTTCGCCTTCAACGCGCTGATGGACCCGGAAATCGACTTCGTCACCCTGCTGGGCACCGCCGGCACCGGCAAGACCCTGCTGGCGCTGGCCGCGGGCCTCACGCAGACGATGGACATCCAGCGCTACCGCGAGATCATCATGACCCGCGCCACCGTCAGCGTCGGCGAGGACATCGGCTTCCTGCCCGGCACCGAGGAAGAAAAGATGACGCCCTGGATGGGCGCGCTCACCGACAACCTCGAGGTGCTCACCCACACCGAGGACCACGGCAGCTGGGGCCGTGGCGCCACCAATGAGTTGCTCGCGAGCCGCATCAAGATCCGCTCGATGAACTTCATGCGCGGCCGCACCTTCCTCAACCGCTGGGTGATCGTCGACGAGGCGCAGAACCTCACGCCCAAACAGATGAAGACCCTCATCACCCGCGCCGGCCCGGGCACCAAGATCATCTGCATGGGCAACGTCGAGCAGATCGACACGCCCTACCTCACCGAGACCACCTCGGGGCTGACCTACGCGGTGGACCGCTTCAAGAACTGGGCGCACAGCGCGCACATCACCCTGCGCCGAGGCGAGCGCTCGCGCCTGGCCGACTACGCCTCCGAGGTGCTCTGAGGCGATGGCGGAGCGGCTGGCCACCTGGGTGTGGACGGGGGCCGGCGCGCTGGCCTTCGTGGCCGGCATGGTGAACGTGGTGGGCTACCTGGGCTTCGAGCACCAGGCCATCACCCACCTCACCGGCACCACCACGCTGCTGGGCGCGGCGCTGGCCGACGGCAACGGCCGCGCCGCCTGGCAGCTGGCGGCGATGTTGCTGGCCTTCGTCGCCGGCGCGGCGCTCAGCGGCCTGCTGGTGCAGGACGCGACGCTTCGCCTGGGCCGCCGCTACGGCGTGGCGCTGGCGATCGAGGCGGTGCTGCTGGCGGCGGCGGTGCCGCTGTTCGAGGGCGGCCACTTCGCCGGCCCGGTGCTGGCGGCGGTGGCCATCGGCCTGCAGAACGCCATGGCCACCACCTACAGCGGCGCGGTGGTGCGCACCTCGCACGTCAGCGGCATGTTCACCGACCTGGGCATCACCCTCGGCCACGCACTGCGCGGCCTGCCCGTCGCCAGGCGCAGGCTGTGGCTGTGCCTGCTGATCATCAGCGCCTTCCTGGCCGGCGGCATCATCGGCGCCTGGCTGTTCGGCGCCATCGACTACCGCGCGCTCTACTTGCCCGCCCTGCTCACCGGCCTGACCGGGCTGTCCTATACGATCTGGAGGCACAAACGCAGGAACGCGGATCAGATCGGATGAGCACGGATAAGTGCGGATAAAACAAACTAAAGTTGTTTTTGCCCTATCCGCGTTTATCCGCGCCCATCCGATCTGATCCTCGTTCAAGAATAAATCCCACCCGAGGCCGACCATGCCCCAAGCCCGCCCGATCTGCGCATTGACCATCGCCGGCTCCGACAGCGGCGGCGGCGCCGGCATCCAGGCCGACCTCAAGGCCTTCGCGGCGCACGGCGTGCATGGCCTGAGCGCCATCGCCGCGCTCACCGCCCAGCACACCCGCGGCGTCACCGCCGTGCACGCGCCACCGGCCAGCTTCCTGCGCGCCCAGATCGACGCCTGCTTCGACGACTTCCAGGTCGGCGCGGTGAAGCTCGGCATGCTCGCGAACGCCCGCATCATCCATGCCGTGGCCGACGCGCTCGAGCACCACCGCCCGGCCGCGGTCGTGCTCGACCCGGTGATGGTGGCCACCTCCGGCGCCAAGCTGCTCGAGGACGCCGCGCTCGATGCCCTGCGCGCGCGCCTGCTGCCGCTGGCCACCGTGGTCACGCCCAATATCCCCGAGGCCGAACTGCTGCTGGGCCACGCCATCGCCGACGACGAGGCCGCCGAGGCCGCGCTGGTCGAACTGCTGGCGCTGGGCCAGGGCGCGGTGCTGCTCAAGGGTGGCCACCTGCCGGGCACCGGCGCCATGGTCGACCGCTTCGACGACGGCGAGGCCCTGCTCGAGTTCGAACACCCGCGGCTCGAGCTCGAGGGCCACGGCACCGGCTGCACCCTGGCCTCGGCCATCGCCGCCAACCTGTGCCGCGGCCTGCCCCTGCGCGAGGCCTGCGCCAACGCCACCGACTACGTGCACGGGGCCCTGAAGCACGCCTACCGCCCCGGCAAGGGCAGCGTGGCCGTGCTCGACCATTTCTGGCGGCCCCGGTAGCATCCCCCCATTCCCAACGCGAGCCACGGAGACGCCATGCGCAGCGGCAACCCCGCCCTCAATGAAAACACCTTCCTCGACGTCGGCAGCGGCCAGGTCGTCTCGCGCGACCCGGGCCAGGTGATGACGCTCAACGGAACGGTCAACAAGACCGGCCTGCTCCTGCTGATGTGCGTGGCCACGGCCGCCTACACCTGGAACCTGTACACCGGCCCCGAGTCGATGGGCCTGCTGATGCCCTACCTGCTGGTGGGCGGCCTCGGCGGTTTCATCGTCGCCATCGTCACCGTGTTCAAGAAGCAGTGGGCGCCGGTCACCGCGCCGCTGTACGCGCTGCTCAAGGGACTGTTCCTGGGCGGCTTCTCGGTGTTCTTCGAGGCGAAGTTCCCGGGCATCGTGATGCAGGCCGTGATGCTCACGCTCGGCGTGCTGGCCGCGCTGCTGCTGGCCTACAAGTCGGGCCTGATCAAGGCCACCGAGAACTTCAAGCTCGGCGTGGTGGCCGCCACCGGCGGCATCTTCCTGCTCTACCTGGTCAACATCGGCATGCGCCTGTTCGGCTTCGAGGGCATGGGCTTCATCCAAGAGGCCAGCACGATCGGCATCGCCTTCAGCGTGTTCGTGGTGATCATCGCCGCCCTCAACCTGGTGCTGGACTTCGACTTCATCGAATCCGGCGCCGAGGCCGGCGCGCCCAAGTACATGGAGTGGTACGGCGCCTTCGGCCTGGTCGTCACCCTGGTCTGGCTGTACCTGGAGATCCTGCGCCTGCTGGCCAAGCTTCAGTCGCGCGACTGATCCCGGCCGCGCTTCCACCGAAGGGCCGGCCTCGCCGGCCCTTCCTGTTTCCAGCCCACGGCAGGACGCGATGGACCTGGCGCTCTTCGACTTCGACGGCACGCTGACCACGCAGGAAACCTTTCCCCGGTTCCTGCGATGCTTCGTGCCGGCCGAACGCCAGCGCGCGGCCCGCTGGGCGCTGGCGCCGCTGGTGGCCGGCTACCGGCTGGGCCTGGTGGCCGGCACGCGGGTACGCGCCGAGGTGGTGCAGCGCGGCCTCGCCGGCGCGGACGAGGCGGCGTTCAATGCCGCCGCCCGCGACTGGGCCGCGCGCGAACTGCCCGGCCTGCTGCGGCCGCAGGCGCTGGCGCGGCTGCGCGCGCATCGCGCCCGCGGCGACACGGTGCTCGTCGTCTCGGGCAATTTCGAAGTGCTGCTGCAGGCCTTCGCCGCCGCCGAGGGCGCGGTGGCCCTGGGCTCGCGGCTCGAATCACGCGAAGGCCGGCTGACCGGACGCTACGCCGGCCCGCAGTGCGTGCTCGAGGAAAAGGTGCTGCGCGTACGTGCCGAGGTGGACACCGGCACCTTCCGCCGCATCCACGCCTACGGCGACACCCGCGAAGACCGCCCGATGCTGCTGCTGGCCGACGTCGCCCACTACCTGCCGCGCGGCTGGCCCGCCACGCTCGACCCGGCGCGGATCGACTAGGGCGCGCCGCGCGGCGGCAGCCCGCGCAGGAAGGCCACGCTTTCGCGCAGGGCCCGCTGCCCGGCCTCGCCGTCGAGGTCGAACTGGTATTCGTGGGCCAGCGGCGGCTGGTGGTCGTCGGGGAAGAACAGCCGCGTCACCGGCACGCCCCGGGCTTCGAGCGCGTCGGCCAGGGCCACGGAATGCGCAGCCAGGGGGTCGGCATTGCCCACGGAAATGAAGGCCGGCGGGAACGCGGGCGAAACGTGCCGGGGCACGGAGAACTGCGCCAGCTGGGGGTCGTCGCCGACGTCGCGCAGCCCGAAATAGGCCCAGAAGACCGTGCGCATGAAGCCGGCGAAGGGGCCCTCGCCGCCCACCAGCCCGGCGTCGTAGGGGCCGCAGTAAAGCAGGGCGCCGGCCAGCCCGCCCGGCGGCAGCGCCGGCTCGAAGCCGATGGCGGCGGCATACGCCGGGTCGGCGTAGGCGGCGGCAAGCTGGGCGGCCAGCTGCGCCCCGGCCGAGTCGCCGGCCAGCACCAGTCGCGAGGGATCCACCGGCAGGCCGTGGCCGCCGCGCGCCAGGAACCCGACGGCGCGGTTGGCCTGCAGCAGCGGGGTCGGATAGCGGGCCTCGGGCGCCAGCGTGTACTGCACGCTGACCACGGTGAATCCCTGCCCGGCGAGCACGCGCGCGTAGTTGGCCACGTCGCGCTTGTCGCCGGAAATGAAACCGCCGCCGTGGATCCAGACCACGGTGGTCAGGGGCGCGTCGGCGCCGGCGGGTGCGTACACGTCCAGCCGGCCATCGGGATCATCGGGGTCGTAGGCCAGGTCCTGCCATTCGCGCAGGCCCGCGGGCACGTGTTTTTCCTGGGCCAGCAGGGCCTCGCGCGCCCCGGCGTCGAAGGCCTGGCGCACCAGCCACACCGAGGGCCAGGGGCTGAGCTGGAAGGCCAGCCAGAGCCCCAGCGCCAGGGACACGCCAAGCGCCGCCAGCGCGCCGAGCCACCGCAGCCACCGCCTGCCGAAACCGATCGTCGCCATCCCCGGACTCCCCGGCCAGTTCGCCGAAGCATAGCCCTGCCGCGGCCGGACGCCGTGAAGAAAAAGGGCGCCCCGAGGGGCGCCCTTCGTGTCCACGACGCTGCGGCGGAATCAGCCGCGGGCGCGGGCCGCGATGGCCGCGGCGAAGGACTGGGTGGTGCCGGTGCCGCCCAGGTCGGGCGTGAGGTTGTCCTTGGCCGCCATCGTGTCGACGATGGCCTGGCGCAGGCGCGCGGCCTCGGCCACCTTGCCGATGTGCTCGAGCATCTGCACCGCGCCCAGCAGCAGGGCCACCGGGTTGGCGATGCCCTTGCCGGCGATGTCCGGCGCCGAGCCGTGCACGGCCTCGAAGATCGCCGCCTCGGTGCCGATGTTGGCACCCGGGGCCAGGCCCAGGCCGCCGACCAGGCCGGCGCAGAGATCGGAGAGGATGTCGCCGAAGAGGTTGGTGGTGACGATGACGTCGAACTGCTCGGGGCGCATCACCAGCTGCATGCAGGTGTTGTCCACGATCATCTCGTTGCACTCGATGTCCGGGTACTGCTGGGCCACCTCGCGCGCCACCTTCAGGAACAGGCCCGAGGTCGACTTGAGGATGTTGGCCTTGTGCACCACCGTCACCTTCTTGCGGCCCACGCGGCGGGCCAGGTCGAAGGCGTAGCGCACGATGCGCTCGGAGCCGCGGCGGGTGATCTTCTGCATCAGCGTGGCGGTCTCGCCGTCGGCGCTGAGGGTCTGGCCCTCGCCGATGTAGGCGCCTTCGGTGTTCTCGCGCACCGTGATCAGGTCGATGTTGCTGTAGCGCGACTTGGTGTTCGGGAAGCTGATGGCCGGGCGCACGTTGGCGTAGAGGTCGAAGCGCTTGCGCAGCTCCACGTTGATCGACGAGAAGCCCTCGCCCACCGGCGTGGTCAGCGGGCTCTTGAGCGCGACGCGGTGCTTGCGGATGGCCTCGAGGGTGGCGGCCGGCAGCAGCTCGCCCTGCTTCTCGTAGGCGGCCAGGCCAGCCTCGACGAACTCGTACTGCAGGCCCAGGTCCAGGGCGTCGAGCACCTGCAGGGTGGCGTCCATGATTTCCGGGCCGATGCCGTCGCCACGGATCACCGCGATCGTCTGGGTCATAAAATTCTTTCTCGGACAATGAGTTGGGGCAGCCAAGCGGCCGCCAGGGGCGCAATATTATGCCCTAAACGGGGGGTCACCGCTCCACTGGACCTTGGTCGCAAGCGGGCCTTTCGGGCCTGAAGGCCCTCCCACAAGGCCCAAGGCCCCCTGTGGGAGGGCCTTCAGGCCCGACGGGTTCAGTGGCCGTGTTCGGGCGGCGTGGCCGAGGCCGTGGCTTCGCCGGCTTCGAGTTGGTCCAGGAAATCCACCGCCCGGCGCAGGTGCGGGATGACGATCGAGCCACCCACCACCAGCGACACGCTGAAGGCCTCGAACAGCTCCTCGCGGGTGACGCCCACCTGCTTGCACTGCGCCACGTGGTAGGCGATGCAGTCGTCGCAGCGCAGCACCATCGAGGCCGACAGGCCCATCAGCTCCTTGGTCTTCACATCCAGGGCGCCGGCGCGGTAGGTCTGGGTGTCGAGCGCGAAGAAACGGCGCACCACCTGGTTGTCCTCGGCCAGGATGCGCTCGTTCATGCGCTGGCGGAAGGCGGTGAACTCGGCGACGCGGTCCTTCTTGTCGGCGCTCATGCGCTGGCCTCCTGCAGCAGCGGCGCCAGGCCGCCGGCGCGGTCGAGCGCCACCAGGTCGTCGTAGCCGCCGACGTGGGTGTCGCCGATGAAGATCTGCGGCACCGACGTGCGGCGGGCGCGCGCGAGCATCTCGTCGCGACGGGCCGGATCGGTGTCGATGCGGACCTCTTCCCAGCTGGCGCCGCGCGACTTGAGGAAATTCTTGGCCGCCACGCAGTAGGGGCAGATGGCGGTGGTGTACATCACGACCTTGGACACGGGGTTCTCCGGTTTCAGCCTGCAATTCTGGGGGCCGCGGCGAGGCATTTCCAGCCGTCCGGCGCAACGCAGAGGCCCGCCCTGCGGATTAACTCCGGGTTCACCCCGGCCGCGCGGGGCAGCCGCTATGCTGTGGCCTTCGAGTCCCGGAGCACGCCTTGCGCATCCTCGTCCCCGCCGCCCTCACCCTGGCCCTCGCCCTGGCCTGCGGCGCGCGTGCCCAGGACAGCGTCCTGCCGGACATCGGATCCTCCGCCGCGGAGGTGATCGACCCGGGCCTCGAGGCCCGCTATGGCGCCTACGTGCTCTACGAGCTGCGCCGCATGGGCCTGGTGATCGAAGACCCGCTGGTGCAGGACTGGCTGCAGGGCATGGGCTTCCGCCTCGCGGCCGCCAGCGACGCGCCGCGCCACGGCTACACGTTCTTCATGCTGCGCGAGCGCAACATCAATGCCTTCGCCACGCTCGGCGGCTATGTCGGCATGAACGCCGGCCTGGTGCTCACCGCCGAGAACGAAGCCGAGGTGGCCGGCGTGATGGCGCACGAAGTGGCGCACGTCACCCAGCGCCACGTGCTGCGCGCCTACGAGCGCGCCCAGAAGGACCAGCTGCCGATCATGCTGGCCATGATCGGCGCCATCGCCGCGTCCCAGGCCGTCGGCGGCGGCTCCAACCCCAGCGACAGCTCCAGCGCCAACGCCAGCATGGCCGCCGTGGCCGGCGCCATGGCGCTGATGCAGCAACGGCAGATCGACTACACCCGCTCCAACGAATCCGAGGCCGACCGCATCGGCATCCAGACCCTGGCCCGCGCCGGCTACGACCCCAACGGCATGGCCGACTTCTTCGAGCGCATGCAGCGCGCCAGCCGCGGCAATTCCGGCGGTTACCAGGTGCCCGAGTACCTGCGCACGCACCCGGTCACCACCACCCGCATCAGCGAAACCCGCCAGCGCGCCCAGCGCCTGGCCGAGGCGCAGGCCGCCACCGTGGCCGCGCCGGCCCGGCCCAGCCTGCTGCTGCCGGGCGAACTGAGCCTGGCCGGTGCCGGCGGCGCGCTGCCGGTGCGCGAAGACGCCTTCGCCTGGGCGCGCGAGCGCCTGCGCGTGCTCAGCGCCGCCAGCCCGCGCGACGCCGTGCTCGAATACGAAGCGCTGGGCCGCGCGCCTGGCCGCGAGGTCAGCGACGCCCAGCTTTACGGCCTGGCCCTGGCCCGCATGCTCGCCGGCCAGCCGCGAGAGGCCGAGGCCGGCCTGGACGGGCTGCTGGCCCGGCACCCCGGCAACCTGTGGCTGGAACTGGCCCACGCCGAAGCCGCCGAGCTGTCGCGGCAGACCGCCGTCGCCACCCGGCGCTTCGAGTCGCTGGTGCAGCGCCACCCCGACAACCGGGCCGTGCGCCTGTCCTATGCCGACGCCCTGGGCGAGCGTGCCACCGCCGAGGCCGGCCGCCGGGCCCAGGAAGTGCTGCGCCCGCTGCTGGCCGACAGCGCCGAGGACCCCCTGTTCCAGCGCAGCTTCGCCCGCGCCAGCCAGCTGGCCGGCGACGAAATCCGGGCCGGCGAGGCCCATGCCGAGGCCGCGTTCCTCAATGGCCGGGCGGTGGACGCGCTCAACCAGCTCGACCGCCTCAAGCAACGGGACGACCTGAACTACTACCAGCGCGCCCGCATCGAGGCCCGGATGGCCGCGATCACCCCCGTCGTGCTCGAGATGCGCCGCCAGGGCATCACCGGCGACCGCCAGCGCCAGGACACCCGCTGAGGCGCGCCCGGCCGCCCTGTCACGGGCCGGTCACAAAAGTTTTATCTACTTGCACGCGACCCCACCGGATGACACGGTACGCCAGTGCAAAAACGCATCCTCATCGTCGACGACGAACCCGCCATCCGGGAGATGGTGGCCTACGCCCTGCGCAAGGCCGACTACGAGCCGGTGCACGCCGGCGACTCGCGCGAGGCACAGGTGGCCATCACCGAAAAGGTGCCCGACCTGATCCTCCTCGACTGGATGCTGCCCGGCTCGAGCGGCCTGGAGCTGGCCCGGCGCTGGCGCAAGGACGAGCTCACCCGCGACGTGCCGATCATCATGCTCACCGCCCGCGGCGAGGAGAACGACCGGGTCTCGGGCCTGGAGTCGGGCGTGGACGACTACGTGGTCAAGCCCTTCTCCGCCCGCGAGCTGCTGGCGCGCATCCGCGCGGTGATGCGCCGGGCCCGCGACGACGAGGACGATGGCTCGGTGGCGGTCGGCGCCCTGCGCATCGACGGCGGCGCCCACCGCGTGCACGCCAACGAGCAGCCCCTGCACCTGGGCCCCACCGAGTACCGGCTGCTGCATTTCTTCATGACCCACGCCGACCGCGTCTACACCCGCACCCAGCTGCTCGACCACGTCTGGGGCGGCAACGTTTACGTCGAGGAGCGCACGGTGGACGTGCACATCCGCCGCCTGCGCAAGGCGCTCGAGCCGTTCTCGCTCGACGGCATGGTGCAGACGGTGCGCGGCGCCGGCTACCGGTTCTCGGCCTCGGTCGGCTGAGGCGCCCGGGGGCCGGATGAGCGTATCGATGCTGCTGCGGCTGGCCTGGCGCCAGTCCCTCATCCGGCTGCTGCTGTTCTACCTGTTCGCGCTGGGCATCGGCCTGGCGCTGGGTGAACCCTGGTGGGCGCTGGGCATCGCCACCGTGGTGCTGGCCGCCCGTGCCTACTGGCGCCTGTACCGGGTGCTGCGCTTCCTGGACTGGCGCAAGCAGCTGCAGACCGTGGACGGCCAGGGCCTGTGGGCCGCGCTCGAAACCCTGATCCACCGCCGCCAGACCGAAAACCGCCGCCGCAGCCGGCGCCTGGTGCGCCTGCTGCGCGCCTACCGCCAGGCCGCCTCGGCCATGCCCGACGCCGCCCTGGTCATCAACCGCCGCGACGGGCGGCTGGTGTGGTTCAACAAGACCGCCCGGCACCTGCTGGGCCTGCGCTACCCGCAGTCGCTGGGCGAGCCGCTGGCCGACTTCTTCATGGGCCAGCCGCGGGTGCGCGACTGGCTGGCCAGCGGACAGACCGACGAGCCGCTGACCGACCTGCCCAGCCCGGCCGACCCGATGGTGCGCATCAGCCTGCGCCTGATCCCCTACTCGGCCCGCGAGTGGATGGTGGTGGTGCGCGACGTGACCAAGCTCATGCGCCTCGAGCAGGTGCGCCGCGACTTCGTGGCCAACGTCTCGCACGAACTGCGCACGCCGCTGACGGTGGTGCACGGCTACCTGGACATGATCGAGCCGGAAGAACACCCCGACCTGGCCGTGATGGTCGAGGAAATGCGCCGGCAGTCCCAGCGCATGACCCAGCTGGTCGAGGACCTGCTGACCCTCTCGCGGCTCGAGGCCCAGGAGCACCTGCCCGAGGAACCGCTGGCCATGGCGCCGATGCTGGTCACCCTGCGCCGGGAGGCCGAGGCCCTGAGCCAGGGCCGGCACGAGATCCGGGTCGTCGACGAGGCCGGCTGCGACCTGACCGGCTCGGTCAAGGAACTGCACAGCGCCTTCTCCAACCTGGTCAGCAACGCCATCCGCTACACCCCCACCGGCGGCCGGGTGACGGTGCGCTTCGAGAAGGTGGCCGGCGGCGGGGTGCGGCTGGCCGTGCAGGACACCGGCTACGGCATCCCCGAGCAGCACCTGCCGCGCATCACCGAGCGTTTCTACCGGGTCTCGACCAGCCGCTCGCGCGAGTCCGGCGGCACCGGCCTGGGCCTGTCGATCGTCAAGCACGTGCTGAGCCTGCACCAGGCGCGGCTGGACGTGGAAAGCGAGGTCGGCCGGGGCAGCACCTTCGCCTGCGTGTTCGGCCCGGCCCGCGTGCGCATGCGCGGCCCCGCCGGAGAGCACCCGGAAGACGTAAGCTAAGCGCATGGACGCCGAAAACCCCGGCAGCCCGGACCTGCACGCACCGGCGCTGTACCTCAACCGCGAGCTCTCCCAGCTGGAATTCAACTTCCGGGTCCTGGCCCAGGCCAGGGACCCGTCGGTGCCCCTGCTCGAGCGGCTGCGCTACCTGTGCATCAGCTGCACCAACCTCGACGAGTTCTTCGAGATCCGCGCCGCCACCGTGCGAACCGCGCTGCAGTTCGGCGGCCCGCTGCCGCCCGACGGCATCCCGCCGGCGCGGGCGCTGGAGCTGATCCACGACAAGGCCGCCGAGCTGGTCAGCCAGCAGTACCAGTACTGGAACGACACGCTGCGCCCGGAGCTCAACGCCGCCGGCATCCGCATCCTGGCCCACTCGACCTGGAACGCGCGCCAGAAGCGCTGGCTGCACAAGTATTTCCGCGACGAGCTGCTGCCGGTGCTGTCGCCGCTGGGCCTGGACCCGGTGCACCCGTTCCCGCGCATCCTCAACAAGTCGCTCAACGTGGTGGTGGTGCTCGAGGGCAAGGATGCGTTCGGCCGCAAGGGCGGCATGGCCATCGTGCGCGCGCCGCGCTCGCTGCCGCGCATCATCCACCTGCCGCCCGAGGTTTCCGGCGGCAAGCACGACTTCGTGCTGCTCTCGGCCGTGCTCACCGCCTTCGTGGACGACCTGTTCACCGGCATGAAGGTCAAGGGCGCCTACCAGTTCCGCGTCACCCGCAACTCCGAGCTGTTCGTGGACGAGGAGGAAGTGGAGAACCTGGCCAGCGCGCTCAAGGACGAACTGGCCAGCCGCGGCTTCCGGCCGGCGGTGCGGCTGGAGATCGCCGAGCACTGCCCCAAGCCGATCGTGCGCACGCTGCTGCAGAACTTCGGCCTCACCGAGAACGCGGTCTACCGCATCAACGGCCCGGTCAACCTCAACCGCGTCACCCAGGTCTACGACCTGGTCGACCGACCGGACCTGAAGTTCCCGGCGTTCAAGCCCGGGCCGGTGGCGATCGACGCCGAGGCGCCGTTCGACACGCTTCGCCAGCGCGACGTGCTGCTGCACCACCCCTACCAGAGCTTCCAGTCGGTGCTCGACCTGCTCGCGCACGCCGCGCACGACCCGGACGTGCTGGCGATAAAGCAGACGCTCTACCGCACCGGCAAGGACAGCAAGATCATCGAGCACCTGATCGCCGCGGCCCGCAACGGCAAGGACGTGACGGTGTGCGTCGAGCTGCGCGCACGCTTCGACGAGGAGGCCAACATCCGCCTCGCCGACCAGCTGCAGGAGGCCGGCGTGCAGGTGATGTACGGCGTGGTGGGCTACAAGACCCACGCCAAGATGATGTTGATCGTGCGCCGCGAGGGCAAGAAGCTGCAGCGCTACGTGCACCTGGGCACCGGCAACTACCACGCCGGCACGGCGCGCGCCTACACCGACATCGGCCTGATGACCGCCGACCCGGACATCACCGCCGACGTGCACGACGTGTTCCAGCAGCTCTCGGGCCTGGCGCCGGCGATCAAGCTGCGCAAGCTGATGCAGTCGCCCTTCACCCTGCACCAGGGCATCCTGCGCCGCATCGAGCGCGAGGCGAAGAACGCCCGGGCCGGAAAGAAGGGCCACATCATCGCCAAGATGAACGCGCTCAACGAGCCCACCGTCATCCGCGCGCTCTACGAGGCCTCCCAGGCCGGCGTGCGCATCGAGCTGATCGTGCGCGGCGCCTGCTGCCTGCGCCCGGGCGTGCCCGGCGTGTCGGACAACATCTCCGTGCGCTCGGTGGTCGGCCGGTTCCTCGAGCACAGCCGCGTGTACTGGTTCCGCAACGGCGGCAAGCCCGAGCTGTTCTGCTCGAGCGCCGACTGGATGGAGCGCAACCTGCTGCGCCGCGTCGAAACCTGCTTCCCCATCATCGACGAGAAACTGGCCGAGCGCGTCTTCGACGAGGAGCTGGGCAACTACCTCAGCGACAACCTGCAGGCCTGGACGCTGCACGAGGACGGCAGCTACACGCGGGTCTCGCCGGCCGAGGGCGAGATGCCCTATTCTGCGCAGGGCGCGCTGCTGGCCAAACTCTGCGACTGACGATGCCGACCCAAGACACCCCACCGCTGGAGGACGGCGACCTGCTGGCCGCGGTGGACCTGGGCTCGAACAGCTTCCACATGGTGGTGGCGCGCTACGTGCTCGGGCAGCTGCGCATCGTCGACCGCATCAAGGAATCGGTTCGCCTGGCCGAGGGCCTCGACGGCCGCGGCGGCCTCGACCCGGCGGTGATGCCGCGCGCGCTCGACTGCCTGGCCCGCTTCGGCCAGCGCATCCGCACCCTGCCGCCGGCGCGCGTGCGCGCCATCGCCACCAACACCGTGCGCCAGCTGGCCAACCCGCAGGCCTTCCTGATGCCGGCCGAAACCGCGCTGGGCCACGGCATCGAGGTGGTCGCCGGCCGCGAGGAAGCGCGACTGATCTACCTCGGCGTGGCCCACGGCAACCCGCCCGACCCCGGCAAGCGCCGGCTGGTGATGGACATCGGCGGCGGCTCGACCGAGACCATCATCGGCGAGGGCTTCCAGGCGCTCGAGCGCGAGAGCCTGCAGATGGGCTGCATCGCCACCACCCGCCGTTTCTTTTCCGACGGCCGCATCAGCCGCAAGCGCTGGAAGGAAGCGCGCACCGAGCTCGAGGCCGAGTTCCAGCAATTCGCCGAGGCCTACCGCCGGCGCGGCTGGCACGAGGCCATGGGTTCGTCGGGCACCATCAAGGCCATTTGCGACGTCTCGGTGAAGATGAAGCTCACCAAGGTCTCGGTCACCGACGTGAGCCTGGCGGCCATCCGCGAAAAGCTGCTCGAGTTCGACACGATCGACGAGGTCAAGCTGCCGGGCCTGTCGGCCGAGCGCCGCCCCATTTTCGCCGGCGGCCTGCTGGTGCTCGACGCGGCCTTCGGCGCGCTGGGCATCGAACGCATGTACGTCAGCGACCACGCCATGCGCGAGGGCGTGCTCTACGACCTGATCGGCCGCGGCTCGCAGGAAGACCCGCGCGCCGAATCCATCCGCGCCCTGCAGGCCCGCTACGGCGTCGACCTCGACCAGGCCGCGCGCGTCGAGGAAACCGCGCTCAGCCTGTTCGACCAGGCGGAGCTGGCCTGGGGCCTGGACGCCGACAACCGCCGCCAGCTGGCCTGGACGGCGCGCATCCACGAGATCGGCCTGGCCATCGCCCACAGCCAGTACCACCAGCACGGCGCCTACCTGGTCGAGCACTCCGACATCGCCGGCTTCTCGCGCACCGAGCAGCAGATCCTGGCGGCGCTGCTGCGCAACCAGCGCCGCACGCTGGCGGCCTCGAGCTTCGACAAGCTGCCCGACCGCCTGGTGGCCAGCGTGCAGCGCTGCGCCCTGCTGCTGCGCCTGGCGGTGCTGATGCACCGCAGCCACGACCGCGACCCGTTGCCGGTGGTCGAGCTCGACGTGGACGGCGACGAGCTGCTGCTGCGCCTGCCCAAACGCTGGCTTGAAAGCCACCCGCTCACGCGCCTGGACCTCGAGGGCGAGCGCGAGATCCTGGCCGGCTTCGGCCGGCGCCTGGAAATCCGGGCGATCTGAGCCGCGGTAACGCCGGCGTCATGCGCCGGTCACCGCGCTGGCACACGCCGGCGGCAGGCTGGCGGCCATGGACACGACGCCCCTGCACATCGAACTGGTCACCGAGACCTATCCGCCGGACGTCAACGGCGTCGCACTCACCGTGCAGTCGCTCGAACAGGGCCTGCGCCGGCTGGGCCACGAGGTCGGCCTGGTGCGGCCCGAACGCGAGCACGATGGCCCGCGCCCCGAGCCGGGCCTGATGCTGGTCGAAGGCGCCCCCATCCCCCGCTACCCCGGCCTGCGCTTCGGCCTGCCCGCCGGCCGGCGACTGGCGGCACGCTGGAAGGCGCAGCGCCCGGACGCCGTCTACATCGCCACCGAAGGCCCGCTGGGCTGGTCGGCGCTGCGCACCTGCCGGCAGCTGGGCATCCCGGTGGCCACCGGCTTCCACACCCGTTTCGACGATTACGTGGGCCGCTACGGGGCCGGCTTCCTCAGCCCCTGGGTGTTCGCCTGGCTGCGCCGCTTCCACAACCGCGCCGACGCCACCCTCGTGCCCACCCGCGAACTGCAGGAGCAGCTGGCCCAGCAGGGCTTCCAGCGCCCGGTGCGGCTGGGCCGCGCGGTGGACACGCGCGCCTTCCACCCCGACTGGCGCGACGACGCGCTGCGCGCAAGCTGGGGGGCCACGGACGGCGCCCCGGTGCTGGTGCACGTGGGCCGCATCGCGCCCGAAAAGAACCTGCCGCTGGCGGTGCGCGCCTATCGCGAGCTGCAGAAGCACCGTCCCGATGCGCGCTTCGTCTGGGTCGGCGACGGCCCGGCGCGCGCGCAGCTGCAGGCCGACAATCCGGACTTCCTCTTCGCCGGCATCCGGCGCGGCGACGAGCTGGCGCGGCACTTCGCCAGCGCCGACCTGTTCTGCTTCCCCAGCCTGTCGGAAACCTTCGGCAACGTGACCCTCGAGGCCATGGCCAGCGGCCTGGCCACGGTGGCCTTCGACTACGGGGCGGCGCGCGAGCACCTGTGCCACGGCCTGCACGGCGCGGCCGTGGACTTCGGCGACGAGGCCGGCTTCGTGCAGGCGCTGGTGGCCACCGCCCCGGGCGACGGCCTGCGCCACCAGGGCGCGGCGGCGCGGCTGGCCGTGCAGGACCTGCATCCGGAACAGGTGGCCGCGGACTTCGCGGCACTGCTGGCCGGCCTCGGCCGCCGGGCGGAGGCCGCGTGAACGGCCGGCGCCTGGCCGAGCGCGAGCACGGCTGGTGCCTGGCCGCCAACCGCTGGGGCGCGCGTGGCGCGGTGCGCGCCTGGTTCCGCTTCGTCAGCCGCCTGGGCGACGGTGCCTTCTGGTATGCGCTGATGGCGGCGCTGGTGCTGTTCGACGGCTGGCGCGGCCTGGGCGCGTCGGCGCACCTGGCCGCGACCGGCCTGGTGGCCCTGTTGCTCTACCGCAAGCTCAAGCGCTGGACCCGCCGCCCGCGTCCCTTCGCCGCCGACGGCCGGATCCGCCCCCTGATCGCGCCGCTCGACGAATTCTCCTTTCCCTCGGGCCACACGCTGCACGCGGTGGCCTTCACCGTGGTCGCCCTGGCCTGGTACCCGGCGCTGGCGCCGCTGCTGCTGCCCTTCACCGCCTCGGTCGCCGTCTCGCGCGTGGTCCTGGGCCTGCACTACCCCAGCGACGTCCTCGCCGCCACCCTCATCGGCATCGCCCTCGCCCTGCTCTCCCTCCACCTCTTCCCCTGACGCCCCCGTAGGAGCGCCTTCAGGCGCGAATCTTTTCGCTCTGGGGTTTGTTCGCGCCGGGCTCGTTCCTGGCGAAGGCCCGCCGTACGCGCAGCGCTTTGCCGGGGACGCCGTGAATACGTCCATGTAGGCTTTTCGAAAACGTCCATGTTTTCGAAACCCCGGCAAAGCGCTGCGCGTACGACGGACCGCGGAGGATCTGGGCCGGAGGATCGATTGCAGGTTTGCCACCCCGGCCCGGATTCCACGCGCGGGTCGTCGCGTGAGAAGTCCCCAGGCCGGACCGTCGGAGACATGGATGTCGACGACGAGGCTACATGGACGTACTTGCGCCGTGTCCGGACTGGGGACTTCTCATGCGGCGGCCCGCTGCCCGGAACGAGCCCGGCACGACGCAGCCAGTCGGGCCTGAAGGCCCTCACACGGAAAGCCCCAGAGAAAAGATTCGCGCCTGAAGGCGCTCCTACGGGAGGGGGCGGAGCCAGAAGGTGAGGGGTTTTTCGGTGGGGCTGGGGTGGCCGGGTTCGGGCCAGGCCAGGCGCACGGTCATGCCGGGCTGGCGGACGTAGCCGCGTTTGGCCCAGAAGGCTTCGTTGCCGCGGTGGTGCTCGGGGCGGCGCGGGTCGGCCGGGTCGCGGTCGACGGCGCAGAAGGCCGTCCAGCGGAAGCGGCCCAGGGCGCGGGCGTGGGACTCGCGTTCGTCGAAGAAGCGGTGGCCCAGGCCCTGGCCCCGGAAGTCGGGAAGAAGCACCGATTCGCCGAAATAGAAGACGTCGCCCACCGGGCGGCCGGCGTCGAGGAAGGGGCGCTGGAACTCGGCCGTGTCGTCGGCCAGGGGCAGGCCCGTGGAGGCGCCGACCACGCGCTCGCCGTCGAGGGCCAGCACCACCACGCTGTCGGCCGAGTTCGCGTAGGCGCGCAGGTACTCGCGCTCGTAGCCCGGGTCGCCCTCGTAGAGGTAGGGCCAGTCGCGGAACACCGCCACGCGCAGGGCCGCCACGGCGTCCAGCCACGGCGCCAGCTCGCGCCCCGCCACCCGCCGCACCGCGATCGACCCCATGCCCCGCCCTCCGCCTGCCAGGAGCCGGAAGTCTAACCGCGGCCCGCGCCGGGTAGACTGCGCGGCATGAACTACCGCCACGGATTCCACGCGGGCAACCACGCCGACGTGCTCAAGCACCTGGTCCTGGTCGCCCTGCTCGACGCGCTCAAGCGCAAGGACGCAGCCTTCTTCGTGCTCGACACCCACGCCGGGCGCGGCCGCTACGACCTGCGCGGCGACCAGGCCAGGCGCACCGGCGAGGCCGCCAGCGGCTTCGTCCGCCTGCGCGAGGCCCAGCCCGCCGGCCCGCCGGCGCTGCGCGCCTATCTCGAGGCCGTGGCCGAATGCGACCCGGGCGAAGCCATGAGCTACCCCGGCTCGCCCCTGCTGGTGGCGCACGCCCTGCGCGACCAGGACCGCCTGGCCGCCTGCGAACTGCAGCCCGACGAGGCCGCCGCGCTCAAGACCGTGCTGGCCGGCGACCCGCGCTGCCACGTGCACAACCGCGACGGCTACGCCGCGGTGAAGGCCCTGCTGCCGCCGCGCGAGGGCAACACCCGCTTCGCCCGCGGCCTGGTGCTCATCGATCCGCCCTACGAGGTGCAGGAAGGCGAGTACGCGCCCATCGTGGCGGCGCTGCGCGAGGGCCTGGAGCGCTTCCCGCAGGGGATCTACGCGCTGTGGTACCCGATCAAGCGCCGCGCCACCCTGCAGCCGCTGATGCGAAAGATCGCCGCACTGCCGGCGCGCTCTGCGCTCACCATCGAACTGCTGGTGCGCCCCGACGACTCGCCGCTGCGCATGAACGGCAGCGGCATGCTCATCCTCAACCCGCCCTGGCAGCTCGACGCCGCCATCGAGCCCACGCTGCGCCCGCTGGCACAGGCGATGGGCGAGGCCGGCGCCTCCTGGCGCCTGACCTGGCTCAAGCAGGAGCCCGCCTGACATGACCACGCCCAAGCACGCCCGTTACGCCTACCGCGGCCGCGTGCCGCATGAGGTGATCAAGACCACCGAGTTCAGCCTGCTGCCGCCGCTGCCCGGCGAAGCGCGGGTGTCGGTGCTCGCCTCGCCGGTGAACCCGTCGGACGTGCTGCAGCTCACCGGCGACTACGGCCAGCTGCCGCCGCTGCCGGCCGTGGGCGGCAACGAGGGCGTGGGCCGCGTGGAGGAAATCAACGGCGACCCGCACGGCCTCGAGGAAGGCGACATCGTGCTGCTGCCGCTGGGCTGCGGCACCTGGAGCACGCACCTGAACCTGCCCGTGCGCGAGCTGGTGAAGCTGCCGCACGACGTCGACCCGGTGCAGCTGTCGATGCTCAGCGTGAACCCGCCGACGGCGGCGCTGATGCTTTCGGACATCGTCGAGCTGCAGCCGGGCGACTGGGTGGTGCAGAACGCCGCCAACTCCGCCGTCGGCGGCTACGTCAGCCAGATCGCCAGGCGCCGCGGCATCAACGTGGTGAACGTGGTGCGGCGCGAGTCGGCCATCGAGGCGGTCTGGCAGGCCGGCGGCGAACACGCGCTGGTCGATGCCGAGGACCTGCCCGAGCGCCTGCAGGAGGCCG
Organism: Arenimonas sp. SCN 70-307; assembly: GCF_001724815.1. Lineage (GTDB taxonomy): Bacteria > Pseudomonadota > Gammaproteobacteria > Xanthomonadales > Xanthomonadaceae > Arenimonas. Next base: position 130,593 of record NZ_MEDO01000002.1, on the reverse strand, counting down.
TCGGCAAGGTGCAGGTGAAGCTGGCGCTCGACTGCGTCGGCGGCGTGCACACCGAACACCTGGCGCGCTGCCTGGCGCCGGGCGGCACCCTGGTGAACTACGGCGCGATGGGCGGCGAGCGCTGCATGGTCTCGCCGCGCTACCTGGTGTTCAACGGCCTGAACCTGCGCGGCTTCTGGCTGGCGCAGTGGCTGCGCAAGGCGCGGCCCGAACGCCGGCAGGCGCTGTTCGCCGAGCTCGCCGCCATGGTGGCCGAGGGCACGCTGCACGCCACGGTGCAGGCCAGCTACGGCATCGACCACGTGCGCGAGGCCGTGCACGCGGCCAGCACCGGCGCGCGCCACGGCAAGATCGTCATCGAGCCCAACGGCCCCTCGCGCGCGGCCATCTGAAGCCGCGCGCGCCGCTCGTCACTCGTAGCGCAGCGCCTCGATCGGATCGAGCGCGGCGGCCTTGGAGGCCGGCATGATGCCGAACACCACGCCCACCAGGGCCGAGAAACCCGCCGCGGCCAGCACCACCCACAGCGGCACCTGCGCCGGCGGGAAGTTGGGGATGGCCGAAGCCACGGCCAGGCCCGCGCCGTAACCGAGCGCGATGCCGATCAGGCCGCCGAGCAGGGCCAGCAGGCCGGCCTCGAGCAGGAACTGCACCAGGATGTCGCGCCGTGTGGCGCCCAGCGCCTTGAGGATGCCGATCTCGCGCGTCCGCTCGGTGACCGACACCAGCATGATGTTCATGATGCCGATGCCGCCCACCAGCAGCGAGATGCCCACCACGCCGCCCACCACCGCGGTGGCCGTGCCGGTGATCTGCTCGAACTGCTTGACGAACGAATCGGCCGCCTCGACCCGGAAGTCGTCCTCCTGCCCGGGCTTGAGCTTGTGGGCGATGCGCACGGCGCGCTTGACCCGCTCGCGCAGCGCCTCGACGTCCTCGATGTCCTCGGCGGTGAAGCTCACGCTCATGCGCGGCCGCACCTCGTTCCCCGTCATGGCCCGGCCGACCTCGAAGGGAAGGATGACGAGGTTGTCCTGCGAGAAGCCCAGCAGTTCGCCGCGCTTCTCCATCACGCCGACGACCTTGAACCAGTCGCTGCCGATGCGGATGTACTCGCCGATCGGATCCTCGGGCAGCTCCAGGTCCTCGATCGCCTTGGTGCCGACCACCGCCACCCGGCGCCGGCTCTTGTCGTCGCTGTCGACGATGAACCGCCCCGACTGCGGGTAGAGGCCCCGCACGACGGTGAAGTCGGCCGAGGTCGCCAGCACCTGCGGCACGGCGGTACGGCCGCGGTAACCCACGCCGCTGGCGGGCACGGCCATGATCGGCACCACGTCGCCGACCCCGGAGACGCGGTAGCGCAGCAGGTCCACGTCGTCGAAGCTCAGGCGGTTCTCCTTGCCCAGGCTGGCGTCAGCGAAGGACGTGTAGGGCTGCAGGGTCAGCGTGTTGCTGCCCAGGTCGGCGAACTGGTCGGAGATCGAGCGCGAGAACCCTTGCACCAGCGACACCACGGCGATCACCGAGGCGGTGCCGATCAGGATGCCCAGCGTGGTGAGGAAACTGCGCATGCGGTGCGCCATCAGGCTGGCGAGCGCGGCGCGGAAGGCTTCGAGGAAGGCTTGCATGTCAGGCGACCTGGGCGCGCGGCGGGTTGGCGTAGTCCTCGACGATCTTGCCGTCGGAGACGCGGATGGTGCGGCGGCAATGCGCGGCGATGTCGGGTTCGTGGGTCACCACCACCACGGTCTGGCCGGCGGCGTGCAGCTCGTCGAACAGGGCCATGATCTCGGCCGAGGTCTTGGAATCGAGGTTGCCTGTGGGTTCGTCGGCCAGCAGGATCGAGGGCCGGCCGACGAGGGCGCGGGCCACCGCCACGCGCTGGCGCTGGCCGCCCGAGAGCTGGTTGGGGCGATGACCCAGGCGGCTGCCCAGGCCCACCTGCTCGAGTGCGCGCGTCGCCAGCGCCTTGCGCTCGGCGCGCGGCAGGCCGCGGTAGACCAGCGGCTGCATCACGTTCTCGAGCACGGTCAAGCGCGGCAGCAGGTGGAAGGACTGGAACACGAAGCCGATTTCCTTGTTGCGCACCTGCGCCAGCTCGTCGTCGGTGAGCTGGGAGGTGTCGCGGCCGTTGAGCTCGTAGGTGCCCTCCGAGGGCGTGTCCAGGCAGCCGATGAGGTTCATCAGCGTGGACTTGCCCGAGCCCGAGGGGCCGATCAGCGCCACGTACTCGTTGCGGTCGACGAACAGGTCGACGCCGTTGAGCGCCATCACCACTTCTTCGCCCATCTGGTAGCGCTTGACGATGCCGGTGAGGCGGATCATTCGGCGGCGTCCCCGTCGTCTTCCTCTTCGCCCTTGCCGCCGGTGGCCGGCTTGTCCTCGCGCAGCTTCGATTCGATGCGCGCGCCCTCGGCGAGCAGGCGCAGGGTCTTGGCCGGTCCGACGATGATCTTGTCGCCGGCCACGATGCCCGAGCTGATCGCCTCCCAGCGGTCGTCCGACAGGCCGGTCTCGACCGCCACCTTGCGGGCGACGCCGTCGCGGTCGACCCAGACGTGGCGGGTGAGCTTCTTGTCCTCGCTTTCCTCGGTCACCACCGCCTCGACCGGCACGGCCAGGGTCTTGCCGCCGTCGCCGAGGAAGATGTCGGCGCGTGCGCTCATGCCCGAGCGCAGGCCCAGGTCGTCAGGCACCTCCAGCAGCACCTCCACGCGGTAGGCGCGGCCCTGGCTGCCCGGCTCGAGGCTGGGCGCCAGCGCGATGCGCGCCACCTTGCCGGTGAGCTTCACGTCCTGCTGGGCCGCAGCCACCACCTCGGCCTGCTGGCCCAGGCGCACGCGGGCGATGTCGGCCTCGTCCACGCGCAGGTTGGCCTGGATGGCCGAGGTATCGGCGATCTTCATCAGCGAGGCGCCGGCCAGGGCGTTGGTGGACGGGATGGCGGTCTCGCCCACCTTGATCGGCAGGTCGACGATGGTGCCGGAGATCGGCGAGCGGATGTCGGTCTTGGCCAGCTGCTCGCGCGCCTCGGCCAGGATGGCGTCGGCGCGGCGCAGCGACTCCTCGCTGCTCTGCAGCTCCACCCGCGCCAGGTCGCGGGCGTTGCGCAGGTCGTCGAAGTCGCTCTGGCCGATCATCTGCCGCCCGAGCAGTTCCTGGCCGCGCTTGAGCCGGGTCTCGGCCAGCGTCAGGTTCAGGCGCTGGCGCTCGATGCTGATCAGGCTCTGGCGGCGACCGGCCTCCTCGCGCTCGATGACGTTGCGGTAGGTCTCCGGGTCCAGGCGCAGCAGCAGCTGGCCCTTCTCGACCTGGTCACCCTCCTCGACCAGGATCTCGCGCACCTTGGCCACCACTTCGGAGGTGAGGTTCACCTCCTCGAGGTAGGCCAGCAGGCCCGAGGCGAGGATGGAGGGCCGGATCTCCTGTTCGGAGGCCAGCACCACCTCGACTTCGGTGCGCGACTCGCCGCGCAGCGACTTCACCAGCAGCGGCACGGCAATGACCGCCAGCACCAGGCCGGCGACGATCCATTTCTTGTTGGGCTTCATCGAGTCGGGGCTTCCGTTCGTGTCAGAGGATGGCGAAGAGCACCATCACGCCGTAGATCACCAGCGAGGGCAGCAGGGCCACCACCACGGCCTGGGTCCAGCCGGTGCGGAACCAGGTCTTCCAGCCCAGGGCGGCCAGGAACCAGGTCCAGAAGTTGAGCAGGCTGAAGCTCTTGGCCAGCGTGCCCCAGTCGTGGCCGACCGGCAGCTGCACCAGCAGCGGGTCGATGTTGAGCAGCTGCAGGCTCTCGAAGGGCGTCTGGTTCGAGCTCGTCAGTACGCCGCCGATCGCCACCAGCGAGGCCAGGGCCATCGGCACGCTGGCCCAGGCGGCCAGCGCGAGCCCGTGCTTGTAGGACACCGCATTGCCGGTGACCTTGCCCGCCAGCAGGTAATACAGGCCATAGATGGCGAACACGATGCCCAGGAAGAGCGCCGCCACCGGCGCGCCGATGTAGCCCGAGACCCGGGCGCCGGGCATGAAGGCCTGGGCCTGGGCGATCTGCTCCTTGGTCATCTCAGGGTTCTGCGCAAGCATCTGCGCCACCTGGTGCTCGGCGAACCAGGCCGGGTCCACGGTCATGAAGTAGGCAAGGGTCGAGACGACCGTCAGGCCGGCGACCAACAGGAAGGGCGCCCAGAACGTGGGCTTTTCCTTCAGCGCGGTGAACACCTTGGCCGGCTCGAGGAAGATGTTGATCAGGTGGGACATGCAAGGCTCCTGGTGGTTGGCGCGCGACTCCCCTTGAATCGCAGCATGGATGCTAGGTGATTCGACGGCCCGTGGGGGGCTTCGGGACGAAACCCTCGGCCTGGCCGACGAAACCACTGACGGGCGGACGAAGCCGGATGTGACATCCCGCCCGTTCACGCCGTCTTCGTGCCCCGGGGGCCAGCGTGTCGGCTGTCCCTGCCGCCGAGCCCGCCATGACCGACGCCCCGCGCCCCAGCCACCGCGATTTCGACCCGGGCCTGATGCGCCTGTTCGACCAATACGTGCACGGCCAGATCGACCGCCGCGCCTTCCTGGCCGGCGCCGCGCGTTTCGCCGTCGGCGGCACCACCGCGGCCGGCCTGCTGGCGGCGCTGTCGCCGAAGTTCGTGCAGGCGCGGCAGGTGGCGGAGGACGACGCGCGCCTGGCGACGCGCTACGAAACGATTCCCTCGCCCGCGGGCTACGGCGAGGCCCGCGGCTACCTCGCCGCGCCGGCCGGCGCCGGGGGCCCGCTGCCGCTGGTGCTGGTGGTGCACGAGAACCGCGGCCTGAACCCGCATATCGAGGACGTCACCCGTCGGCTCGCGCTCGAGGGCTACCTGGCCTTCGCCCCCGACGCCCTGTTCCCGCTCGGCGGCTACCCAGGCGACGAGGACAGCGCGCGGTCGAAGTTCCAGGAGCTCGACCAGGCCCGCACCCGCGAAGACCTGCTGGCCGCGGCCGCCTGGCTGCAGTCGCACCCGCTGGGCAACGGCCGCATGGGCGTCGTTGGCTTCTGCTACGGCGGCGCCATCGCCAACTTCCTGGCCACGCGCCTGCCTGACCTCAAGGCCGCCGCACCCTTCTATGGCTCGGCGCCGCCGGTGGACGCCGTACCGGCCATCACGGCCGAACTGCTGGTCGTGCTGGCCGAGGACGACCCGCGCGTCAACGCCAGCTGGCCCGCCTACGAAGAGGCGCTCAAGGCCGCCGGCAAGTCCTACACCCTGCTCCAGCCGCCGGGCACGCAGCATGGCTTCCACAACGACACCACGCCCCGCTACGACGAGGCCGCCGCGAAGCAGGCCTGGACGGCGACCCTGGCGCTGTTTGCCCGCACCCTGCGCTGAGGCGGGCGGTCCAATCGAATTCAGCGGGCAGACCCGGTGATCGACGGTGTGACTGCGCGCGGCGCCAGGATGATGCGCTTGCCGGGAAAGTCGTAGACCACGTTGTAATCCGCCAGGAAACGGGCGCCCAGGCGGCCATGCTGGCCACGCTTGATCACCTCGTCGCCGGTCGAATAGCGCACCGGCACCTCGACCGGCGGCGCCTGGCCCAGGCCCAGCCGCACCGGCTCGCCACGCCGGTAGCTCGCCAGCCCGCCGACGAAGCAGCCCGCCACGTCCTCGCCGCCGGCCGGCACCACGATCGCCTCGTGCGCCTGCGGGAACAGGCTCAGGTGGATGCCCGCGCCGGTATCGACGTGCAGCCTGGCCTCGTAGGCGGCGCCGTCCGGCGCCTGCACCTGCGAGCGCACGTAGGCGTGGCGGGCGCTGATTTCGATCGGCAGCTCCACGCCGTCCCCGCGGTATTCAAAGTCGGCCGGGTCGTGCAGCACGACTTCGCCGCGGGCGTGGTCGACCTCCACCACGTAGCGGCCGAACAGCTCGTGCCCGATCACGCCGCGGAACGGCGGCGGCCGGACCTGGTCGCTGCACAGGATGTTGTCCATCGGGATCGCCAGCACGGTCTGGTCGAGCAGCGCCAACGGGCCGAAGTCCAGCTCCAGGCCCTGCTGCACGGCCGCCGTGATGGCCGAGACACCTTCGCCGCCGATGCGCCGCAGCCCGCCCATGTCCAGTCCCAGGGCCTCGGTGTCGGGCGCCGTGAGGATGGTGAGCATCGACGCGCCGGTGTCGAGCACGAAGGGCACGGGCGGCGAGCCGTTGACGCTGGCCTGCACGACGATCCAGCCCTCGTGCTCGGTGAACGGCAGGCGCAAAGGCAGGGGGGAGTCGAGCCGCACCTCGGTGCCGTTGTTGGCGAAATAAAGCCGGATCATTTCGGCCTGGCCGCAGGACGCCAGGCTGCCCAGCAGCAGGGCGGCGCTAAGGATCGAAACGGCGCGAAGCCAGGGGGATCGACGGGATTCCATGGGCAACCTCGTGTGGGTGATGGGCGCGTGCCGGAGGGCCGGCACTTGCCAGGAGGAGGGACTTGCGTTGAAATTTGAGGCATCTTTTCAACACAGGCAAGCCAACTGATGGCACGTCCCCGCCCACCCCGCGTCCCGACCCCGCGTATCCGGGACGTCTCCGATCCCGCCGCCGTGGCGCTGCTGGCCAGCCCGGCCCGGCAGGACATCGTCGACACGCTGGCGTCCCTCGGTGGCGAGGCCGACGTGGCCGCCGTCGCCGCCGAACTCGGGCGGCCGGCGGACGGCCTCTACTACCACTTCGATCGCCTCTGCAAAGCGGGCCTGCTGACACGGCTGGAAGCACCCGCCGGCGCGCGGCGCTATCGCATCGGCGACACCCCTGGCACCACGCTGCGCCTGCGCTACGGCCGGCACGAGGGGGCCGGCGAGGCCGTGCAGGCCGTTGTCGGCCGGCTGCTGCAGGCGGCCGGGCGCGATTTCCGCGCCGCACTGGCCCGGCCGGACACGCGCACCGACGGCCCGGCGCGCGAACTCTGGGCCGGGCGTGCGCGCGGTTGGCTGGACGAAGACGGGCTGCGCGAAGCCAATGCGCTGCTCGAACGGCTCCAGGCCCTGCTCAAGGGTCCCCGCAAACCGGGCCAGGACCATCTGGTCAGCCTGTCGTTCGTGCTGGCGCCGATTGCCGGCGAACCCCTGCGCCGCGGCCGCAAGGGCCGCTGAGGTCCGGGCCGCCACGGAAAATGGGCGATAGTTCCATTCTTGGAACGAAGGATGGCCCCGAGCCCTAATTGATGCTGATTGTGCGCAGGACGATACTGCAGGCCTGCCCCAAGGAGGCCCCGCCATGATCATCCCCCGCCCCGCCGCCGAACGCGGCCACGCCAACCACGGCTGGCTCGATTCCTGGCACAGCTTCTCCTTCGCCGGCTACCAGGACCCTGCCCACGTGCACTGGGGCCCGCTGCGCGTGATCAACGAGGACCGCGTCGCCGCGGGCCAGGGTTTCGGCACGCATGGCCACCGCGACATGGAGATCATCAGCTACGTGCTCGAGGGCGCGCTGGCGCACCGCGACTCGATGGGCAACGGCGCCAGCATCCACCCGGGCGAAGTGCAGCGCCTGAGCGCCGGCACCGGCATCACCCACTCCGAGTACAACCACAGCCGCACCGGCACGACGCACTTCCTGCAGATCTGGATCATCCCCGACCGCCAGGGCATCGCGCCGTCCTACGACCAGCGCCGCTTCGACGACGCCGAGAAGCGTGGCCGCCTGCGCCTGGTCGCCAGCGGCGACGGCGCCGAGGGCTCGGTGCGCATCCAGCAGGACGCACGGATGTACGCCGGCCTGTTCGACGGCGACGAGGCCGCGACGCTCGCGCTGGCGCCCGGACGCCTGGGCTACGTGCACGTGGTGCGCGGCGCGCTGGAGGTGAACGGCCATGCCCTGGGCGCGGGCGACGCACTCAAGCTGCGCGACGAACCGCAGGTGCTCATCCGCGGCGGCCGCGACGCCGAGGTGCTGGTGTTCGACCTGCCGCCGCTGGGCTGACGCCGGCGCCGCGCTTGGCATAATCGGGCGGTCATCCCCAGGGAGCCGCCCGTGCGCCAGGCCATCGTTGTTTCCGCACTGCTCGCCGCCGCCCCCGCGGCCGTCGCCAGTTCGCCCGATCTCTCGCCCGTGGTCGAATCGGTGCGCAGCACCTTCGAGGTGCCCGGCGTGGCCGTCGCCATCGTCAAGGATGGCGAGCTGGTGCTGGCGCAGGGCTGGGGCCTGCGCGAACAGGGCCGCGCCGACGCGGTGGACGCCGACACGCGCTTCGCCATCGCCTCCCAGACCAAGGCCTACACCTCGGCGGCGCTGTCGATCCTGGCCGACGAGGGCAAGCTCTCGCTCGACGACCGGGTGATCGACCACCTGCCCGGCTTCCGCATGGCCGACCCCTACGTGACGCGCGAGATGCGCATCCGCGACCTGCTCACGCACCGCAGCGGCCTGCCGCTGGGCGCCGGCGACCTGCTGTTCTGGCCCACCACCACCCACAGCACCGAGGAAATCGTCCGCCGCCTGCGCGACGTGCCGCTGGAAACGAGCTTTCGCGCCGACTACGCCTACGACAACGTGCTTTATGCCGTGGCGCAGCGCGTGATCGAGGAGGTTTCGGGCCAGTCCTACGGCGACTTCGTGCGCGAACGCATCTTCGTGCCCGTGGGCATGGCAGGCGCGGTGATCAACAGCGACCACCTGCCGCCCGGCGCGAACGCCGCCACCGGCCACGCCCAGCCCGGCTTCAGCGGCCCGCTGGTGACCGTGCCGCCCATGACCTGGTCGAACAACCAGGCCGCCGGCGGCATCTACGCCAGCGTCAACGACATCGCCAGGTGGATGCGCGTGCAGCTCGACGGCGGCGTGCTGGGCAAGAACGACGACGGCAGCGAGCGCCGCCTCTTCAGCGCCGCGCGCCACCGCGCGATGTGGGAGCTGGTGACGCCCATCCGCATCCCGGCCCAGCCCTCGGTGCCGGCCCTGGCCCCGGCGCTGCCGCAGTTCGCCGGCTATGGCGAGGGCTGGTCCATCAGCGAGTACCGCGGCCACAAGCTCGTCTGGCACACCGGCGGCTGGCCGGGCATGGTCTCGCGCGTCACGCTGGTGCCGCAGCTCGATCTCGGCATCGTGGTGCTGACCAACCAGGAAGTCGGCGCCGCCTTCAACGCCGTCACGATGGAGGCGCTGGACCACTACCTGGCCGCGCCCGACACCGACTGGGTGGCGGCCTACGCCGCGGCCGTGGCCAAGGCGCGCGCCGGCGCCGACGAAAAATGGGCCGCGCACCTCAAGGCCCGCGACCGCCGAAGCCGCCCCTCGCTGCCGCTGGCCGGCTATGCCGCCACCTACAACGACGCCTGGTATGGCGACGTCGCCATCGCGCTCGAGGACGGCAAGCTGGTGATGCGCTTCGCCCACACCGCGGCGCTGGTGGGCACGCTCGAGCACTGGCAGCACGACACCTTCCTGGTGCGATGGCACGACCGCGCGCTCAATGCCGACGCCTTCGCCAGCTTCACGCTCGACCCCGACGGCAAGGTGCGCGAATTTCGCATGGAAGCGGCCTCGTCGCTGACCGACTTCAGCTTCGACTTCCACCACCTGCGGCTGCTGCCCAAGGGCTGAGGTGGCGATGCGCTTCCGCGACCGCCGCGACGCCGGCCGCGCCCTCGCCGCGGCCCTGGGCCACTGGCGCGGGCTCCCGGGCCTGCAGGTGCTGGCGCTGCCGCGCGGCGGCGTGCCGGTGGCGGCGGAAGTGGCCAAGGCCCTCGACGCGCCGCTGGACGTGCTGGTGGTGCGCAAGGTCGGCTGGCCGGCGCAGCCCGAGGTGGCGCTGGCGGCGATCGCCAGCGGCGGCGCGATGGTGCGCAACCCGGGCGTGATCGCGACGGCCGGCATCGAAGAGGACGAGCTGGCGGCGCTGGCCGCGGCCGAGCAACGCGAACTGGCGCGCCGCGAGCGCGCCTACCGCGGCGGCCGCGCGCCGCTGGACGTGGCGGGCCGCCCGGTACTGGTGGTGGATGACGGGCTGGCCACGGGCGCGACGATGGCGGTGGCGCTGTCGGCGCTGCGCGCGCTGGGCGCGGGGCAACTTGGCGTGGCGGTGCCGGTGGGCGCGCCCGAAGCAGTGGCACGCTGCGAAACGCTGGCCGACGAGGTGGCCTGCCTGGCGACGCCGCGCGACTTCAGCGCGGTCGGCGCCTATTACGATTCGTTCCCGCAGGTGGCGGACGACGAGGTCCGCCACCTGCTCGATCGCTGAGCCTTCAGCCGACGCGCACGAGGCGGTGGCTGGAGACCATGGCGTAGCTGCGGTCCTGGGCATAGCCGCTGGAGCGGCCGTAACCGGTGCCGAAGTCGCGCTGGCGGTAGCGGTCGGCGCGGGCCGGGCTGACGGCGTCGGCCAGGACGGCCACCGGGGTGGCGGGCTTGGCGACGGCCGCCCGGGTCACCGGCACGGACGCGACCGGGCGGGTCGGGAACAGGCGGTAGAAGGAGTTCAGGGCATTCATGGCCGGGGCCTCGTGAGTTGGTGTGCTGGTAATCTACAACACCTAAGCGCACCGTCCATGGGCCGGAAGTCATACCCTGCAACTTATTGATCTGGCGTTTATTTTCCCGGTGCGCCCAAGACCTGTTCCAGCGCGGTGAGCAGCTGCCTGGCCGGCACGGCGGCCGGATGCCCCGGGTGGGACTGGACGAGCGCGCGCAGGCGGTCGCGGGCGGCGGCGTCCTGGCCGAGGCGCTCGCTTTGCAGGCGGGCCGCGGCAAGCGCCACGTCGGGCAGGTCGGGGCTTTGCGGGAAGCGGGCTTCGAAATCGCGGGCCAGGGCCACCGCGAGCTGCGACTGACCCTGGCGGGCGGCAAGCGCCACGAGGCGGGCGATCTGGTCGGGCAAATCCAGCTGGAAGCCCGGCACCCGCGCCATCGTGTCGGTGGCTACCGCCAGCGCCGCCTTGTCCTTGCCGGTGACCATCAGGCTGGAGACGTACTCGCGGTCGTGCGCGGCCAGCTTGTCCAGTTGGCCGGCGGCGACCAGATAACGGCGGTACTGCTCGTGCACCGGGTCGGACGCGCCGCGGCCGCGGAACAGGCCGGCCAGCAGCTCGGCGGCCGCGGCCGGGTCGCCCTGCCCGGCCCGCTCGGCCGCGCTGGCCATCGTCGCGTCCTCGACCGGGTTGGCGTAGGTCGCGCGCTGCACCGCCGGCGTGATGTCCAGGCCGAGCACCGCCGCGTGGCGATGAATCAGGTCGCCCAGCATGTGGTAGCCCGCCACCAGCGCGAACAGCGACACGAAACCGGCCGGCACGATGCCCGCCCAGCCCAGGGTGGACTCGAAGACCCACTGCAGGGCTTCCGAAGCAATCGATAGCACCGTGAACACCGCCACCACCCCGAAGTAGGGCAAGCCCACGCGCCCGATGAGCGCGAACCAGGCCAGCGGATTGAGCGCGTTGGCCAGGCTGTGGTTGATCGACAGCAGCATCACCGCCGCCGGCATGAACAGAACGATGGCGGCCATCAGGACCAGCGCGGGCGCCAGCCCGGCCCAGCGCGCGGTCGCCGCCAGCGCCACCGCCGCCAGCACGCCGAGCACCAGCTGCTCGACGCCGTCGCCGTCGGTGGCCATCAGGTCTTCGCCGTGCAGGGCTTCGTAGCGCCCGTGCGCCGTGTTCACCAGCGCCTCGACCGCGAGCTTGTAGCCCATCACCCAGAAGGCCAGTTCGAACAGCAGGCCCAGGATGTTCGGCGCGTGCGCCAGCAGCCGGAACAGCGCCAGCGCCGCCATGAAGCCGAGCATGGCCTTCGTGGCCGGATAAGCCAGCAGCGACGGCAGGCGTGGCAGCAGCGGTTCGGGGCGACGGGCGGCGTGGTTCACTCAGGAGGACTCCATGGCGTGGAGCCCCGAGTCTAGTCGGCCTTCGGGCTCCAGACGATGTTCACCGAGGTCAGCGTGTCCGTGCGCTCGGTGCCCACCGGCACTTCGGTGTTGTGGCGCATCTGGAAGGCCGCCTTGAGCGCCAGCGACTTGTTGATGCTCACCGCGATGCCGATGTCGTTCTGGGCGAAGGTGTTCTCGTCGCCGGCTTCGACCAGCAGCGTGTTGAAGAAGCTCGTGCTGTCGGTCAGCTGGTGCTTGTAGTCGGCGAAGCCGCGCAGCAGCGCGCTGGTTTCGACTTCGCCGGTATCGGAGAGGCGGGCGCGGCGCAGGCCGGGGCCGCCCTCGAGCTGGAAGCTGCGGCGTTCGTCGCGCAGCAGCCAGGCGCCGTAGTTGATCGCCAGCGTGGACTGGTAGTCGTAGGCGGCGAAATCGTCGTTCTCGTAGCGGGCCGCGGCGCCCAGGTAAGCGCGGTCGCCAAGCTTGCGCGCGCTCTTGGCGCCGAGTTCGTAGCGGTTGGCCGTGGTCTCGTCGTTGCTCTCGGCGCGCAGCGCGGCAAGGCGGTAGTCGTGCGTCCACAGCGCGTCTTCGCCCTTGAGCCCGAAGCGGCCGTTGACGCTGGTGGTGTCGGAGTTGCCCGAGGCCGAAACGATGCCCAGCTCTGCGCTGGGCTGCCACTGGGCGCTGGCGGCACCGGCGGCGGCAAGCAGGGAAAGCGCGAGGATCGAACGCAGCATGGGACGGCCTCCTGGCCTGGTGAGGGGCCGGGTATTACAACCGACGCTGCATGAACCCTTCGGCAAGCGCGGGTTCAGGGCAGCGCGCGGTCGATCAGCAGGTCCCAGGCCGGGCCGGCCGGCAGCGTGCCGTAGGCCAGGCCCTGGCCGCCGTGCAGGCGCGCGGCGCAGAAGGCGGCGGCGACCACCGCCGGCGCGCCGCGCAGCAGCAGCGCCGCCTGCAGGGCCAGGGCCATGCGCTCGGCCAGGCGGCGTGCGCCGGCCTCGAGCGTGTCCGGCGGCGAGCGCAGGAAGTTGCGCAGCGCATCGATCTCGGCGTCGAGCGCCGGATGGCCACCGCGCACCGACTCGAGCTCGGCGAAGTAGGCGTCCACGCAGCCCGGTTCGCGGGTCATCGCGCGCAGCACGTCCAGGCACTGGATGTTGCCGCTGCCTTCCCAGATCGAATTGAGCGGAGATTGCCGGAACAGGCGCGGCATGCCGCCCTCCTCCACGTAACCCACGCCGCCGAGGCACTCCATGGCCTCGGCGGTGAAGCCGGGGGCGCGCTTGCACACCCAGTACTTGCCCAGGGCCGTGGTCAGGCGCGCGAACGCCGCTTCGGCCGGGTCGCGCTCGCTGGCGTCCACCGCGCGCGCCACGCGGAAGGCCAGCGCGGTGGCGGCTTCGGATTCGAGCGCCAGGTCGGCCAGCACGTTGCGCATCAGCGGGTGCTCGCACAGGTGCCGGCCGAAGCTGCGCCGGTGGCGGGCGAAATGCAGGGCCTGCACCAGGGATTGGCGCATCAGGCTGGCCGAGCCGAGCAGGCAATCGAGGCGCGTGAGCGCCACCATCTGCAGGATGGTGGCCACGCCGCGACCCTCCTCGCCCACGAGCCAGGCCTGCGCGCCCTCGAACTCGACCTCGGCGCTGGCGTTGCTCCAGTCGCCGAGCTTGTCCTTCAGGCGCTGGATCCGGTACGCATTGCGGCGGCCATCGGGCGCGAAGCGCGGCAGCAGGAAGCAGCTCAGGCCGGCGGGCGCCTGCGCCAGCACCAGGAAGGCGTCGCACATGGGCGCCGAGAAGAACCACTTGTGCCCGACCAGCTCGTAAAGCGGCGCCGGGCCGTCGCCCGGGACGGGCTGGGCGCGGGTGGTGTTGGCGCGCACGTCCGAGCCGCCCTGTTTTTCGGTCATGCCCATGCCGATGGTGACGCCGTGCTTGTTCCAGCCGGGCACGTGGCGCGGGTCGTAGCGGGTGTCGCGCACGCGCGGGAGCCACTGCCGGGCGAGACCCGGCGCGTGCTGCAGGGCCGGCACGCAGGCGTAGGTCATGGTCAGCGGGCAGCTGCTGCCCTGGTCGGCCTGGTTGTGCAGGAACATCAGCGCGGCGCGCGCCACGTGGGCGCCGCGGCGTCCAGCGTGGCGCCAGGCGAAGTTGGGCACCCCGTGCTCGACGGCGGTGGCCATCAGCTGGTGGTAGGCCGGGTGGAATTCGACTTCGTCGAGGCGGTGGCCGCGCGGATCGAAGGGGTGGAAGCGCGGCCGGAACTCGTTGGCCAGGCGGCCGAAGGCCATCAGCTCGTTGCCGGCCAGGCGGCCGTAGGCGGCCAGCTCACCGGCGGCCCAGTCGCCGCCCTCGCGCGCCACGGCTTCGCGCAGCGGCAGGTCGTCGCGCCACAGGTCGGCGGGCCAGGGCGAAGGCGGCTGGTTGTCGACGTCGTGGGTGGTGAAGCGCTCGCGCGTGGACATGGCCGCTCCTGCTCGTTCGCGGCCATTGTGCCCCTGCCCGCGCCCGCGTCGCCAACCCGCTGCCGCCGGGCCTATCATCGGCGCACGCCCCCCGGAGCCTTGCCATGAAGCCGAGCCTGAAGAAGATCACCGCCGTCCTGCCGGTGGCGTCCGTCGAAGCCTCGCTGCCTTTCTGGGAGGCCGTGGGCCTGGCCCGCACGGTGGAGGTGCCGCACGGCGACGCGCTGGGCTTCGTCATCCTCGCCGGGCAGGGCCTCGAGCTCATGCTGCAGAGCCACGCTTCGATCGCCGACGACGTGCCGGCGATCGCCGGGGAAGCCGCAGTCGGCAAGACCTTCCTGTTCATCGAAGTCGACGACATCGACGCCATCGAGCGGGCGCTGGGCGGCCAGCCCCTGGCCTTCCCGCGCCGCACCACCTTCTACGGCGCCACCGAGGTCGGCTACCGCGAGCCCGGCGGCCACGTGGTCACCTTCGCCCAGTTCAGCGGCGAGGCGACTTGAGCGCGCTGAACGCCGCAGCCGGCGTTTAGAGCACGATTGCAACACGACTGGCCGACACTGCCCGCCGTGAACCGTTCCCGCCGCCGCAAGAGCCCGGACCCCGAGCGCACCGAAGCGCTGCGCCTTCCCGACGGCCGCACGCTCTGGCTGCGACCCGTGCACCCCGCCGACGCCGGGCCGATGGCCGGCGCCTTCCAGCTGCTCAACGAAGACGAGGTGCGCCGGCGCTACCTGCACCCGGTCAAGGCGCTGTCGGAGGCCTACCTGGGCCAGCTGGTGAATCCGGCGCCGGGCCGCGACTTCGTGGTGGTGGCGGCCGAGCCGCTGCCGCCGGGCGAGGCCCTGGTGGGCGCCGTTGCGCGGCTGGACCGCGACCCCGAAGGCGACAGCGCCGAGTTCGCCATCCTCGTCTCGCATTTCCTGGCCGGCCAGGGCCTGGGCAAGGCCATGATGCAGCGCCTGGTGGAGTGGGCCCAGGCCCACGGCATCGAGCGGCTTTGGGGCGACGTGCTCGAGGACAACGCCTCGATGATCGCGCTCTCGCAGGCGATCGGTTTTCGCCGCGAGCACATCCCCGGCTCCGGCGGCCAGGTGCGGGTGACGCTGGACCTGGGGCCGCCGCCCGGCCCCGGCCGGCGGGCGTGAAACGGCGACCACGCCGGCTGCGGTAAACTCCGCGGCCTCATGAAAGACCCCCAGCTCCCCAGCGCGCCCCGACCCCGTGCGGGCCAGAAGCGCGCCGCCTGGCGCGCCCCCGCCAGCGCCAGCCTGACCGCCCTCGCCCTGGCCGAAACCGCCCGCCGACACGACGGCCTCGTGCTGGCCGTCACCCGCGACAGCCACGCCGCCCAGGCCCTCGAGCACGACCTGCGCGTGTTCGCCGGCGAGGGCGACGCGGCCCTGCCGGTGCTGCACTTCGCCGACTGGGAGACCCTGCCCTACGACCTGTTCAGCCCGCACCCGGACATCATCAGCCAGCGCGTGGCCGCGCTGTATCGCCTGCCGACGGCGCGCAAGGGCGTGCTGGTGGTGCCGGTGGCCTCGCTGATGCAGCGGCTGCCGCCGCCGGAGTGGATCGCCGGCAATACGCTCGACCTGCGCAAGGGCCAGCGCCTGGACCTCGACGCCGAAAAGCGCCGGCTCGAGGCCGCCGGCTACCGCAACGTGCCGCAGGTGCTCGACCCGGGCGACTTCGCCGTGCGCGGCGCCCTGCTCGACCTCTACCCGATGGGCGCCGACCGGCCCTACCGCATCGAGCTGTTCGACGACGAGATCGATTCGCTGCGCAGCTTCGACCCCGAGACCCAGCGCTCCGACCACCCGGTCGACAGCATCCGCCTGCTGCCGGCCCGCGAGTTCCCGCTCGACGACGCGAGCACGAAGCGCGTGCGCGAGCGCCTGAGCGAGCGCTTCGACTTCGACCCGCGCCGCTGCCCGCTCTACCAGGACCTCAAGCAGGGCGGCACGCCGGCCGGCATCGAGTACTACCTGCCGCTGTTCTTCGAGCACACCGCCAGCCTCTTCGAGCACCTTTCGGGCGAAACCCTGCTGGTGCTGGCCGATGGCGTGGCCGAGGCCGCGGAGGCGTTCTGGGCGCAGACCGGCGAGCGCTGGGAGCAGCGCCGGCACGACCTGGAGCGGCCGATCCTGCCGCCGGCCGAGCTGTACCTGCCGCCGGAGGAGCTGCGCGCGCGCTTCAATCGCGCCGAGCGCGTCGAACTCCTGGGCCGCGAGCACCCGCAGGCCGACAAGGCCACGGCCCTGCCCGAGCAGCCGGCGCCCAGCCTGCCCTGGAGCCAGAAGGGCGGCGAGCCGGGCAGCGCGCTGCACGGCTTCCTGCGCGCCTACCCGGGCCGCGTGCTGCTGGCCGCCGATTCCGCCGGACGCCGCGAGGCCCTGCTCGAGCTGCTGGCCGGTGCCGAACTGCGGCCGGCGGTGCTGCCGGACTGGCAGGCCTTCCTGGCCGGCGACGCGCGCTTCGCCATCACCGTGGCCGCGCTCGAGGACGGCTTCGCGCTGGGCGAGCCGGCGCTGGCCGTGCTCACCGAGCGCCAGCTCTTCCCCGAGCGCGCCGAGCAGTCGCGCCGCCGGCGCAAGGCCGTGCGCGACCCGGAAACGGTGCTGCGCGACCTGAGCGAGATCGCCATCGGCGCGCCCATCGTGCACGAGGACCACGGCGTCGGCCGCTACCAGGGCCTGGTGGCGCTCGACAGCGGCGGCATCCGCGGCGAGTTCCTGCAGATCGAATACGCCAAGGGCGACAAGCTCTACGTGCCGGTGTCGCAGCTGCAGCTGGTGAGCCGCTACTCGGGCGCCTCGCCCGAGCACGCGCCGCTGCACTCGCTGGGCGGCGAGGCCTGGGAGAAGGCCAAGCGCAAGGCCGCCGAGAAGGTGCGCGACGTGGCCGCCGAGCTGCTCGAGATCCAGGCCCGGCGCCACGCCCGCCAGGGCCTGGCGCTGCCGCTGGACCGCGCCATGTACGAGCCGTTCGCCGCGACGTTCCCGTTCGAGGAGACGCCGGATCAGCTGGCGGCCATCAACGCCGTCATCGCCGACATCGGCCAGTCCCAGCCGATGGACCGCGTGGTCTGCGGCGACGTCGGCTTCGGCAAGACCGAGGTCGCCGTGCGCGCCGCCTTCGTCGCCGCCACCGCCGGCAAGCAGGTGGCGGTGCTGGTGCCGACCACGCTGCTGGCCGAGCAGCACTACCGCAATTTCCGCGACCGCTACGCCGACTGGCCGATCCGGGTCGAAGTGCTCAGCCGCTTCAAGTCGCCCAAGGAGATCAAGGCGGCGCTGGCGCAGCTGGCCGAGGGCAAGATCGACGTCATCGTCGGCACCCACCGCCTGCTGCAGCCGGACGTGAAGTTCAAGGACCTGGGCCTGGTGATCGTGGACGAGGAGCAGCGCTTCGGCGTGCGCCAGAAGGAGGCCCTGAAGGCGCTGCGCGCCGAGGTGCACCTGCTCACGCTCACCGCCACGCCCATCCCGCGCACGCTCAACATGGCCATGAGCGGCCTGCGCGAGCTGAGCATCATCGCCACGCCGCCGACGCACCGCCTGGCGGTGCAGACGGTGGTGACGCCCTGGGACCCGGCCCTGCTGCGCGAGGCCTTCCAGCGCGAGCTGGCCCGCGGCGGCCAGGTGTACTTCCTGCACAACGAAGTCGACACCATCGAAAAGACCGCGCGCGAGCTGGCCGAGCTGGTGCCGGCCGCGCGCATCCGCATCGCCCACGGCCAGATGCCCGAGCGCGAACTCGAGCAGGTGATGCTCGACTTCCACCGCCAGCGCTTCAACGTGCTGGTGTGCACCACCATCATCGAGTCGGGCATCGACATCCCGAGCGCCAACACCATCATCATCCACCGCGCCGACCGCTTCGGCCTGGCCCAGCTGCACCAGCTGCGCGGCCGCGTCGGCCGCAGCCACCACCGCGCCTACGCCTACCTGGTGGTGCCCGACCGCAAGACGCTCACTTCCGACGCCGCCAAGAGGCTCGAAGCCCTGGCCTCGCTCGAGGAGCTGGGCGCGGGCTTCACCCTGGCCACGCACGACCTGGAGATCCGCGGCGCCGGCGAGCTGCTGGGCGAGGACCAGAGCGGCCAGATGGCCGAGATCGGCTTCAGCCTCTACACAGAGCTGCTCGAACGCGCGGTCAAGTCGATCAAGTCCGGCAAGATCCCCGACTTCGACCCGGCCACGCGCCACGGTGCCGAGGTCGAGCTCAACGTGCCGGCGCTCATCCCCGAGGACTACCTGCCCGACGTGCACGCGCGCCTGACGCTCTACAAGCGCGTGGCCTCGGCCCGCAGCGCCGAGGCGCTGAAGGAACTGCAGGTGGAGATGGTGGACCGCTTCGGCCTGCTGCCCGAGCCGGCCAAGCAGCTCTTCGCCGTGGCCGAGCTCAAGCTCGAGGCCACGCCGCTGGGCATCCGCAAGCTCGAGCTGGGCCCGAACGGCGGCCGCTGCCAGTTCGTGCCGCAGCCGAGCATCGACCCGATGTCGGTGATCCGCCTCATCCAGTCCCAGCCCAAGGTCTATTCCATGGACGGGCCCGACAAGCTGCGCCTGAAGCTCGAACTGCCCGACGCCGCTTCGCGCCTGCGCACCGCGCGCGGCCTGCTGGCGCTGCTGGCGCGGGGCTGAGCCGGCGGCGCGGCGGCGGTATGCTGGGGTCCCGTGACGCGGATGCCCCGCCATGACCCTGCTGCGCCTGCTGATGCTCATCGCCTGCCTCGCCACCGCCCTGCCCGCCCACGCCCACGACGGCATCGTGGTGGTGGTGGTGCGCCACGCCGAGAAGGACGACGACGACAAGGTCGATCCTTCGCTCGCCGGCAGCGGCGAAGTCCGCGCGCAGGCCCTGGCCGAAACCCTGGCCGGAGCGCGCCTGGACCTGGCCATCGCCACCCAGTACCGGCGAACGCGCCAGACCGCGGAACCCGCGGCGAGCGCGGCCGGCATCCCGGTGACGCTGCGGCCGGTCGATGCCGCCAATGCCGCAACCCATGCCGGCGACCTGGCGCGCGAATTGCGCGCCCTGCCCCCCGGCAGCACCGCGCTCGTGGTCGGCCACAGCAACACCGTGCCGGGCATCGTCGAGGCGCTCTCGGGCAAACCCGCGATGCCGATGCCGGAAACCGAGTACGACCGCTACACCGTGGTGCTGCTCGACGCCGACGGCGCCGCCCGCGTCATCACCAGCCGCTACTGAGGAGGCCGACATGCCCCTGACCATCGAAGGACGCGAACACGACCTGGGCGGCGGCTTCACCGTGCGCCGGCTGCTGCCGCACGCGCAGTGCCGCAGCGTGGGGCCCTTCGTATTCCTGGACCACATCGGCCCGTCCGAGGTGCCGGCCGAACATCCGCTGGCGGTGCGCCCGCACCCGCACATCGGCCTGGCCACGGTCACCTTCCTGTGGGAGGGCGCGATCATGCATCGCGACAGCCTCGGCTTCGCGCAGGAGATCCGGCCCGGCGACGTGAACTGGATGACCGCCGGCCGCGGCATCGTGCACTCCGAGCGCACGCCCGGGCACCTGCTGGGCAAGCCGCACCGCATGCACGGCCTGCAGACCTGGGTGGCGCTGCCGCGCGAGCACGAGGAAACCTCGCCCGACTTCGCCCACCACCCGGCCGCCACGCTGCCGGTGGTGGAACTGCCGGGCGCGCGCCTGCGCATCGTCGCCGGCGACGCCTTCGGCGAGACCTCGCCGGTGAAGGTGCTGGCGCGCACCTTGTACGTATCGATCGAGCTGCAGGGCGAGGCCTCGCTGGTGATCCCGGCCGAGCACGCCGAGCGCGCGCTCTACCCGGTCGAGGGCGAGCTCACGCTCGATGGCGAGCCGCTGGCGCCGGGCCGGCTGGTGGTGCTCGAGCCGGGCAGCGAGCCGCTGCTGCGCGCCGGCTGCGACGCCACGGTGATGCTGCTCGGCGGCGAGCCGCTCGATGGCCGCCGGCACGTGTGGTGGAACTTCGTGTCCAGCTCGCGCGAGCGCATCGAGCAGGCCAAGGCCGACTGGGAAGCCGACCGCATGGGCCAGGTGGCGGGCGAGCACGAGCGCATCCCGCTGCCCGCCCGCTGAGGGCTCAGAAGCGACCGGCCTGGAAGTCGTAGAAGGCCTGGCGCAACTCGTCCTGGGTGTTCATCACGAACGGGCCGTAGCGCGCCACCGGCTCGCGCAGCGGCTTGCCGGCGACCAGGATCAGGCGCGTATCGGCCTCCCGGCCCTCCAGCGCCACCGCGCCGCCGGCGCCCAGCACCGCCAGTTCGTGCGCCTGCACCGTGGCCGCATCCGGGCCCTCGCCCAGGCGTGCGCTGCCCTCGTAGACGTAGGCGAAGGCGCTGTGGCCCTCGGGCAGCGCGTGCACGTAACGGTCGCCCGCGCCCAGGCGCAGGTCGAGGTAGGTGGGCTCGGTGGCCGGCTGCACGATCGGGCCGCGCACGCCGGCCACTTCGCCGGCGATCACCTTGGCACGCACGCCGGGGGCGGCGTCCACCTCGGGGAAGACCTCGGGGCCGTACTCCTGGTACTTCGGCGCGGTCATCTTCTCGCGCGCCGGCAGGTTCACCCACAGCTGGAAGCCGCGCATGCGGCCCTCCTCCTGCTCGGGCATCTCCGAGTGCACGATGCCGCGGCCGGCGGTCATCCACTGCACCGCGCCGGGCACGAGCACGCCCTCGTTACCCTTGTTGTCCTTGTGGCGCATGCGGCCGTCGAGCATGTAGGTGACGGTCTCGAAGCCGCGGTGCGGGTGGTCGGGGAAGCCGGCCAGGTAGTCCTCGGGGCGGTCGGTGCCGAACTCGTCGAGCATCAGGAAGGGATCGAGGTCGGGCAGCTGCGGGGTGCCGATGATGCGGGTGAGCTTCACGCCCGCGCCGTCGGACGCCGGCATGCCGCGCAGGGTGCGCAGGACGGGGCGGATGGCGGTGCTCATGGGGTTCCTCCGGTTTGCCGGCCTTTGGTGGCCATGCCCGGAACTATGCGGCCGGGCCCCCGCGCTTGCGAGCCCGGCGGCGCGCAACGCTGGGTTGCGGGCCGCCGGGCGCACGCGTGAAGGCCGGAAATGACCGTGTCATGCGTTCTAACATTCGACTCCAGACCACTTCCCCCCGAGATGGCCCTGCGCGACATGCCCCCAGCCCGCCGCCGCCCCGGCCCCGTGCCCGTCCCGCCGGCCCCGGACCGGCTCCCCACCCTGCTCGCCCCGCGCCTGCAGCTGCGCTGGATCGAGGCCAGGGACCTCGAGAGCCTTTACGCCGTGTTCTCCGACCCGGACGTGATGCGCTATTGGAGCCACACCGCCTGGCCGCATCGCGACGAGGCCGAGATCTACCTCGAGGCCATCCACCGCGGTTTCGAGCGCGGCGACCTGTTCCAGTGGGGCATCGCCCTGCGCGGCGACGACCAGCTGATCGGCACCACCACCCTCTACGCCATCGACCACGGCCAGGGCCGCGCCGAACTCGGCTTCGCCCTGGCCCGCGAGCATTGGGGCCGGCGCTATGCGCTCGAGGCGCTGACCGTGCTGCTCGACCACGCCTTCGGCCCGATGGGGCTGCGCCGGCTCGAGGCCGACGTGGACCCGCGCAACCAGGGCTCGCTGCGCACGCTCGAGGCCCTGGGCTTCCGCCGCGAGGGCTACCTGCGCCAGCGCTGGCAGGTGGCCGGCGAGCTGCAGGACAGCGTGCTGATGGGCCTGCTCGCCAGCGACCGCGCCGCGTCCGCATGAGTCTGCGCGGCCCCGGAGCCGCGTTTGACAGCCCCGGCCACCGCGCCGACCATGTCAGGCCCCCTTACCCCGGAGCCGAGCATGATCCTGCGCTACAGCCTGATCGCTTCCGCCCTGCTGCTGGCCGCCTGCGGTCGCCAGGAAGCCGCCCCTGACGCCACCGCCGACGCGGCCCCGGCCGCCGCCGGCAACCAGGTGGTCTACGTCTACAACTGGTCCGACTACGTGGCCGAGGACACCCTGGCCAACTTCGAGGCCGAGACCGGCATCCGCGTGGTCTACGACACCTACGACGCCAACGAGATGCTCGAGGCCAAGCTCATGGCCGGCGCCTCGGGCTACGACGTGGTCTTCCCCTCGGCCCGCCCGTTCGCGCAGCGCCACATCCAGGCCGGCATCTATGCGCCGCTGGACAAGGCCCAGCTGCCGAACCTCGCCAACCTCGACGCCGACGTGCTCGAGGGCCTGCAGGACGTGGACCCGGGCAACCAGCACGCGGTGCCCTACATGTGGGGCACCACGGGCCTGGGCATCAACGTGGCCAAGGTGAAGGCCGCGCTGGGCGAGGACGCGCCGCTCGACTCGTGGTCGCTGCTGTTCGACCCGGCCAACGCCGCCAAGCTCGCCAGCTGCGGCATCGCCGTGCTCGACGACGAGCAGGAGACCTTCGCCGCCGCCCTGATCTGGAAGGGCCGCGACGCCAACGCCCTCACCGGCGACGAGACCCAGGTGGTCACCGAGGCCTTCCGGGCCATCCGTCCGCACATCCGCTACTTCCACTCCTCGCGCTACATCGACGACCTGGCCAACGGCGACATCTGCGTGGCCATGGGCTATTCGGGCGACGTGTTCCAGGCCCGCGACGCCGCCGTCGAGGCCGAAAACGGCATCGAGATCGAGTACATCATCCCGGTCGAGGGCGCGGTGCGCTGGGTGGACCTGATGGCCATCCCGGCCGATGCGCCGCACGCGGCCAACGCCCACGCCTTCATCAACTACCTGCTCAAGCCCGAGGTCGCGGCCGGCATCGTCGGCTACGTCTCCTACGCCAGCCCGAACACGGCGGCGCTGCCGCTGGTGGACCCGGAGATCGCCGGCGATCCGGGCGTCTATCCGTCGGCCGAGGTGATGGACAAGCTGGTCGACCCGGTGACCCTGCCGCAGGAAACCACCCGCGAGCGCGTGCGGGCCTGGACGAGTATCAAGACCGGCCAGTAAGCGGTGGTCGGTTTCGCGAAGCGGCGCGCCCCCGGGCGCGCCGTTTTGTCTTCAGCGCATCGATCGCGGGCGGATGGCGCGCGAAACGCGGCGCGAGTACACGTACACCGTCGCCGGCGGCACGTTCCACCAGGTGAAGCTGCCGCGGCGCGCGACCAGGTCGAGCGCCTCGAGCACTTCCTTGTTCACCGGGTTGGCCGGGCCGTAGGTGAACTGCACGAAACGGCCCTGCGGCTGCAGGCAGTCGAAGGCGGCGGTGAGGATGGCCTGCTGGGTCGGGCGTGGCATCGACAGCAGGCCCAGTCCCGAAACCACCGCGTCGGCCGGCGACTGTTCGTCGAAGCCGTGGCGGCGGGCCACGTCGGCCAGGTCGCGGGCGTCGGCGCAGGCCACGTGCACCTGCGGGAAATGCCGCTGCAGGTGCTGGTGCAGCTCTTCGTTGAGTTCGAGCACCAGCAGGTCCTGGGGCGCGATGCCATGGCCGAGCAGCGCGCGCGTGAAGACGCCGGTGCCGCCGCCGAGCTCGATCACGCGGCGGGCGCCGCGCGGCAGTTCGGACATCATCTGCCGCGCCAGCTGCTGGCTCGAGGGCGAGATGGCCGCCACGCCCAGCGGGTTCTTCAGCCATTGGCGGAAGAAGGTCCAGGTGTGGGCAAGGGCGGACGGGGGGCTGCGATCCATGGCTTGAGCATACTGCGCCCGGTAACATTTCGTACCGGTTAAGCGCGACCGGCAAAGACTGCGCCCACCCCCACCCCCAGGGAACCTGCCATGCGTCATGCCCCCCTCCTCGCCCTGTCCCTGGCCGCGGCCGTGATGGCTGGCTGCGCCACGCGTGAAGGCGCCCCGCGCCAGGCCCAGGCCGCGCCGGTCATCCTGCAGCCCGCCGAATGCCTCGACCCGGCCCAGGCGCGCAGCTGGGATGCGATCGACGGCTTCACGCTGCTCGTCGACGGCGGCCGCCGCAAGTACCGCATCGAGCTCTACGAAAACTGCATTTCGCTGGGCAATTCGGTCACGCTGGAGCTACGCGGCGATTTCGTCAGCAACCGCGTCTGCGGCCGTGCCGGCGACCACGTGCTGGTCGGGCGCGAGCGCTGCCGCATCCGCTCGGCGCAGGTGCTCGACAACCAAACCTACGAGCAGCTGCGCGGCAACAGCCGCGCGCGCGGCGAGATCCGCGCCGGCGCCGGCTTCTGAGGCTCAGCGCGCCCGCAATTCCCAGCAGCGGTGGATGCGCGGGTTGCGGGCGAAGTCGGCCGCGATGGTGTCGCGGCTGATTTCGCGCGCTTCGGCGAACGCAGCCACGGCGGCCTCGTCGAGGCGGAAGCGCCGGTAATTGTTCGAAAACAGCAGCAGGCCGCCCGGCGCCAGCCGCGCCACGGCCGCGCGCAGCAGGCGCACGTGGTCGCGCTGGGTGTCGAAGTCGGCGGCGCGCGCCGAGTTCGAGAACGTCGGCGGGTCGCAGAAAACGAGGTCGTACTGGCCGCGGTCGGCCTCGAGCCAGGACACCGCGTCGGCCTGCACCAGCTGGTGCTGGCGGCCGGTGGCGCCGTTGAGCGCGAGGTTGCGCCCGGCCCACTCGAGGTAGGTGCCCGAGAGGTCCACGCTGGTGGTGCTGGCGGCGCCGCCCACCGCGGCCTGCACGCTGGCCGCGCCGGTGTAGCAGAACAGGTTGAGGAAGCGCTTGCCGCGCGCCTCGCCGGCGATGCGCAGGCGCAGCGGGCGGTGGTCGAGGAACAGGCCGGTGTCGAGGTAGTCGAACAGGTTCACCTGCAGCCGCGCCGCGCCCTCGCGCACGACGAAGAACTCGCCGCGCTGGTCCATGCGCCCGTACTTGCTGCCGCCCTTGCCGCGGGCCCGGGTCTTGATGGCCACCTGCCCCGCCGGCACCGCGAAGACCTCGCGCACGGCGTCGAGCAGCTCGCCGAAGCGGCGCCGCGTGTCGGCCTCGGGAATCGTGCCCGGTGCCTCGTACTCCTGCACGTGCACGAACTGGCGGCCGGCGCCGCCGTCCTCCTCGTACACGTCCACGGCGGCGGAATACTCGGGCAGGTCGGCGTCGTAGGCGCGAAAACACGTCACGCCCTCGCGGGCGCGCCAGGATTTCGAGTTGCGCAGGTTCTTGCGCAGGCGGTTGGCCACCATCTGCGCGCCCTCGCCCAGCGGCCGGGCCTCGCGCGGCTCGCGCGCGGGCGGCTGCACCGGGTCGCACAGCACCAGGCTGCATTCGAGCGCGCCGTTGAAGAAGGCATAACGCTTGGCGGCGCGCAGGCCGGTGGCGCGGGCGAGATCGTCCGAGCCGCACAGCAGCACCGCGCGCCAGTCCGGAACGGCCGCGCGCAGCGCATCGCCCAGGGCGCGGTAGAGCGCGGGGTCGGCCGCCAGGCGGGCGTCGTAGGGCGGATTGCAGACCACCAGTCCGCGGGCGGCGCCGGGCGCCTTGAGCGCGGCCACGTCGGCCCGCTCGAGCCGGATGACCTCGGCCACGCCGGCGCGGTCGGCGTTCGCCACCGCCGCCTGCAGGGCCTTGGGATCGAGGTCGGCGCCGAAAAACACCGGGCGCAACGCGGCGCGACCGCGTTCGGCGCGCTCGCGCGCCTCGGCTTCCACCGTGGCCCAGAGCGCGGCATCGAAGCCCTTCCAGCGCGTCGGCGCGGCGCCGGCCAGGCGGCGAAGGCCAGGCGCCTCGTCGGCGGCCATCAGCGCGCCTTCGATCAGCAGCGTGCCGCTGCCGCACATCGGGTCGAGCAGCGCGCCGCCTTCGGCGTAGATCTTCGGCCAGCCGCCGCGCAGCAGCATGCCGGCGGCAAGGTTTTCCTTCAGCGGCGCCTCGCCCTGCGACTGGCGCCAGCCGCGGCGGTGCAGCGGGCCACCACCGAGGTCGACGGCGAGCAGGGCCTTGCCCTTGCGCACCACCAGCGACAGGCGCAGGTCGGGCGCCTCGGTGTCCACCGAGGGGCGCACGCCGTGGGCGGCGCGCATGCGGTCGACGATGGCGTCCTTGACGCGCTGCGCGGCGTAGCGCTCGTGGGTGAGCGCCGGACCAGAGACGTGGGCGTCCACGGCCAGCGTGCCCTCGGGCGCGAGGTGCTGGCTCCAGTCGACGGCGTGCACGCCCTGGTAGAGGTCCTGCTCGTTTTCGCAGGGGAACTCGGCCAGCGGCCAGAGCACGCGGCTGGCCAGGCGCGAGAACATCACCGCGCGCAGGGCCGCGTCCATGCCGCCCTCGGCCTGGGCGCCGGCCAATGCGGCCGTGGCCTTGGTCGCACCCAGTGCCTGCAGCTCGTCGGCCAGCAGGTATTCGAGGCCCTTGGCGCAGGCGGCGAAAAAACTCATGCCAGCATCTGCAGGAAGCGGCCGAACTCCTCGGCGCAGAACTCGACGTGCGCGGCCAGGCGGTGGCTGTCGGGCACCAGCACCAGGTGGTCCTGGCGACGCTGGGCCCAGCGCACCACGTCCTGGGCCGGGATGAGTTCGTCCTCCCAGCCATGCACGATGCGGGTGGGCACCATCGCGGCGTGCAGGTAGCGCGGTTCGACGTCCAGGGCCACCGGCGGCGCCATCAGGAACAGGCCGGCCACGGGCACGTCGCGCGAGACATGCGCCGACACGTAGGCACCCATGCTCGAACCCGCCAGCACCAGCGGGCGGCCCCTGGCGGCGCGGGCCAGTGCGGCCAGGCGGGCGATGCGCGCGGGCACGTCGCCCAGCACGCCGATGGCATCGAGGTCGCGGTAATCGGGGCGCTCGTGGCTCCAGCCGAGCTCGCCGGCGACGCGGGCCAGGGCCGTGGCCTTGGTGGCGCCGGGGCCTGACTCGAGGCCGTGCGAGATGATGACGTGGCCGCTCACGGGGCCTCGTCCGGCAGCGGCACGACGGCGTCGCCCACGGCGATGCGGCCGCCCTTGAGGATGCGCGCGCACAGGCCGCCGTGGCCGCGCATCGCGTTGTAGCCGCCGGGACCGAGCGCGGCCTCCATGCGCGAGCAGGGATCGCAGGGCGCGGTGCCTTCGAACTCGGCCTCGCCGATGCGGAAGCGCCGGCCCTTGAGCGCGACCAGCGGCAGGCCGGCGACGACGAGGTTGCGACGCAGGGTGGCCGGCGGGACGGCGTCGAGGCCGGCGAGCGCGGCGATGGCCGGCAGGTGCTCGGCCTGGATCAGGGTGATGCCGCGCTTGCCGCTGGCGCTGGCGTAGCGGTCGCCCAGCAGGCCCTTGCCGGCCACGGCCTCGACGGCCTCGCATTCACGCATGGCCTGGTCGCGGGCGGGGCGCAGGCCGATCCAGCGCACGACGCCGGGGCGCGGCAGCGTGGCCATCAGGGCGCCAAGCGCGGTGTCGGCAGGCAGGGGCATGGGGGGGCTCCGGAAACGGTCGCGATGGTAGCATGCAGGCATGACCCCCGACCTGCCGCCCGAGCCCGTCCTCAACGACTGGCCGCTGCCCTACGAGCACCGCCTCGAGGCCCGCCCCACCGCGCAGATCGACCTGGTGGTGATCCACTGCACGGAGCTGCCCGACCTGGCCAAGGCGCGCGAGTACGGCGAGCGCGAGCTCTACGACAGCGGCACGGGCAACAGCGGGCACTACTACATCGACCGCGACGGCAGCATCCACGTGTTCGTGAAGCCCGACCGGGTGGCCCACCACACGCGCAGCTACAACGAGCGCTCGGTGGGCATCGAGCTGGTCAACCGCGGGCGCTATCCGGACTGGCTCGATTCGCGCCGGCAGGAAATGGAAGAGCCCTACACGGACGAGCAGGTGGCGTCCCTGCTGTGGCTGCTGGCCTACCTCAGGCGCGAGATCCCGTCCCTGGAGTTCATCGCCGGCCACGAAGACCTCGACGCCACCCGCGTGCCCTCCAGCGACAACCTGCACCAGCTGGTCTTCCGCAAACGCGACCCGGGCCCGCGCTTCCCCTGGTCCAAGGTCCTGGCCAGCGTGCCGCTCGAGCGCATCCGGCCCTGACGGCGCCTGTTAGGGGCTGCGTGGATCGAGGCCGGCACCTGATGGCGCCGTCGTCACCGGGAAAGCGAGGGTCGATTCCTCCTCCGTGAAGCCTTTATGTCGGAGGAATCGACCCTCGCTTTCCCGGCGCCGCCGGTGCGTGGCGGCGCGGGCGCCCAACGAAGGGCCCGCGGCCACGCGCTTCGATGCTTGCGCGTGGCGATCAGGACCAAGGCGGTCCATCTTTCCTGCCGATCTGGTTCGGCTAACCCGTTCGCGGCCTGAATGCCGCTGCGGCCCTTCGCGACGTTTCCCTTCGGACACTGGTGGTGGCCCCATCGCGAGCCCGGAAGACGGCCAGATTGATAGACCTATCCGCCCGGCGGCGGGTGTAGGGTCTGGGCGGTGATGGTCGGTCCATGCTTTTCCGAAAAGAATGGACCGGGGCTTCACGCCTCGCCCCCACACCCGCCGCCGGGCGGATAGGACTCCCACACTGGCCACCTTCCACGCTGGCCCGGCCCCTGCATCTCGCGTCCGAAGGGACGCGTACCGATGGGCCGTCGGCAGCCACTTGCCTTGCGCTGCTTAGCCAAACGAGGTCAGCGAGAAAGATGCGCGGCTTTGGTCCTGATCCCCACGCGTAAGCATCGGAGCCCGCGGCCACGGGCCTTCCGTTGGGAACCCAAGACGAAACGCACCGGCGACGCCGCGGAAGTGAAGGTCACTTCCTTCGACATAAAGGCCTCACGGAGAAGGAAGTGACCTTCACTTCCGCGGTGGCGACGGCGCCAAGGCCTGCGGCGACCTCGGCGTCTGAACAAGGGCCGGCGAGCTTGAAGGGCCCCGGACAACCTATAATTGCACGGCAACCCCGGAGACCCCATGACTGCTTCCGTCGCCGCCGAACTGGTGGACCTGCTTCGCCTCGAGCGGCTCGAGGACAACCTGTTCCGTGGCCAGAGCCGCGACATCGGCACCAAGTACGTGTTCGGTGGCCAGGTGCTCGGCCAGGCCCTGTCGGCCTGCCAGCAGACCCTGGCCGGCGACCGCCACGTGCATTCCCTGCACGCCTATTTCCTGCGCGCCGGCGACGTCGAAGCGCCCATCGTCTACGACGTCGACCGCACCCGCGACGGCAACAGCTTCTCCGTGCGCCGCGTCACCGCCATCCAGCACGGCAAGCCCATCTTCGTCCTGGCCGCCTCCTTCCAGGAAGACGAGCCCGGCAACGAGCACCAGCTGCCCATGCCCTCCGTGCCGCCGCCGGAGGACATCGAGCCCGTGCCCGCGCCCACCGCCGAGCAGCTGGCCCAGCTGCCGCCCAAGGCGCAGCGCTGGCTCTCGCGCATGGGCCCGTTCGAAATCCGCCCGGTGTACCCGCGCGACGAGGTCAAGCCGCCCAAGCGCCCGCCCTTCCAGCAGGTGTGGTTCCGCCTGACCGGCGAAGTGGGCGACTCGCCCGTGCTGCACCAGGCGCTGCTGGCCTATGCCTCGGACTTCCACCTGCTGGGCACGGCGACCTTCCCGCACGGCATCAGCTACTACCAGCCCAACGTGCAGATGGCCTCGCTCGACCATGCCATGTGGTTCCACCGCGCCTTCCGCGCCGACGACTGGCTGCTCTACTCGCTCGACAGCCCCAGCGCCCAGGGCGCGCGCGGCCTGGCGCGCGGGCAGATCTATTCACGCGACGGCCGGCTGGTCGCGTCCACCGCGCAGGAAGGCCTGATCCGCGTGCTGCCCGAGCGGGGGACTCGCTGATGCGCCAGGTATTCACTTCCGTGCGGCTCGAGAACGTCGAGCGCGTGCAGGCCATGCTCGGCGAGGCTGGCATCGAGACCAAGATCACCCAGGGCCGCAGCTGGAAGGGCAGCAGCCGCCGCGAGTTCAGCTACAGCGCCAAGGACCACGACCCGAGCCAGCAGCCGGCGCTGTGGGTGCTCAGGCCCGATGACTTCAAGCAGGCCCGCCAGATCCTGCACGACGCTGGCCTGCTCGAGGCCACGCGCGACGCCAGCTACCTGCCCGAGGCCCTGCAGTTCCGCGAGCCCAAGGCCAACGACCCGATGGCCCGGGCCACCAAGATCCGGCTGGCCCTGCTGGCCGCCGTGGCGGCCGGCGCGGGCCTGCTGCTGTTCCGGGTGTTTTTCGCCTGAGGCCGGTCACACCCCGGCGGGTGGGTGCGTCTGGGGTTTGAACCCCACCCGGAGCGCGCCATGAGCACCGAAGTCCTCGAAAGCCTGATCCACGCCCACCTGCCCGCCGCCGCGCGCGGCGACCAGGCGGCCTACGGCCGCATCGTCGCCGGTTGCCAGGGCACCGTCACCGCGATCGCGCTGGCGATCACCCGCGACGTGTCGGCCAGCGAGGACGTGGCCCAGGAGGCCTTCCTCTCGGCCTGGCAGAACCTGCGCAAGCTGCGCAATCCCGACAGCTTCCTGCCCTGGCTGCGGCAGATCACCCGCAACCTGGCGCGCGACCACCTGCGCGGCCGTGGCCGCCGCGCGGAAACGGCGGAAGACGTCGAAGCGCTGCTGGCCCAGGTGGCCGACCCGAACCCGGCGCCCTGCGAGGAGCTGTCCGACGCGCAGGAGCAGGCCATCGCCGCCGGCGTCATCGACAGCCTGCCCGAGGAGAGCCGCGAGGTGCTGCTGCTCTACTACCGCGAGGGCCAGAACTCACGCCAGGTGGCCAGCCTGCTGGGCCTGCAGGACGCGGCGGTGCGCAAGCGCCTGCAGCGCGCCCGCGAGCGCGTGCGCGGCGAGCTGCTCGAGCGCCTGGGCCGCTTCGCCAAGGGCACGGCGCCCGGCGTGGCCTTCACCACGGCGGTGGCGGCCCTGCTGGTCACGGCGGCGCCGCCCGCGGCGGCGGCCACGGCGTTGGCGGCCGGTGCGCTGGGCGGCGCCAAGGGCTTGGCAAAACTGGGGCTGGGCGCCTTCGGCGCGGCGGCGGCTGGCATCGTCGGTGGCCTGATGGGGCTGTGGGGCGGCATCGCGAAATACCTGCGCGCGCCCTTCGACGATCGCGAGCGCCGCGGCCTGCTGGCCTATGGCATCGCCGGCACGCTGCTGGTGGTGGGCTTCAGCGTCGGCATCACGCTGCTGGCGAAGGTGCCCGGCTGGATCCCGCACTTCGCGCTGTCGGCGGGCTTCATCGTCGGCATCCTGGTGCTTTGCACGGTCTGGCTGCCGCGGGTGATGGCGCCGCGGCGCGCGCGCGAGCTCGAACTCGACCCGGTCGGGGCGGCCGCGCGCCAGGCGCGCGAGCGTCGCAATGGCCGCATCGGTGCCGTCATCGGCGCGGTGCTGGGCATGGCGGGCCTGCTCGTGGGGCTTTGGCTCAGCGGGCGCATGGGCTGAGGCAGGCATCGCGTGCACAAGAAAAAGGCCCCGGCGATGCCGGGGCCTTTGGTTTGCAGCGCCGCGGCGCTTACATCGTGTGCGTGGGCTTGTCGGCCTCGAGCGTGCCGGCCAGGAAGGTTTCGATCTTGCCCTTCACGGCCTCGGCCTCGGCGGTGTCGGCGAACTGCACGCCGATGCCGGCGCCGCGGTTGCCCTGCGCACCGGCGGGGGTGATCCACACCACCTTGCCGGCGACCGGCAGGCGATCCTTCTCTTCCATCAGCGACAGCAGGATGAAGACCTCGTCGCCCAGCGCGTAGCGCTTGGTGGTGGGCACGAAGATGCCGCCGCCCTTCACGAAGGGCATGTAGGCGTTGTAGAGCGCCGCCTTGTCCTTGATGGCCAGGGACAGGATGCCCTGCCTCGCGCCTGCGCCGCCTCCGATCATCGCCCTGCCCTCGCCTTCGTGGTGTCCTTGCCCATGCTACGCCATTCGAGCAGCAGCCCGGCCAGCGCCAGGTCGTGGCGCAGGCCCGGAATGGCCAGCTGGCTGCGCAGCCGGTTGATGCCGTCGAACCAGGCCGAAAGCTTCGGGAAATCGCCCTGAACGGTCAAGCCGGCGGCGGGACCGCCGGCCAGCTGCCCGGAAACCGCGTCGAGCACGGCTTCGGCGGCGAAGCGCAGGCGCAACTCGCCGAGCTCGTCGGCCAGCCAGTTCGCCGCCAGTTCCACCGGCTGGCGCCGGCCCTCCGCGAGGGCACCCAGGTCGGCCACCACCTCGCCGCGCAGGGCCAGGCGGCCCTCGTCGAGCCAGGCGGCGGCGAGACCGGGGTGGCCGCGGGCGGCATCGAGCGCGCGCGTCGCGGCCTGCGGGCCATGGCCCTTGGCGGCCAGCCAGGCCAGCGCTTCCTCGCGCGGCGGGGTGCGGAACTCCAGGCGCTGGCAGCGGCTGCGAATCGTGGCCGGCAGGCGCCCGGGCTCTTCGGTCACCAGCAGCAGGTAGCGGTCGCGCGAGGGTTCCTCGAGCGTCTTGAGCAGGGCATTGCTGGCATTGGTGTTGAGCGCGTGCGCCGGCGTGATCAGCGCCACCTGCGCGCCGCCGAGCTGCGGGGTCAGCGAGAACCAGTGGCCGAGGGCGCGCATCTGGTCAACCACGATCTCGCTGCGCAGCTTGTCGCCCTTTTCGGTGGGGATGAAGCTGACGCGGTTGAAGTCCGGGTGCGTGCCGGCGGCGAACAGCTGGCAGCCGCGGCAGCGGCCGCAGGCCAGGCCGTCGGGGCCGGGCGTGGCGCACAGCAGGCGCGCGGCCAGGGTGTCGGCCACTTCGCCCTTGCCCATGTGCGCCGGACCGCTGAGCAGCAAGGCGTGGCCGAGGCGGCCCTCGGCGTGGCTGGCCAGGGCCCGGTCGAGCACGCGCTGCTGCCAGGGCGCGAGCTGGCTCACGCGCGGCCCCCGAGCCAGGCGCGCAGCGCGGCCACGGCCTGGTCGCGCACGACGTCGGCGGGCTGGCTGGCGTCGATGACGCGGAAACGCGCCGGCTCGGCGCGGGCCCGCGCCAGGTAGGCGGCGCGCACGCGCTCGAAGAATTCCTCGCGCTCGAGTTCGATGCGGTCGGGGTCGCCGCCGCGCGCGCGCGCGCGCTCGAGGCCCTGGGCCACGCCGACGTCGAGCAGGAAGGTCAGGTCCGGCCGGATGCCGGCGGCCCAGCGCTCGAGTTCGGCGATGTGGCCGGTGTCCAGGCCGCGGCCGCCGCCCTGGTAGGCGAAGCTGGCGTCGGTGAAGCGGTCGGCCAGCACGGCCGCGCCGCGCGCCAGGGCCGGGCGGATGACCTGGCGCACCAGCTGGGCGCGCGCGGCGAACATCAGCAGCAGCTCGGCCTCGGCCACCAGGTGCTGGCCGGGGCTGAGCAGCAGCTCGCGGATGGCCTCGCCCTCGGGCGTGCCGCCGGGCTCGCGGGTGCACACCACTTCGCGGCCGCCCTCGGCCAGTACGTCCCTGAGCGCCTCGCGCACGGTGGACTTGCCCGCGCCCTCGCCGCCCTCGATGGTGACCAGGAGGCCCGGCATCAGCGGCACCGCTTGAGCTGGTAGCAGGCCACGGCGCGGTTGTGGTCGGCCAGGTTGGTGGAGAACACGTGACTGCCGTCGCCGCGCGCCACGAAGTAGAGCGTGTTGCCGGGCAGCGGGTGCGCCGCCGCCTCGAGCGCGGCGCGGCCGGGCATGGCGATGGGCGTGGGCGGCAGGCCGCCGCGGGTGTAGGTGTTGTAGGGCGTGTCGGTGGTCAGGTCGCTGCGGCGGATGTTGCCGTCGTAGGCGCTGCCCATCCCGTAGATGACGGTCGGGTCGGTCTGCAGGCGCATGCCCAGGCGCAGGCGGCGCACGAACACGCCGGCGATCTCGGGTCGCTCGCTGGCCTTGCCGGTTTCCTTCTCGATGATCGAGGCCAGGGTCAGCAGCTGGTCGGGCGTTTCGATGGGCAGGCCGTCCTCGCGGCCGGCCCAGGCATCGGCGAGGGCCTTGTCCATGGCCAGCAGCGCGCGCTTGAGCAGGTCGAGGTCGCTCATGCCGCGGGTATAGTGGTAGGTCTCGGGCAGGAAGCGGCCCTCGGGGTGCACGCCCTCGCGGCCCAGCGCCTTCATCATCGCCGCGTCGTCGAGCGCGTGCAGGGTCTGGACGATGCGTTCGTCGGCGGCGAGCGCGGCACGCAGCTCGCGCAGGTTCCAGCCCTCGACGATCGTGAAACGGTAGTGGATGACGTCGCCGCGCTCGAGCTTGCGCAGCAGCTCGGCCGGGGTGATGCCGTGGCGGATGGTGTAGTCGCCCACCTGCAGGCGGGTGAGCACGCCCATGTCGTGGGCCAGCAGCTTCCACTCGAGCTCGTGGCCCTCGTCGACGCCCAGCTCGCGCAGCTTGCCGAGCACGTCGTTGAAGCCATCGCCGCGCTCGACCTCGAGGATGCGCTCGGTGCCGGCCACGGCCAGCGGCGTGTCGGCAAAGCCCTGGTAGCGCTGCCACAGCCAGCCACCCACGGCCACCGTCGCCAGCAGCAGCAAGGCGACCAGCGCCTTGAGCACCTTGTAACCCGGTTTCTTCGGCAAAACCCGCTCCTTCAGCCTGCCGCCAGTTCGCGGCCCATCGCCTCGCGCAGCGCTTCCAGGCCCGCGTGCGGCGGCCAGCGCCGCTCGCCGAGGCGTCCCACCGGGAGGATACCGCGCACGGCATTGCACAGGAAAACCGCCTCGGCGGCCTCGACATCGGCCGGCACCAGGTCGGCTTCCGTGGCGCCGGGCGCGTTGGCCAGCACCCAGGCGCGGGCCACGCCGGCCACGCCGCATTCGTCCACCCGCGGCGTGAGCCAGCGGCCATCGACGAGGGCGAAGACATTGGCGGCGGTGGCGCAGGCGACGCGGCCGCGCGCGTCGAGCAGCAGGCCCTCGTGGATGCCGGGATCGCGCCACTCGGCGCGGGCGAGCACCTGCTCGAGCCGGTTGAGGTGCTTGAGGCCCGCCAGCGCCGGCTGGATGGCCATGCGCAGCGCGCACCAGCGCATGACCAGCGGCTCGTCGACGGACGGCGGCGCCGGATGCAGCGAGAGCGCCAGCGTGGGTTCGGCATCCGTGGGCGGCGCGTAGCCGCGGCCACCCGTGCCACGGGTGAGCACGAGCTTGAGCACGGCGTCCGCGCCGGCCGTGGCGGCGAAACGGGCGAGTTCCCCGTCGAGCCACGCGCTGTCCGGCAGGGCAATGCCCAGCGCCGCGGCGCCGCGCTGCAGCCGCGCCCGGTGCGCCGGCCACCACGGCAGGCGGCCGTTCGCCACGCGCATGGTTTCGAACAGGCCGTCGCCATAGGCCAGGCCACGGTCGCCCGCGTCCAGCGCCGCCAGCGCCGCCTGGCCACGGAACAGCCGCACGGTCGGCGCGTTCACCCGGCGGCTCCCAGTGCGCGCAGCAACCCGCGGGCCTTGGCGCGGGTTTCGTCGAGCTCGCGGCCCGCGTCCGAATCGACCACGATGCCGGCGCCGGTGCGGAACTGCAGCTCGCCGCCCTGCAGCCAGGCGCTGCGGATGAGGATGTTGAGGTCGAGGTCGCCGTCGTTGCCCAGGTAGCCGAAGGCGCCGGTGTAGGCGCCGCGGCCCTCGCCCTCGAGCTCGGCGATGATTTCCATGCAGCGCACCTTGGGCGCGCCGGTGATGGTGCCGCCCGGGAATACCGCGCGCACCACCTCGCCGGGCGTCGTGCCCTCGCGCAGCGTGCCGGTGACGTTGGAGACGATGTGGTGCACGTGGGCGTAGCTCTCCACGCCCATCAGCTCGTCCACGCGCACGCTGCCGGGCGTGCAGACGCGGCCGAGGTCGTTGCGTTCGAGGTCGATGAGCATCACGTGCTCGGCGCGCTCCTTGGGGTTGCCGACCAGGTCGCGGATGCGGGCCTGGTCGTCGTCGCCGGGAAAACGCGGGCGCGTGCCGGCGATGGGCCGCGTGTCCACGCGCCGGCCGCGCACCGACACCAGTCGCTCGGGCGAGGAGCTCAGCAGCGCCGCATCGCCCAGGCGCATCAGGCCGGCGAAGGGCGCGGGATTGTTTTCGCGCAGCCGCGCGTACACGGCGGCGGGGTCCGGCGGCGTGGCGAAGCGGGCGCGCCAGGCGCGCGAGAGGTTGACCTGGAAGACGTCGCCGGCGCGCAGGTAGTCGTGGATGCGGGCCACGCCGTCGGTGAAGCGCGCGGGCTCATCTTCGGAAAGCGCCGGCGGCTCGAAGCCCGCCGGGGCGTCGGCCATCGGCGCGGCGGCGAGGCGGGCCAGCCAGTCGCCGGCGCCGGCCTCGGCCACGGCGAGGCAGTCGCCGCTGGCGCGGTCGCGCAGCACCGCCGCCGGACAGCGCCAGGCGATGGCCACCGGCAGCGGGCCGGGCGCGGCGGGCAGGCGCAGCCGAGGCTCGACCTGCGCCGCCAGTTCATAGGCGAAAAACAGCGCCCAGCCGCCGCGGAACGGCAGCGTGGCATCCACCACCGGCTGGCGCGCGGCGGCCCAGCGCTGGTCGAGCGCGGCGAGGAAGTCGGTGCCGGCCTCTTCGCCGGTTTCCAGCGCGCGCACGCGGCCATCGGCATCCAGGCGCAGGCCGCTGCCGTCGGTGGCCAGCAGCAGGTCCCAGCGCGAGAGCGCGTTGCCGCCGGCGACCGACTCGAGCAGCAGCGGGAAGCGGCCGGGGTCGGCCGCCTGCAGGCGAAGCAGGTCGGTGCCCGGCGGCAGCGCGAGGGTGTCCATCGCGTGGGCCGGGCGCCGGGGGCTCAGAGCCGCTTGAACACCAGCGTGCCGTTGGTGCCGCCGAAGCCGAAGCCGTTGGACACGGCCACGTCGATGCGGGCCTGGCGCGCGGTGTGCGGCACGTAGTCGAGGTCGCAGCCCTCGCCCGGCTCGTCGAGGTTGATGGTGGGCGGGATGACGCCGGTGTGCAGCGCCAGCACCGAGAAGATCGCCTCGACGCCGCCGGCCGCGCCCAGCAGGTGGCCGGTCATCGACTTGGTGGAGCTGACCATGGTCTTGTAGGCGTGCTCGCCCAGCGCGGCCTTGATGGCCATCGTCTCGCCCAGGTCGCCCAGCGGCGTGGAGGTGCCGTGCGCGTTGAGGTAGCCCACCTGCTCGGCGTTCACGCCGGCGTCCTTGAGCGCCACGCGCATGCAGCGCGCCGCGCCCTCGCCGTTTTCGCTCGGCGCGGTCATGTGGAAGGCGTCGGAGCTGGCGCCGAAGCCGGCCAGCTCGCAGTAGATGCGCGCGCCGCGGGCCCTGGCGTGCTCGTACTCCTCGAGGATGAGGATGCCGGCGCCGTCGCCGAGCACGAAGCCGTCGCGGTCCTTGTCCCAGGGACGCGAGGCACGCGTGGGATCGTCGTTGCGGGTGGACATGGCCTTCATCGAGCAGAAGCCACCCACCGAGGTCGGGGTGCAGCCGTGCTCGGCGCCGCCGGCCACCATGATGTCGGCGTCGCCGTACTGGATCATGCGCATCGCGGTGCCGATCGAGTGGTTGGCGGTGGCGCAGGCCGACACGGCCGAAAAGTTCGGACCCTTGATGCCCTTCATGATCGTCAGCTGGCCCGGCAGCATGTTGATGATGGTGCTGGGCACGTAGAAGGGCGACACCTTGCGCGGGCCGCCTTCGTGCAGGGTGATGGCGGTGTCCTCGATGCCGCGCACGCCGCCGATGCCCGAGCCGATCAGCACGCCGATGCGCTCGGCGTTGGCCTCGGTCACTTCCAGGCCGGCGTCCTCCATCGCCTGCAGGCTGGCCCACAGCCCGTAGTGGATGAAGGTGTCCATCTTCTTGACGTCCTTGGGCGGCAGGAAGGACTTGGCGTCGAAGTCGCGCACTTCGCCGGCGATGCGGGTGGCATAGGCCGAGGCATCGAAGTGGGTGATCTGGCCGATGCCGCTGCGGCCGGCCTGGATGCTGTCCCAGGCGGCGGAAAGGGTGTTGCCGATGGGCGAGGCGATGCCCATGCCGGTGACGACGACGCGACGATGACTCATGGCGAAACTCCGCTATGGATTCAGGGTGCGCGGCGTGGCCACGCATGCGCCGGCGCACGCGCCAAGGCCCGGGCCGGGTGCCGCAAACGCGCAGGGCCGCGCAAGCGCGGCCCCGGCGTCGAAACCGTCAGGCGATCAGGCCTTGACGTGGGCCTTGATGTAATCGATGGCCTGCTGGACGGAGGTGATCTTCTCGGCCTCTTCGTCCGGGATCTCGCACTCGAACTCTTCCTCGAGGGCCATGACCAGCTCGACGGTGTCCAGGGAGTCGGCGCCGAGGTCGTCCACGAACGAGGCGTTCACGGTGACTTCTTCTTCCTTCACGCCCAACTGCTCGATGACGATTTTCTTGACGCGTTCTTCGATGCTGCTCATGGATCTGTCTCCTCCCGGAGGGATGTTTGCGGGCGCATTGTAATCAAATGCCGGCCGTGGCGGGCGCCGGTCGCGCCGCGGCCTGGGTTCGGGAGGCGGATTCTAGCGCAAAACCAGCCCCCACAAGGACTTAGGGCATGTACATGCCGCCGTTGACGTGCAGGGTCTCGCCGGTGATGTAGGCCGCCGAGGGGCCGGCGAGGAAAGCCACGGCCCGGGCGATGTCGGCCGGCTCGCCGAGGCGGCCGAGCGCGATCTGGCCCTCGAGGGCCTGGCGCGAGGCCTCGGGCAGGTCCTTGGTCATGTCGGTCTGGATGAAACCCGGGGCCACCACATTGACGGTGACGCCGCGGCTGCCGATCTCCTTGGCCAGCGACTTGCTGAAGGCGATGATGCCGGCCTTGGCCGCGGCGTAGTTGGCCTGGCCGGCGTTGCCGGTGACGCCGATGACCGAGGCGATGTTGATGATGCGGCCCTTGCGCGCCTTCATCATGCCGCGCATGACGGCCTTGGAGGTGCGGAAGACCGAGCTGAGGTTGGTGTCGAGGATGGCCTGCCAGTCCTCGTCCTTCATGCGCATGAGCAGGTTGTCGCGGGTGATGCCGGCGTTGTTGACCAGGATCGACACCGGGCCGAAGGTCTTGGCGACCTCGTCGAACACGGCCTCGACCTCGTCGCTGCTGGCGACGTCGAGCTTGCGCCCCGCCCCGCCCTTCGCGGCCAGGCGCTCGCCGATGGCGGCCGCGCCACCCTCGGTGGTCGCGGTGCCGATCACCGTGGCGCCCAGCGCCGCCAGCTCGTCGGCAATCGCCGCGCCAATGCCCCGGCTCGCACCAGTCACCACCGCGATCTCACCCTTCAGCACATCACTCATCTGTCGTACTCCGAATGCTTTTCTCTTTAACGCGGATCAAATCGGATGGAAGCGGATAGGAGCGAGTGGACCAACTTAAAAATGCTCTATCCGCGTTGATCCGTACAAATCCGCCTTTATCCGCGTTGAAAATCAACTATTCCAATCGGCCAGGACGGCGTCGAAGTCGGCGGGGGTGCCGAGGGCGCGGGCGTCGAGGGACTTGTCGATGCGCTTGGCCAGGCCGGTGAGCACCTTGCCCGGGCCGCATTCGGCGATGCGGGTGGCGCCGCGCGCGGCCAGGGCCTGCACGCAGTCGGTCCAGCGCACCGGCAGGTAGAGCTGGCGCACCAGCGCGTCGCGGATCGACTGCACGCCCTCGTGCACCTCGCCATCGACGTTCTGGACGACAGGGATCGAAGGCTCGTTCCAGGCCATGCCGGCCATCACTTCCGACAGGCGGTTGGCGGCCTCGCGCATCAGCGGCGTGTGCGAAGGCACCGACACCGCCAGCTTGACCGCCTTGCGCACGCCGCGGGCGGCGAGCTCGGCCAGCGCCCGGTCGACCGCGGCCGCGTCGCCGCCGATCACCACCTGGCCGGGGGAATTGAAATTCGCCGGCACCACCACGCCCTCGCCCGCCACGGCTTCGCAGACTTCGGCAATGAGCGCGTCCTCGGCGCCCAGCACCGCCGCCATCGCGCCGGTGCCGGCGGGCACGGAGGCCTGCATCAGGCGGCCGCGCTCGCGCACCAGCTTCGCGCCGTCGGCCAGGCTGATCGAACCGGCGGCCACCAGCGCGGCGTACTCGCCCAGGCTGTGGCCGGCCAGCAGCGCCGGACGGGCGCCACCGCGCGCCAGCCAGGCGCGCCAGGTGGCCACGCCCGCGGCCAGCAGCGCCGGCTGGGTGAACTCGGTCTGGTTGAGCTGCTCTTCCGGGCCCTGCTGGCCCAGCGCCCACAGGTCGACGCCGGCGCCCTGCGAGGCCTCGTCGAAGGCGGCGCGCACCTCGGGATGCACGGCGGCGAGCTCGGCGAGCATGCCCAGCGACTGGGAGCCCTGGCCGGGGAAGACGAATGCGATCGGGTTGCTCATCGTGGTTCCGGTTTGCGTAACCGGCGAATCATAAGCGAGGCGGGCCTGGTTCCGTCTGTACCGGCGCGTAGGGTCAGCGGCAGGCGGCGGCGAGGCTCCCCAGGGCTTCGGCCACGTCGCGGGCGCGCTCGCCGAAGGGGCGCGCGAGCGGCACCAGCCAGCGCAGGGCGTGCGCCGTGCGCGCCACCTCCTCGCGCACCACCGCCGACACCGACTGCAGGTGCGTGCGCAGCAGCGCCGCGTGCGCACCGGGCTGGTCGGCCAGGAAGCGTGCGGTGGAGTGCGCGTAGAACAGCAGGTCGCGCGCCTGCGCCGCGGCCAGCGACATCGTCGTGGCGGGGTCTTCCTCGAGGTCGATGAAGCCGATGGCGCCCGCCTGCACCGTGAGGTTGCGCGCGAAGGCCTGGCTCAGGTAGCCGCCGAGCGCGTGCACGTCGCCGATGGCCTGCAGCCCGCGCAGCACCAGCGCCTGCCTGCCGGCCGGGTCGCGCTCGGCGCGACAGGCCATGGCCAGGGTCGGGCCGAGGTCGCCCAGCACCAGCTCGCGCTCGCCCACCTGCAGCAGCGGCGGCACGCGGGCACCGAGCGCCGCGAGGCGGTTGATCATGGACTGTTCGGTGCGACAGGCGCGTTCGGCGGTGAGCGGCACGGGCGCGAGCAGCGCGTTCGCGCCCAGGCGCCGGGCGAGCCAGCGCAGCGCCGCGATCCGGCGGCGATGGCCGCCTTCCTCGTAGGTCTTGCGCCAGGCAGGCTGGCCCTGCCAGGTCGTGCGTTCGACCCACGTACGCGCCATGGCTCAGTAGCGGATGAGCGCCGAGCCCCAGGTGAAGCCGCCGCCGAAGGCTTCGAGCAGCAGCAGCTGGCCGCGCTGCACCTTGCCCGAGCGCACGGCTTCGTCCAGCGCCAGCGGCACCGAACCGGCCGAGGTGTTGCCATGCTTGTCGACGGTGACGATGACGCGGTCCATCGACATCTCGAGGCGCTTGGCGGTGGCTTCGATGATGCGCAGGTTGGCCTGGTGCGGGAT
Organism: Arenimonas sp. SCN 70-307; assembly: GCF_001724815.1. Classification (GTDB taxonomy): domain Bacteria; phylum Pseudomonadota; class Gammaproteobacteria; order Xanthomonadales; family Xanthomonadaceae; genus Arenimonas. Next base: position 89,162 of record NZ_MEDO01000002.1, on the reverse strand, counting down.
GAGCCAGTCGAGGTCGGACTTGTCCAGGCCATTGGCGGCCAGGGTTTCGTCGACGACGGAGTCGAGCGCCTTGACCGCGTGCTTGAAGACCTCGTTGCCGGTCATCAGCACGCGCACGCCGGCGTTCTTCTCTTCCGGCTTGAAGCCGACCGAGACGCCCACCGGGTTGTAGAGCAGTTCCTTCTTGCCGCCGTCGGCATGCAGGTGCGTCGAGAGGATGCCGGCCTCGGCATCGGCCTTGAGCACCACCGCGCCGGCGCCGTCGCCGAACAGCACGCAGGTATTGCGGTCGGACCAGTCGAGCATGCGGGTCAGCGTCTCGGCGCCGATCACCAGCACGGTGCGGGCGTTGCCGGCGCGGATGAAGCTGTCGCCCACGCTCAGCGCGTACAGGAAGCCCGAGCAGGCGGCGTTGACGTCGAAGGCCGCGCAGCCATTGGCGCCCAGGCGGTGCTGCACCAGGCAGGCGGTGGACGGGAAGATGAGGTCGGGCGTGGTGGTGCCCAGGACGATCATGTCGAGCTCGGAGGGTTCGACGCCGGCGGCCGCGAGCGCGGCGCGGGCGGCGCGCTCGGCGAGGTCGGCGGTGGTTTCGCCCTCGGAGGCGACGTGGCGCTGGCGGATGCCGGTGCGGCTGGCGATCCACTCGTCGCTGGTCTCGACGAACTGCTCGAGGTCCTTGTTGGTCAGCACCTTGGCCGGCAGGGCGCTGCCCGTACCGGCGATACGCGAAAACACGGCCATGGCTACTCCCTCATCCGACCGTCAGAAACACACGCGGCGGGACGAGCCCGCCGCGCTTGGCTTGCGATGTCCGCCCCCGCGAGGGCGGAGCGCGGCCTCAATCTTCCTCGACGACCGAAGCCGACTTGGTGTCCACGACCTTGCGGCCGCGGTAGTAGCCGTCCTTGGTGACGTGGTGGCGCAGGTGGGTCTCGCCCGTGGTCGGGTCGGTGGCCAGCTGCTTGGCGGTGAGGGCGTCGTGCGAGCGGCGCTGGCCGCGGCGGGACGGGGTGACACGGGACTTCTGGACGGCCATGGCTTGTCTCCAACTACTTCTTCTGGTCCTTCAACGCGGCGAGCGCGGCGAAAGGGTTCGGTTTCTCTTCTTCCTCTTCGATGTCCGCCGGCCAGCTGGCCAGGACGTCCGTCGCGTCGGGGTCGATCGGTACCACCGGTACGGCAAGGATCAGTTCGTCCTCCACCAGGCCGGCCGGGTCGAGCTCGCCGCTGGCGTCGAGCAGGAGGGGTTCCATGCCCTCCGGCAGCGCCGCTTCCTGCGCCTCGTCGGTGATCAGGCCCAGGCGCTGGCTGACGCGCACCGGGTAGACGAACCGTTCGAGCGAGCGCTGGCAAACCAGCGGCAGGCTGGCTTCGACCCGGACCTCGACGTAACGCAAACCCATTGCGTCCACGCCGAATTCCAGCCCGAAGCGGCATTCACCTTCGGCGTCCGCGAGGGCCGGCAGCAGGCGGGACATCCCCGACAGCGGCAGGCGGCCTTCGAACAGCCGTTTGGCCGCAACCATGCGCCAGGCATCGAGCACGGGAGGCAAGGGTGCGGACATAAGCGCGAAATTGTAGGCCCGCGCAGAGGCCGTGTCAAACCTAAGCACTTGCAGCGACAAGGGTTTGCCGGCCCCGCCGGCGCTGGTGCAGACTGCCCGGCGAGCCACGGAGCCCCGATGCCCAGCCTGATCACCACCCTCGGCCTTGCCGGCCTCGCCCTGGCGTCCCTCCTCGCCTGGTGGGTCCTGCGCGGGCGGAGGCGCGACCGCAGCCTGCGCCAGCTGCTCGACCTGGCCGACGAGATGGAGGGCCTGCTCGACCGCAGCCAGGCCCGGATGCAGGCCCTGCAGGCCGTGGTCGGCCGGGTGCCCCAGGACATCGCCGCCGTCGCCCAGGCCTCGCTCGACAGCGCCCTGCCGGTGCGCGAGGCCAAGCGCGACCTGCTCCAGCACCGGCTCTGGATCAAGCACCACGGCCAGACCGCCCGCCAGTCCGAGCTCGACGCCGCCTGCGCCGCCCTGGGCCGGGCCCGCGACCGCCTGGCCGGCGGCCTGGCCGAGCTCGACAACGCCGGCGAGGCCCTGGCCGAGGCCACCGAAGCCAGCGAGCAGGCCGCGCGGCGCGAGCCGGCCACCCTGCGCCGTCCCGCCGGCCAGCCATGAGCCGGCTGGTCCTGGCCTCCACCTCGCGCTACCGGCGCGAGCTGCTCGAACGCCTGGCCCTGCCCTTCGCCGTCGACCGTCCCGAGGTGGACGAAACCCCGCGCCCGGGCGAGGCCCCGGCCCGGCTGGCCGTGCGCCTGGCCGAAGCCAAGGCCCGGGCCGTGGCCGCCCACCACCCCGGCGCCTGGGTGATCGGCTCGGACCAGGTGGCCGAGCGCGGCGGCGACCCTGTCGGCAAGCCGGGGGACCGCGCTGGCGCCATCGCCCAGCTGACGGCCGCCTCGGGTGGCGAGCAGCGCTTCCACACGGCGTTCTGCGTGTTGCGCCAGGGCGAGCCGCGCATGCTCGAAGGGCTCGACCTGACGGTGGTGCGCTTCCGGATCCTTTCGGGCGAGGAAATCGCGCGCTACGTGGACGCCGAGCAGCCCTTCGACTGCGCCGGCAGCTTCAAGTGCGAGGGCCTGGGCATCACCCTGTTCGAGGCCATCGAAACCCGCGACCCGACGGCGCTGGTGGGCCTGCCGCTGATTGCGCTGTCGGCGGCGCTGCGCGCAGCCGGCTTCACCCTGCCCTAGCGCAGCCGCAGCGGCACCGCCGGCCAGTCCTCGATGCTGCCGTCGCTGGCATGCAGCCGAAGGCCGAGCCAGGCGCGGCCGGGCTCGCGTCCGTCGAGCGGAACCCTGGCAGTGAAGCCAAACGCATCGCCATCGCTGGCCGGCAATCCCCAGTAGGTGGCGACATCGGGTCGCGGCAGGCCGTGGCTGGCCTGCGCCACGACCTCGCCGTCGAGCAGCACCTCGACGCGCGCCAGGCCGGCGCCGGATTTCAGCGCCCAGCCCTCGATGCGCAGTTCGCCGGCAGCGGTGTCGCCGGGGCGCGGCGAGTCGATCCAGGCCAGGGCGGGCAGCACGCAGGCCGCGTGCGCAGGCACCTGCCCGCCCGCGTCCGCCTCTGCGCGGGCGTCGGCGCGCGCAGCCGGCGACGTCAAACCGAACCGCAGGAAACGCTTGCGCCCCTGGTCGACGTTGAGCACACGCGGCGGCGGCAGCACGCCGGCCAGCGTGCACAGTGCGCGATAGCCTTCGAGCCGGGCCTTGAGCGGCCGCGCCGTGTCTTCGACGACCAGCAGCACCGGCGCGCCGCCTTGCAGCGACTCCCCGCGTTCGAGCAGGCCCCACTGCGCCAGCTGCACGGCGCGGCCGTGTTTGGCGTTGAGCGGGTGATCGAGCACGCGCACCTCGCGGCCCAGGGCCAGCGAGAGCTGCGCGCCGAGCATGAAGTTGTCGGCCACCACGATGGTTCCCGTCGGCAGCGCGCGCAAATCGTCCTGCACGACGGCGGCGACCTCGTCCCAGCCGGAAAAGTTGTCCGCATACGCACCGCCTGCCGCCAGCCACGCGCGGCCCGCCGGCGCCGCCAGCAGTGCGAGATAGGCCAGCAGCGCGGCCAGGCCCAGCCCCGCCACGCTCCACGTCAATCGCCTCGCCCAGCGCGGCCAGCGCGCCAGCACCGTCGGCGCCGCCACGCACAGCGCCAGCCAGCCCGCCAGCGGCCAGTGGAAGCTCACGCGTTCGGTGTCGGCGAAAAACCCCAGCAGGAAGTAGCCCGCCGTGGCCACCGCGCCGAACCCCAGCAGCAGCGGCCAGGCCGTCTCCCCGCCGCGCCGACGGCGCCAGGCCTCGGCGAGCGTCGCCACCAGCAGCACGAACAGCAGCGGCGTCAGCACGAGCGCCTGCACCAGTGGCCACCATGCCCCCGCCACCTGCGGTTGCCACGGATGGCGCTGCACGAGGTGGAAATCGAGGCCGGCACCGGCGTGCGCGAAGTTCCAGGACAGCAGCGGCCACCAGGCCGCGGCACCGGCCAGCAGCGCCAGCCACAGCCCCGGCTCGCGGAACAGCGCGCGGCCTTCCCGCACCAGCAGCAGCCCCGCGACGCCCGCCAGCAGCACGCCGGCGAAGCGGTAGTGCGCCAGCGCGCCCAGCGCGAGCGCGAACCCGAGTTGTGCGAACGCCGCCCAGCCCGCCCGGCGAAGCAGCGAATGCGCCGCGTCCAGCGCCAGCAGCGCCGCCAGCAGCATCGGCACGTCCGGCAGCGCCAGCACGCCCATCGCGCCACCCAACGGCAGCAGCAGCGCCAGCAGGCCCGCTTGCCAGCCAGTGTCCTCGCCGAAGCTGCGCCGCGCCATGCGCAGCACCAGCCACGGCAGCAGCGAACCGAGCAGCACGAAGGGCAGGCGCACGGCGAAAATCGTCGGCCCGGCCACCGCCGTGCCCAGCCAGGCCAGCCACGCCGTCAGGCCCGGCAGGTCGGAATAGGCCCAGGCCGGATGGCGCGCTTCCTGCGCGTAGAAGGCCTCGTCGCCGAACGGTTGCAGCGTGGCCGCCAGCGCCAGCTTGGCCAGCAGCACCAGGCTCCACGCCAGCAGGAACTTCACGCGCGTCGAACCGGGCCGCATGCCAGCATCCACACAGGTATCCTTCAGACACTCCAAGCCAGGACCCCCGCATGCAAGCGAAGGCAGGCAACGCCGACATCCTAACCGAGCGCACGCGCCAGGCCCTGGCCGACGCCGAGGCGCAGGTGAACCAGCTGGTGCTGGGCAAGCCGCGCGAGGTGCGGCTGGCCTTCACCACCCTGCTCGCCGGCGGCCACCTGCTGATCGAGGACCTGCCGGGCCTGGGGAAGACCACGCTGGCGCGGGCGATGGCGGCGAGCCTGGGCCTGGATTTCCAGCGCATGCAGTTCACCTCCGACCTGCTGCCCTCGGACATCATCGGCGTGTCGATCTACGACCAGGCCGCGCGCGAATTCCGCTTCCACGCCGGCCCCTTGTTCACCCAGCTGCTGCTGGCCGACGAAATCAACCGCGCGCCGCCGCGCACCCAGAGCGCCCTGCTCGAGGCCATGGCCGAGCACCAGGTCAGCGTCGACGGCACCACGCACGCGCTGCCGCAGCCGTTCTTCGTGATCGCCACGCAGAACCCGGTGGACCTGGCCGGCACCTTCCCGCTGCCCGACTCGCAGATGGACCGCTTCCTGCTGCGCCTGCACCTGGGCTACCCCGGCGCCGACGCCGAGCGCGAGATGCTGGCCGGCGCCGACCGCCGCGACCTGATCGCGCATTCGATGCCGCGCCTGTCGGGCGAGGACGTGATCGCCCTGCGCGCTGCCGTCGGCCGCGTGCACGCCAGCGAGGCGCTGGTGACCTATGTGCAGGCGCTGCTGCAGGAAAGCCGCCGCCACCCCGGCGTGCAGGTGGGCCTGTCGCCGCGCGCCGGCCTGGGCCTGCTGCGCGGCGCGCGCGCGCTGGCGCTGCTGGCCGGTCGCGACCACGCCCTGCCGGAGGACGTGCAGGCGCTGTTCGCCCCCGTCGCCGCGCATCGCCTGGTGCCCGAGTCCGAGGCCGAGCATCGCGATGGCCTGGCCGAGGGCATCCTGCGCGCGGTGGCCGTGGACTGACGACGGTGGCGCACGCCCCGGACCTTGCCGAACGCCTGGGCGAGCGCCTCTCGCGCCTGCCGCTGGTCAAACCGCGGGCGATCGAGGCGCTGCCCATCCACATCGACCGCCGGCGCATCTACGTGCTTCCCACGGGCTTCGGCCTGTTCCTGGGGCTGATGCTGGGCGCGATGGTGCTCGGCGGGCTGAACTACAACAACAACCCGGCGCTGATGCTGGCCTTCGTCACCGCCGCGGTGGCGCACAACAGCCTGGTGCAGGCACACCTGGCGCTGTCGGGCCTGCGCCTGGTGGCCCTGCACGCCGAGCCGGTGTTCGCCGGCCAGCCCATGCTCGTGCGCGCGGCCTTCGAGGCGACCGGCCTGCGCCGCCGGCCGGGCCTGGAGCTGTCGGCGGGCGGCGTGCAGGCCGCTTTCGACCTGATGCCGGGCGAGCGCGCCGAAGCGGTGCTCGCCCTGCCCACCACGCGCCGCGGCTGGCTCGATCCCGGCCGCCTTCGCATATCGACAATCCGCCCGCTGGGCCTGGCGCGTGCCTGGAGCTGGCTGCTGCCGCGCACGCGCCTGCTGGTGTACCCACTGCCCGAGGCCGGCGAGGTGGCGCTGCCCGCGCAGGGCGGCGACAGCGCCTCGCGGCGCACGCACCAGCACGGCGAGCAGCCGCACCACCTGCGCGAATACCGCCCGGGCGATGCCCGCAAGCAGATCGCCTGGAAGCCGTCGGCGCGTTTGGCGCGCCTGCTGGTGCGCGAGTACGAAGCCAGCGCGCCGCGTGAACTCGAGCTGGCCTGGGAGGCGCTGCACGGACTGGCCCACGAGGCGCGCATCCGCCGGATGGCGCGCTGGGTGGTCGATGCCGAGCGCCTGGGCCATCGCTACCGCATGCACCTGCCCTCGGCGGTCATCGGCCCCGGCCGCGGCCCCGAACACCGCCACGCCTGCCTGCGCGCCCTGGCGCTGATGCCCGATGCCTGAGCGCCTGCCAAGACCCCTGCGCAACTGGTGCATGGCCGCGGCCGCCGCCTGCCTGCTGCCGCTGCTGCTGCAGGTGCCGCCGGCGCTGGCACTGGCGCTGGGCCTGATTGCCGCCGTCGGCTATGGCTTCGACAAGCGCTGGCCCGGCGTGCTGCGCCTGGCGCTGCTACTGGGCGTGGCCGGCTACGTGGTGCTCACCTTCGGCTTCAATATCGGCCGCGACGTCGGCACGGCGCTGCTGGCGGCGCTGCTGGCGGTCAAGCCGGGCGAAACCCACGGCCGGCGCGATGCGCAGAGCCTGCTGGGCTTCTCGCTGTTCGCGCCCTTCGCCGCCTTCCTGCAGGACCAGGGCCCGCTGGTGATGGCGCTGTCGCTGCTGGCGCTGGGCCTGCTGCTCGTCGCGCTGTCGATGCTGGCCGAGTACCGCCCGGGCGCACCGGCGCCGCGCTTCGAAACATCGCGCGCACGCAGCACGGGCCTGGCCGTGCTGGTGGCGCTGCCGCTGGCGCTGGCCGGCTTCTGGCTCTTCCCGCGCCTGGCCACGCCGCTGTGGGGCATGCCCGAGAACGCGCTCGGCCGCGGCGGCCTGGACGAGCGCATGACGCCCGACCAGTGGATCGAAATGTTCGCCAGCGACGTGCCGGCCGCGCGCGTGCGCTTCCCGGGCACCACGCCCACGCGCCAGGAGCTGTACTGGCGCGCCCAGGTGCTCTGGGACTTCGACGGCCGCAGCTGGACCCGCGAAAGCGGCCTGGCGGGCGGCGAGCCCGCGCCCGCCGCCCCGCTGCCCACGCCGTCGAGCGTGATCGACTACGAGCTCTCGCTCGAACCCACCGACCAGCGCTACCTGCTGGTGCTCGACCGCCCCCTCGAAGCGCCCGAGGGCGCGCGCCTGCTGGCCGACGACAGCGTGGAGGCCAATGCGCCGGTCTCGCGCCTGCTCAAGTACACCGGCCGCTCCGTGCCCGGCCCGCGCGCCGACCTCGCGCTCGACCCGGCCACGCGCCAGCGCGCCACCGCCCTGCCCCTGGGCCTGAACCCGCAAACGGTGGCGCTGGGCCGGCAGTGGAGCGCCGAGAGCGGTGGCAGCGACGTGGCGGTGGTGCGCCGCGCCCTGGAATGGATCGGCGCCGAGTTCAGCTACAGCCTCACCGTGCCGCCCACCGGCCTGCACGGCGTGGACGAGTTCCTGTTCGACACCCGCGTGGGCTTCTGCCAGCACTACAGCTCGGCCTTCGCCACGCTGATGCGCGCGGCCGGCATCCCTTCGCGCGTGGTGATCGGCTACGCCGGCGGCTACCGCAACCCCTACGCCGACTACTGGGTGGTGCGGCGCATGGACGCGCACGCCTGGAACGAGGTGTGGCTCGAGGGCCGCGGCTGGACCCGCGTGGACCCGACCGCCGCCGTCGCGCCCGTGCGCATCCTCGACACCATCGAGGACCGCCAGCGCGCCGAAGCGCTGCTGCCCGAGGCCTTTACCCCGGTGCGCGACCTGGCCGACTGGGCGCGGCGCAGTTGGAACGAGCTGGTGCTGTCCTTCGACGCCGACCGCCAGGCCCGCCTGTTCCGCCCGCTGGGCATCGACCAGGCCAGCGCCGGCCAGCTCGGCCTGGCCTTCGCAATCGGCGCCGGCGCGGTGATGCTGCTGACGCTGTGGTACCTGATGCGCGGCCAGCCGGCCAGCCGCGACCCGCTGGTGGCGGCCTGGCTGGAGTTCGCCAAACGGCTGCGCCGGGCGGGCCTGGGCAAGGCGCCCTCGGAGCCACCGCTGGCCTACGGACGCCGGCTGTCGGAGGCCCTGCCCGGCCAGTCGGAAACCCTGGTTTCACTCAGCCGGCGTTATGCTGCCGATCGATACGCTCCGGACGGATTGGACGGGGAAGCGCGGCGGCAACTCATCGCCGATCTCAAGGCCTTCCGACCCGCCCGGAAACCCCGCTAACGGAGACCTGCCATGAAGCGTCCGTCGTCCCGCACCACGCTGTTCGTTCCCCTGCTTGCTTCGCTGGCCCTGGCCGGCTGCGTCAGCGCGCCCAAGCCGCTGCAGGGTGCCTTCGCGCCGGTCGCGCCGGGCGAGCTGGTGCGCTCGGGCGCCGTCGGCGACCAGGTGCGCTGGGGCGGCCGCGTGGTGAGGGTCGAGCCGCTGGCGGCGCAGAGCTGCTTCGAGATCGTCGCCGTGCGCCTGGGCAGGGATGGCCGTCCGGTCAACCGCGACCAGAGCGACGGCCGCTTCATCGCCTGCCGCGCCGGCTTCTACGACCCGGAAGTGTTCAAGCCGGGCCGCGAGGTCACCATCACCGGCCAGGTCACCGGCTTCGAGTCGCGTAAGGTCGGCGAGTACGACTACCGCTACCCGCAGGTCGACGCTCAGGTGATCTACCTGTGGCCCGAGCGCAAGGACGTGGACGTCATCGTCGAGCGCCACCCGTTCTTCTGGTAAGCCCCGGCCTCAGCCGGGCGGCCAGTGCATCGCCCGCCCGGCCAGCAGGTGCAGGTGGATGTGGTACACGCTCTGCCCGCCGTCGCCATTGGTGTTGAACACCACGCGGTAGCCCTTCTCGGCAAATCCTTCGCGCTTTGCATAAGCCGCGGCCGCCAGCACCAGGCGGCCGGCCAGCGCCTCGTCGCCCGGGGCCAGCTCATTGAGCGTGGCGACGGGCTTTTTCGGAATGAACAGCACGTGCACCGGCGCCTGCGGATTGATGTCGCGGAAGGCCAGCACCTGCTCGTCTTCGTAAACGATGTCGGCGGGGATCTCCCGGGCGATGATCTTGTCGAAAATCGTGGCCATGGCCGCTCCTCAGGAAGGGATTTCGCTGCGTGAACCGAAGGCGTGCGCGAGCGTGCCGCGGTCGACGTACTCGAGTTCGCCGCCCAGCGGCAGGCCGTGCGCCAGCCGGCTGGGAGTGACCCCCGCCTGCCGCGCCAGCTGCGCCAGGTAGTGCGCGGTGGCCTCGCCCTCGACGGTGGGGTTGGTGGCGATGATCAGCTCGCGCACCTCGCCCTGCGCAAGGCGCGCGGCGAGCTTGTCCAGGCCCAGTTCCTTCGGGCCGATGCCGTCGAGCGGCGAGAGCCGGCCCTGGAGCACGAAATACAGGCCGCGGTAGCCGGTGGCGGTTTCGATGGCCAGGCGGTCGGCCGGCGATTCGATGGCGCACAGCAGGCCGCGCTCGCGCGAGGCGCTGGCGCAGAGCGCGCACAGCGGCGTTTCGCTGAAGTCGCGGCACGACTCGCAGTGGCCCACCTTTTCCACCGCCTCGGCCAGCGCGGCGGCCAGGCGCAAGCCGCCCTCGCGGTCACGCTCGAGCAGGTGGTAGGCCATGCGCTGGGCCGACTTGCTGCCGACGCCCGGCAGGCAGCGCAGGGCCTCGATCAGCTGCGACAGCAGCGGCGAGGCGCTCACGCGCGGCTCAGAACAGGCCCGGGATCTTCATGCCCGGCGGGATCGGCATGCCGGCCGTGGCCGCGGACATGCGCTTCTGGCTTTCCTCGTTGGCCTTGTTCACCGCGTCGTTGAAGGCGGCGGTGACCAGGTCCTCGAGCATCTCGGCGTCCGAAAGCGCCGACGGATCGATGCGCACCGCGCGGCACTCCATCTTGCCGGTCAGGGTGACCTTGACCATGCCGCCGCCGGACTGGCCCTGCACCTCGAGGCTGCCCAGCTCTTCCTGGGCCTTCTTGAGGTTGTCCTGCATGCGCTGGGCCTGCTGCATGAGTTGGGCGATGTTGCCTCGCATGGTGTCTTCCTTCGTGTCAGTGGTCGTCCAGGGGACGGATGGAATCGGGGACGAGCGTGGCGCCCTGCTTCACCAGCTGGGCCACGACCGGGTCGGAGAGGAAATCGGCCTCGGCGCCGGCCTGGCGCTCGCCGCGCTGGCGCTGGGTGCGGTCGTGCAGGGTTTCGCCGGCGGCGGCGCGGGCCGCCTCGAAGCGCAGTTTGGGCTCGGCGCCCAGGTGCGGCGCGAGCGCGGCGGCCAGCTGTCGCAGCAGCGAGTCGCTGCGCAGGTGGTCGAAGCTGTCGGGCAGCGAGAGCGAAAGCACGCCGTCGGCGTAGGCACAGAAGGCGCAGTGCGCCGCCAGCTCGCGCACCGGGCCGCGCAGGCCGGCATCGGCGACCAGGTCGAGCCAGTCTTCGGCGCTGGCGAGGCGGGCGCCGCTGCGCGTGGGCGCCGCGGCCGGCGCCGGCGGCGCGGGTTCGTGGCGGGGCGGTTCGGGGCGCGGCGGATCCGCGAAGGAAGGCATTGGCGGCGCCGTGCGGCTGCCGCTGGCACGCGAAGGCGGGGCCTCGGTCGAGACGACCGGCCCCGGGCGCGCGCCGCCACCCTCGCCCGCCGGCCGGAAGGCCAGCATGCGCAGCAGGCTCATCTCGAAGCCCACGCGCGGGCTGGGCGCGATGCCCAGGTCGCGGCGGCCGGAGACGGCCATCTGGTACCAAAGCTGCACCAGCTCCGGCGGCTGCGACGCGGCCACCGCCGCCAGCGCGGGCGCCAGCGCCTCGCCGGAGGCGCCGGGCACCAGCTGCTCGAGCTGGATGCGGTGCAGGGCCACGGCCAGGTCCTCGAGCACGTGGCCGAAATCGGGCGAGAACGAGGCCATGGCCTCGACCCGCTGCATCAGCGCGGCGCCGTCGCCGGCCGCGAGCGCCTCGAGCAGGCCGTCGACCTGGCCGCGGTCGACCGTGCCCAGCATGGCCGTCACCGCCGCCTCGCCCAGCTGGCCACCGGTATAGGCGATGGCCTGGTCGAGCAGCGACAGGCCGTCGCGCAGGCTGCCGTCGGCGGCGCGGGCCAGCAGGTCGATCGCGCCGGGCTCGGCGGCGATGCCCTCGGCCGCGAGGATGCGGGTCATCTGGCCGCCGATCTGGCCCAGCTCGAGCCGGCGCAGGTTGAACTGCAGGCAGCGCGAGAGCACGGTCACCGGCAGCTTCTGCGGGTCGGTGGTGGCCAGCAGGAACTTCACGTGCGAGGGCGGCTCCTCGAGCGTCTTGAGCAGCGCGTTGAACGCGCTCTTGGACAGCATGTGCACTTCGTCGATCAGGTAGACCTTGGTGCGGCCGCGCGCCGGCATGTACTGGGCGTTGTCGATCAGCTCGCGCACGTCGTCGACGCCGGTGTTGGAGGCGGCGTCGATCTCGAGCAGGTCCACGTAGCGGCCGGCGTCGATGTCCTGGCAGGCGCCGCACTCGCCGCAGGGCTCGGCGCCGGCGCCCCGCTCGCAGTTGAGCGACTTGGCGAAGATGCGGGCGATGGTGGTCTTGCCCACGCCGCGGGTGCCGGTGAACAGGAAGGCGTGGTGCACCTTGCCGGTCTCGAGCGCGTTCGACAGCGCCCGCACGACGTGTTCCTGCCCGACCAGCTCGGCGAAACGCCGGGGGCGCCATTTGCGGGCAAGCACGAGGTAGGACATCCAGGCTCTCTTCGGCAGGTCGGGACCGACGCGCCCCATTGTGCCAACCCCCCTGCCCCCCGGCCAGCCCGGCGCACCGGCGCGCTTGTGGCGGTGGGCCCGGACGGGTATGATTCCGCCCTTGTTTCAGGCGCTTATCTCTGCGGAGAGATGTCCGAGTGGTTGAAGGAGCACGCCTGGAAAGTGTGTATACGGCTAAACCCCGTATCGAGGGTTCGAATCCCTCTCTCTCCGCCATCTTCCAGCGGCGCGCCCGGTAGGCGCGCCGTTCGCTTCAATGGTGGCCCCGTCGGCCTCCCGCGACGCTAGTCCGAAAACCCCGCCAGGGCCGGAAGGCAGCAACGGTATTGGATGATGCGGGTGCCGGGTGACAACCGGCGGGGCTACCGCCCCTTTCTCGGGCTTCGCCCGAGCGGTTCCCAAGGTTTGCTGCGCAAACCTCGGGCCCCAGTCCGCCCTCCCGATCCCCCGCGCCTGTCGGCGCGCCCCCCTTACCAAGGGGGGCTTCGCGGCTGGACGCTCAGGTCGGATGCAGCCATTCGCTTTGGCCGTCGGCGTAGCGTTCGTGCTTCCAGATGGGCACGCGTGACTTCACTTCGTCGATGATCCAGCGGCAGGCGTCGAAGGCCGGGCCGCGGTGCGCGGCGCTGGCGCCGACCCAGACGGCGAGGTCGCCGATGGCCAGCTCGCCCGTGCGGTGGATGGCGACGGCCTCGACGATGTCGAAGCGCTGCACGGCCTCGGCGAGGATGCGTTCGCCTTCCGCTTCGGCGAGCGCCGCGTAGGCCTCGTAGCGAAGGCCCAGCACGCCGCGGCCGCCGTGATGGTCGCGCACCCAGCCCTCGAAGGTGGCGAAGGCGCCGGCGCGCGGTGACAGCAGCCGCGCGCGCAGCGGGGCGAGGTCGAACGCAGCGTCGCTGAGCGCGAAGCGCTTCATCCGCCCGACACCGGCGGGATGAAGGCCACTTCCGCGCCCTCGCGCGGCGGCGTGTCCCAGGCCACGAACTCGCCGTCCATCGCCACGCGCAGCCGCTCGCGCGCCAGCGCGAAGCCGTGGCGGGTGCGCAGCGCCTCGTACAGTGCCGGCAGCGACGCCGGCAGCGGCAGCGTCTCGCTGGCCACGCCGGCGGCGTCGCGCAGGCTGGCGAAGTACAGCACCGTGATGCTCATGCCCGCGCCTTGCCCACGTCGCGCTTGCCGCCACGCTTGGCCAGCAGCTTCGCCGGGCCGATCACGATGGCGTGCGAGAGCGCCTTGCACATGTCGTACACCGTCAGCGCGGCCACGGTGGCGCCGGTCAGCGCCTCCATCTCCACGCCCGTGCGGTGGGTGGTGCGCACGCCGCATTCGATGCGCAGCACCGCCTCGCCGCTCCAGGCCACGTCGAAGCGGCAGCCATCGATGGGCAGCGGGTGGCAGAACGGCACCAACTCGTGCGTGCGCTTGACCGCCATCGTGCCGGCGATGATGGCGGTGTCCACGACCGCGCCCTTGCCGGTTTTCATGCCGCCCTTGCGCAGCGCCTGCGCCACCGCCGCCGGGAAGCGCACGCGGCACTCGGCCACGGCCTCGCGCGCGGTGGCCGGCTTGGCGGAGACGTCCACCATGGCCGGGCGGCCCTGGGCGTCGAGGTGGGTGAGCTTTTTCCTGGCCATGGGGTCAGCCGCCTATGTAGAACATCTCGATGCGCCGCGAGGGGCGCGCGGTTTCGGCGCGCTGCTCGCTGTGCCGGTCGCCGCGCTGGCGCCACAGCCCGGCCACGTGCGCGGCCAGGGCCTCGTCGCCTTGCGCGATGTGCTCGCGCAGCGGCGCGCCGCGGGCCGCGAACAGGCAGGTGAAGAGCTGGCCGTCGGCCGAGAGGCGGGCGCGGTGGCAGTCGCCGCAGAAGGGCTCGCTCACCGAGCTGACGAAACCGATCTCGCCGGCGCCGTCGGCGTAGGCATGCCGCGCCGCCACTTCGCCGCGGTAGCCCGGCTGCAGCGGCCGCAGCGGCCAGCGCGCGTGGATGGCCGCGTGCAGCTCGCGCGAGGGCACCACCTGGCCGGGGCGCCAGCCATTGCAGGTGCCCACGTCCATGTACTCAATGAAGCGCAGCACGTGCGGCGTGCCGCGGAAGTGCGCCGCCAGCGGCAGCACCTGCGATTCGTTGACGCCGCGCTGCACCACGCAGTTGATCTTCAGCGCGCCGAAGCCCGCGGCCTCGGCGGCGGCGATGCCGGCCAGCACGTCGTCCAGCTCGCCGCGGTTGCCCGAGAGCGTGTGGAACAGCGCCGGGTCGAGCGCATCCAGGCTCACCGTCAACCGGTGCAGGCCGGCGGCGCGCAGCGCCCGCGCCTGGCCGGCCAGCAGCGAGCCGTTGGTGGTGAGCGCGATGTCCTCGATGCCGGGCACCTTCGCCAGCCGCGCCACCAGCGTGGGCAGGTCGCGGCGCAGCAGCGGTTCGCCGCCGGTCAGGCGCAGCTTGCTCACGCCGAGGCGGGCGAAGCCGCGCACGGCGGTTTCGATTTCGTCGAAGTCCAGGCGCGAGGCGCGGTCGAGCACCTCGTTGGCGGGCGTCGCGCCTTCGGGCATGCAGTAGGGGCAGCGGAAGTTGCAGGTTTCCACCAGCGACACGCGCAGGTCGCGCAGCGGGCGACCCAGGCGGTCGAGCGGCGCCAGCGCCTCGGCGGCCAGCGCGTTCATTGCGGCGTGCCGCCCTGCCCCGGCGGCGGCAGCGGCTCGGCCAGGGCCAGGCGCTCGCCCGGCGCGGCCACGCGATGGCCACGCGCGCGCATGGCTTCGGCATCGGCCAGCGAGGCGTAGTGGTAGAGCACGCAGCGCGCCAGCAGGCCCGCCGGGTATTCGCGTTCGAGGTCGTCCAGGCCGCTGTGCGAGGGGTTGCCGTGCAGCGCGCAGTCGTGCGCGACGATTTCACCCGCACCGGCGAACTTGGCCAGCATCTCCGGGATCGGGCGCGTGTCGCCCGTCCACACCAGGCTGCCCGGCAGGCGCAGGCCGAAGGCGGTGTCGGGCAGGTGATGGCGCACGGGGAAGACGTCGAACCACTGGCCGCGGTGCCAGAAACCGCGGCTCACCGGCACCAGCTGGAAGGCGTCCCACCAGTTCGCGTCGCCCTCGGCCACCACGCCGGGGTAGTCGGCCAGCCGCGCCTGCAGGTGCGGCAGCACGCCCACCGGCACGTACAGGCGCACGCGCCCGCGCCGCGCCGGATCGAAATAGGTGGCGAAGAACAGGCGCTCGAGTCCGGCCACGTGGTCCATGTGCACGTGGGTGATGAACACCGCCTCGGGCACGGCGCCGTAGTGCGCGGCGTAGGCGGTGAGCGCCTCGTGGCCGCAGTCGATCATCAGGCGCGGCTCGCCCCCCTGCTCGAGCACGGCCGAGGCCGAGCCGAGCTCGACGGCCGAGGAGGAATTGCCGACGCCGAGGAAATGAAGGCTCCAGCTCATGGCTGCACCTGCGCGTGGTCGCCGGCGTGGCGGTAGGCGTCGTCGTAGGCCTGGCGCAGGCGCGCATAGCCGCCCTTCCAGGCGTCATCGGCGCCGCGACCGGCCAGCTTGGCCAGCGAGCGCGCCAGCCGCGCCAGGTTGGCTTCGCGCCAGGCGGCGGCGGGCGGACGGCGGCGGCCGCGGTCGAAATCGATCAGCCAGGCCCAGCCCTCGGCGTCGAGCAGCACGTTGTGGGCATTGAGGTCGGCGTGGTCGACGCCGGCATGGTGCAGGCGGGCGATGCTCAGGCCGGCCGCCTCCCAGGCGCGCGCGCCGGGCTCGCCCAGCCAGTCGTGCAGCGGGCGCGCGGCGGGGATGCGCTCGACCAGGATGGCGGCGCGGTAGCCCAGGCCCTGGCGGCGGTAGCCGGCCAGCAGCGGCGCCGGCACGCGCAGGCCGGCGGCGTGCAGTTCGGCCATCAGGCGGAATTCGCGCAGGCTGCGTACCCGATCCGGGCCCAGCCACAGGTAGCGCTCGGTGCTCAGGTGGCGGGCCATGCCGCCGCGGCGGTAGTGGCGCAGCACGGCCTGCCCGAACTCGCCGCTGACGAACCAGGCGGCGCCGCGGCCGCCCTCGGCCACCGGCTGCGCGGCCTCGCCCCAGTGCGCGCGCTCGAGCCAGTCGGGCGTGGCTTGCGGCAGCCGCGCGGGGTCGAACACAATCGCCCCTTCGCCCCCGGCGTCGCGGAAAGTCTTTTCAATCGCGGCGATGGCCGGCCTTGTTCCCATCCCGTCAGTCTAACCAATGCCCGTGAAGCCCGCGCCGCGTTCGCTCTGCCTGCTGCGCCTGTCGGCGCTGGGCGACGCCGTGCACGCGGTGGCGCTGGTGCGCGACCTGCAGCAGGCCTGGCCCGGCCTGCCCATCACCTGGGTGATCGGCAAGGGCGAGGCCAAGCTGCTCAAGGGCCTGGAAGGCGTGGAGTTCGTGGTCTTCGACAAGAAGGCCGGCTTCGCCGGCTGGCGCGCGCTGCGCCAGGCGCTGGCGGGGCGCCGCTTCGACGTGCTGCTCAACCTGCAGCTGGCGCTGCGCGCGGGCCTGGCCTCCACCGCCATCCGCGCCGACCGCCGCATCGGCTTCGACCGCGGCCGCAGCAAGGAAGGCCACGGGCTGTTCATCAACGAACGCATCCCGGCCGGCGGCCACCACGTGCAGGACGCGTTCCGGCAGTTCCTGCAGCCGCTGGGCGTCACGCCCGGACGGGTTGAGTGGCGTCTGCCGGTGCCGGCCGACGCCCACGCCTGGGCTGCGGAAAAACTGCCGGGCGAGCAACCCATCCTGCTCGTCTCGCCCTGCTCGAGCCACCCGCTGCGCAACTGGCGGCCCGAGCGCTACGCCGCCGTCGCCGACCACGCCGCCTCGCGCGGCTGGCGGGTGCTGCTGTGCGGCGGGCGCAGCGCGCTCGAGCGCGACACCGCCGACGCCATCCTGGCGGCGATGAAGGCGCCGGCGCTGGACCTGGTCGGCCAGGACACGCTCAAGCAATTGTTGGCCCTGCTCGGCCGCGCCAGCGCCGTGCTCACGCCCGATTCGGGCCCGGCGCACATGGCCAACGCGATGGGCACGCCGGTGCTGGGCCTGCACGCCTGCACCGACGCCGAGCGCTCGGGGCCGTATTCGGACCGGCGCTGGACGGTGAACCACTACGATGCGGCCGCGCGCCAGTTCCTGGGCAAGCCGGCCAGCGCCCTGCCCTGGGGCAAGCGCGTGGAGTTCCCGGGGGTGATGGACCTCGTGCAGGTGCGCGAGGTGATCGAGCGCTTCGAGGCCCTGCGCGCCGAGCGCGGGCTCTGACTCAGGGCGTGGTGCCGGCCCGGTAGTCCTGGTAGCTCTTTTCCTCGACGTAGGCCGAGCCCAGCGCGAGGTTGATGTCCTTCTTGATGCGCGCGCGCTCGTCGTTCTCGAAGTACACCGAACGGGCGAGGCGGATGAACTCCTCGTCGAAGGCCTGGGCCTTTTCCTTGAGGCGGATGTCGTCCTCGATGACCCACAGGCGTTCGTTGACGGCCTTGAGCTCGGCGCGCAGGCGCACGATGTCCTTGCCGGCGGCCGGGTGCCCCAGCCAGGTGCGCTCGAGGGCAGACAGCTCGGCGCGCACGTTGGCCAGCTTGGCGGCGTCGGTCATGCGCTCGGACTTGATCTGCAGGATGGCGATCTTGTCGAGCAGCTCGCCGAAGGACACGGGCACCTGGATCTCGGACATGGTTGGCTCTCCGTCGTAGTGGCCACAGTTTACGCCGCCGGGCGCGGGGCAAAGAAAAAGGGGCCCTTGCAGGCCCCTTCTTGCTTTGAATCTGGCGGAGAGGGAGGGATTCGAACCCTCGAGGCGCTATAAACGCCTGCCTGATTTCGAGTCAGGTACATTCAACCGCTCTGCCACCTCTCCGGAGCCCGGCACCGTGGCAGACGGTGCCGGGCCCGCCATTATAGGGGCGCCCGGGCCGGGCCGCCAGCCTCAGGGACCGGTCGAGGCACCGGCCCCCCTGGGCAGGAAGAAGAACTCGCCGCTCTCGTGGCCGGCGTAGCGGATCGGGGCGTACTCGGGCATCTGCGCCAGGGGCGAATCCATCGAGCCCAGGGCCAGGCTGGTGGCCACTTCCTGGAACAGGCGCTGGCCCTCGAGCAGGCGGTTGTTGTCGCGCAGCACGTTCAGGAAGGCCCGGGCGAAGTAGCTGTGCTGGCCGCTGCCGGCGTCGGGCACCGGCATCACCCCGCCCGAGGTCAGGGCGGTGCGGCTGCGGCCGTCGGCCATGGCCTTGACCCACTGCGCCCACTTTTCCGGCGGCATGGTGGCGGCGGTGAAGGTCGGCACCGAGGCGCGGGTCATGGTGCCCGAGTAGCACGAGTCGGCCACCACCAGCACGTGCCGGGCCTCGATGGTGTTGAGCACGTCGCTGATGGCGGCGTTGGAAATCCAGGACTTGGGATTACCGCTGGCGCCGTCGGTGGGCACCCAGTAGCCCTGCCCGTCCGCGCCGATCTCGCCGTGGCCGGCGTAGTAGATCAGCAGGTTGTCCTCGGGCTTGAGCTTCTCGCGCATGTCGTTGAGCGCGCTGAGCATCTCCAGGCGGTTGCCGTTGAGCACCACGGTGGTTTCGTAGCCGTAGCGCGAGCGCAGCAGCTCGGCCACGGCGTTGGCGTCGTTGGCGGCGCTCTTGAGCGTGGGGTAGCCGCCGTCGCGGTAGCTGTTGTTGCCGAAAACCACCGCGTGGTAGCGGCCCAGCTTGACGCCGCGCGGCAGGCCGCCGGCCGGCTGCGGCGCCGGTGCGGCCGAGGCGGTGGCACCGCCCGCGCCGGCCTGCGGCAGCAGGGTGAACTCGATCTGGGCGCGGGTGCCGCCGGTGTCCACGGCCGCCACCTGCACCTGGGCGCCGCCGGCGGGCACCTCGATCTCCGCGCTGAAGGCACCGTTGGCGCCCAGCGGCGCCGCCTGGCCGTTGACCGTGACTTCGCGCACCAGCTGCGGCGCATTCACCCGGCCGACGATCTTGCGCGTGCCGGGGCCACCGCGATACACCGCGGTATTGCGGCCGCGGGTGGCGACGAATACCGGGTCGAGGATCTCCAGCCGCGGCGAGCCGGCCAGCAGCGCGCCGCCGGCGCCGGCCTGGCGCTCGAGCGAGGCCAGCTGGGTCTGCTGGGCGTTGATCTGCTCCTGCTGCGCCAGCAGCTGGTTCTCCAGCAGCCGGGTGAGGTCGTCGTCCTGCTGCTGGCGCGCCTCGGCGAGGCGGCGCTGGGTGTCGGCCAGTTCGCCGCGCGCCTTCTGCAGTTCGGCGCGGCGCTGGCCCAGCTCGGCCTGCAGCTTGCGCACCTGCTCGCGCAGCGCGGCCGACTCGGCCTCGCCCTGCGCCACCTGCGTCTCGAGGCCGGTGATCTTCTCGTCGCGGGCGCGGATTTCCACCTGCACCACCGAGGCGTACATCAGCTCGTCCTCGATGCCCGAGGCCTCGCGGTAGAGGTTGAGCGCCGCGGCCTGGTCGCGCTCCACGCCCAGGCCCTGCTCGTACAGGTAGCCGAGGTTGATCTTAGCGCGGCCATAACCCTGGTCGGCGGCCTTGCGGAACCACTGGAAGGCCATGCCGTAGTCGGGCGCGGTGCCCAGGCCCTTGGCGTAGATCTCGCCGACGTTGTTCTGCGCCTCGGCGCTGCCCGACATCGCGCCCTCGAGCCACACCTTCAGCGCGGTCTGGTAGTTGGCGCGGTCGTAGGCCACGTACTCGCCGCCGCGGATCTCGCAGTCGGCCTGCGTGGTGCGCACCGGCCGGCGTGCGCTGAGGTAGGTGGCCTGGCGGCCGAGCTTGCGGATCTGCCCGGGCAGCAGGCAGTCGACGATCATCAGGTCTTCGGCGTTGCGCACCGCCGCCTGCGCCGGCGCGGCCGGCCAGCCGACGAGCATGGCGAGGAGGAAACCGGATGCCAAAACGGCAAGGCGGGACCGGACAGGACAGGCGACTGGCAGGCTCATCGGCATGGCTCCGTGGGAAGCAATGCGGCCCGCGCCGAGGCACTTGCAGCGGCGCGCCAGCCGCTATACTCGAGCCGCCGTTATAGCCGCAAAACAGGGGAAATGCGATGGACTCTTCGGGCAGCGTCGCGTTGGGCCGACGGACGGTTGATTCGTTTCTCAAGCGCGCGTGGCGTCTCGCCAGCGCCCTCTGCCTTGCCCTGCTCGCGCTCGCGTGGAGCGACGCGGCGCGGGCGCAGACCTGCGACTTCGTCGCCCCCACCGGCCAGGTCTCGCTGATCGGTCCGGCCGGCACCAACCTCGTCTTCACCATCGAAGCGCAGACCGCCTGCGCCGCGACGGTGGACGTGGTGCTGGCGATCGATCCGGGCGAGACCACCGGCGGCGCGGTGATCCAGGCGCCCACCAACCCCACGCTCACGCTCGACACGCCCTACGACTTCACCCTCACGCTCGGCCCCAACCCCGGCGGCAGCGGCACCCTCACCGCCACCTGCGTCAGCGGCGGCTGCGCCGGCGACACCGTGGTCTTCGCCTTCGCCACCAACAACGAATTCATCTACGACGCGGCCTCGGCGCCGAATGTCGTGACCAACCAGATCAGCAACTTCAGCCTGTCCACCAGCCTGCAGTTCAACGGCGCGCCCGGCGGCCTGTCGAGCAGCTTCCAGAACACCACGGTGCCTTCGACGCCGACCATCGTCGCGCCCGTCGGCGGCATCGCCACGTTCACCCAGAACATCCCCACCGCGGGCGCCTACAACTTCCTGGCCAGCCTGCAGTGCCCCGTCGCCTTCGTGCTCGAGGGCTGCGCGGCGGTGCCGCCGGTGCCCTTCACCGTGGACGTCGAGCCGGTGTCGCTGACCGCGGTCACGCCGCTGGCGGTGAGCACGAATGCCGGCAGTCCGCTGGTGCTCACCGTGGCCTATGGCAGCCCCAGCCTGCCGGCGCCGGACGGCACCAACCTCTTCTGGTCGATCAGCGGCCAGCCGCCCGGCGGCGACGGCAACCTCACCACCAGCGGCACGATCGCGGGCGGCCAGAGCGACGCCACCTTCACCGCCACGGTGCCGGGCGTGTACACCGTGTTCGCCAACAGCGGCTGCACCTTTTGCGCCGTGTCCCAGCAAACCTTCTCGATCACCGTCAACACGGTTCCGGGCCTGAGTATCGCCAGCGGCGACGGCCAGACCGCGCTGCCGGGCAACGCCTACGCCCTGCCGCTGGTGGTGGTGGCCGACGACAGCGGCGCACCGGCCGCCGGCGTGGGCATCGACTGGGTGCTCACCGGCGACGCCACCCTGGTGCCGGGCGGCGCCACCGACGCCAACGGCCAGTCCGTGGCCACGCTCACCGCCGGGCTCACCCCGGGCCCGATCACGGTCAGCGCCGCACGCCTGGACGCACCGGCGGTGACGGTCACCTTCAACCTCGCGGTCGGCCCGCTGGGCACGCTCGACATCGTTTCGGGCGACGCCCAGACCCTGCTGGCCAACGTCGCCTCCGAACCGCTGGTGGTGGTGCTGCGCGACGCCAACGGCGCGCCGATCGCCGGCGCCACCGTGAACTGGGCCACGTCGGCCGGCAGCCTGGCGAGCGCCACGTCGGTGACCACGGCCGCCGGCGAAGCCAGCAATACCGTCACCCTCAGCGCCGCCGGTCCCGTGGACGTGACCGCCAGCTCGCCGCTGGCGGCGGCCCCGGCCACCTTCGCCATCAATGGCGCCCTGGCCAGCATCTCCGGACTGCGGCCGGGCCAGCTCGAGGTGGCACGCGCGATCGACGAGGCCTGCCCGGCGCTGGCGCAGCTGGCCACGCCCACGCCGCAGCAGCTCGACCTGCTGGCGCGCTGCCGTGAGCTGGTGGACGCCGCCGGCCTCGACCCCGCCACCGTGGCGCCCGCGCTCGACCAGCTGATGTTCGACGTCGCCCTGGCCCAGGGCAGCGCCGGCATGGCCGCCGCGCAGGCGCAGTTCCAGAACCTCAAGACCCGCATCGCCGCGCTGCGCGCCGGCGGTGGCGGCGGCACCTCCTTCGGCGGCCTGGCGGTGAACACGGCGCAGGGACCGGTGTCGCTGGGCCTGCTGGCCGGCGCGGTGTCCGAGGGCAGCAACCCGGCCGAGGTCGGCGCCGACTTCAGCCGCTGGGGCTTCTTCGCCGCCGCCACCATCGGCCGCGCCGAGGCCGAGGCGGGCAGCGTCGACCCGGCCTACGACCTCGACGTCGAAGGCATCACCGCCGGCGTGGACTACCGCTGGTCCGACAGCTGGGTGTTCGGTG
Source organism: Arenimonas sp. SCN 70-307 (assembly GCF_001724815.1). Taxonomy (GTDB): domain Bacteria; phylum Pseudomonadota; class Gammaproteobacteria; order Xanthomonadales; family Xanthomonadaceae; genus Arenimonas. The sequence continues at coordinate 66,916 of NZ_MEDO01000002.1, read as the reverse complement.
GCTCGCTGGGCATGACGCGCCAGGACACCACCCTGCCCGGCGACCGCGGCGGCCTGGAGACGCGTGGCTGGAGCGTGTCGGCCTACACCACCTGGTACAAGCCCGACAGCTGGTACGTGGACGGCGTGCTCACCTGGGGCCGCAACGACTACGAGATGCTGCGCCGCATCCAGTACACCCTGCCCCTGCCCGGCGGCGGCACCACCAGCATCGACCAGCAGGCCACGTCCGACTCCAAGGGCGACCTGCTCTCCGTGGCCGCCACCTTCGGCCGCGACTTCAACCGCGGCGCCTGGGGTTTCGGGCCCTATGGCCGCCTGCTGTTCACCCGCCTGGACTTCGACGAGATCACCGAGACGCTCGGCGCCGGCCCGGGCAGTGGCCTGGGCCTGCAGGTGCGCGCGCGCGAGCTCGAGTCGCTGGCCAGCGTGCTCGGCGGCAAGCTCACCTACACCCACAGCGCCAGCTGGGGCGTGCTGATGCCGCACCTGCAGCTGGAGTGGGAGCACGAGTTCCGCGACGACCCGCAGGCGCTCGAGGCCCGCTTCCTGCACGACCCCACGGCCACGCCGATGGTGCTGTCGGGCGACCCGCTCGACACCGACTACTTCCGCCTGGGCCTCGGCATGTCTATGGTGCTCACCAAGGGCCGCTCGGGTTTCTTCTACTACGAGCGGCTGATGGGCCGGGACCGCACCTCGCAGTACAACCTGGCCCTGGGTCTGCGGATGGAGTTCTGATGATCGAATTCGGCCACCTGAGCCACGTCGGCCTCCGGCGCGAGCTCAACGAGGACACCTACTACGGCGACGCCGAGCTGGGCCTGTGGCTGGTGGCCGACGGCATGGGCGGGCACGAGTTCGGCGAAGTCGCCAGCGCGCTGGCGCGCGACGCGGTGGTGCGCGAGGTCAGGGCCGGGCGTCCGCTGGTGGACGCCATCCGCCGCGCCGACGAGGACATCATCCGGCACAGCCGCCAGCGCTCGGAAAGCCTGCCGATGGGCACGACGATGGTGGCGCTGCGCGTGCAGGACCACCGCTTCGAGCTGGCCTGGGTGGGCGACAGCCGCGCCTACCTGTGGAACGGCCAGCTGCGCCAGCTCTCGGCCGACCACAGCTACGTGCAGGAGCTGATCGACCAGGGCGCGATCACCGCCGAGCAGGCGCGCGTACATCCGCACCGCAACGTGGTCACCCAGGCCCTGGGCGTGACCGACCCGGACAATCTCAAGGTCGAGACCCTGGCCGGCGAGCTGCGCCCGGGCCAGCAGCTGCTGCTGTGCAGCGACGGCCTGACCGAAGAGGTCAACGACGCCACCATCGCCACCCTGCTCGCCCGCAGCGACCTGTCGGCGCAGGAGTGCGTGGACCACCTGGTCTCGTCGGCGCTCGACGGCGGCGGTTCGGACAACGTCACCGTGGTGCTGCTGCGCCGGCGCTGAGGCGCGCGGCGCGTTTCCCTTGGCGGCGACTCAGCCCGCCGGCAGCGCCGGCAGCGCCGGCTGGCCGCCGCCCTCGCCTTCGAGCGCGGCGTCCTGCAGCTGGCGCAGGTAGGGGTCGGCCTCGTCGATCGCCAGGCCCTTGCCGGCGAAGAACCGGCACTGCGTCCACAGGCCGCGGTCGCAGGCCTGCCAGGCATAACGGCGGTAGAAGGCAACGATGCCGGCGATGCCGGCGGTGGCGCGGGCGTTGTCCGGGTCGAGCCCCAGCGCTTGGCGGTAATAACCCAGGGCGCTGTCGTCCTCGGGGAAATCGAGCTTGCGGCCGATGTTGTCGCCTGGCGCGGTGCCCGCCTCTAGCAGCGCGTCGCCGGCGTTGAGCAGGCGCTCGAGCTCCTCGCTGGGAGCCACGCCCACCGGCTGGGGCAGCTCGAAGCCCGCGGGCAGCGGTCCCTTCCCTGCTTCGCCGGCCGCGGGTTGCGTCGCCGGCGCGCTCGTCGTCGCGTCGGTGCCGGCGGGCGCCGAGGGCTCGGGCGACAGCGCCCACCACGCCAGCAGCGCCAGCGCGAACGCCCCGCCCACGCCCGCCGCCGGCAGCAGCCAGGCCGGCCGCTGCTTTTCGTCGCGCGCGCTGATGCGGGTGCGCTGCTGGGTCGCCCCGCCGCCCGACAGGCGCTGGCCGCCGCGGCGCGCGCTGGTTTCCTGCGCCACCGCGCCCTGGGGTGCCGAAGCCACCAGCTTGTGCATGGCTTCGACGAAGGCGGCGCCGGTGTTGAAGCGCTGCGCGGGGTCCTTGGCCATCAGGCCGTTGACCAGCGGCTGCAGCCAGGCGAACTGCTCCGGCAATTCCGGCACCGGATGGGTGACGTGCATCAGCGCCACGGTGAAGGCGTCGGCGGCCTGGTAGGGCGGCGCGCCGGCGAGCATTTCGTAGAGCACCGCGCCGAGGCTGTAGAGGTCGGCGCGGCCGTCCACCGGCTCGCCGCGCGCCTGCTCGGGGCTCATGTAGTCGGGCGTGCCGATCGAGGTACCGGCGACGGTGGAGCTGTTGCTGCCGTCCATCGCCTTGGCGATGCCGAAGTCGGCCAGCACCACGCGGCCGTCGTTGCGGAAGAGGATGTTGCCGGGCTTCACGTCGCGGTGGACGAAGCCCTTCTGGTGGGCGAAGTCCAGGCCACCGGCGATGTCGCCGGCGATGTCGAGGATCTGCCCCACGCCCAGGCCGCCTTCGGTGATGCGCTCCTTGAGCGTGCCGCCGGGGATGTATTCGGCCGCGAGGTAGTAGACGTTGCCGTGGTGGCCGATGTCGTGGACGGTGACCAGGTTCGGGTGCTGCAGGCGCGCGGTGATCTTGCCTTCGGTGAGGAAGCGGTGCGCGAACTCCGGGTTGGCCGCCAGCGCCGGCGCCATCACCTTCAGCGCCACCTCGCGGTCGAGCGACTCCTGCACCGCCAGGAACACCGAGGCCATGCCGCCTTCGCCGATCGGCCGCAGGATGCGGTAGCCAGGGATCTGGATGTCGACCGAGGTGAGCAGGACGGTGGCGTTCAAGGCGACCTCGGCGGCAGGGGCTCGGGGCGATTATCCACCAAGCCGGCTCAGCTGTCGGCGGCTTCGGGCAGCGGCCACAGCACCCGGCCGGCCTTGCCGGCGATCTTGCGCAGGCGCGCTTCGTGCGCGGCGATTTCGGCCTCGCTGGCGCGCAGGACCCGGCGCGGCGCCGTGGCCGTCGCGCCGGCCAGGCCGGTGGCGGGGCCGGCGCTGGCCTCGGGCTCGAGCCGCGACACCAGGCCCAGGTCGGCCTGGCCCGAGGTCATGCCCAGGTAGACCTCGGCCAGCAGCTCGGCGTCGAGCAGCGCGCCGTGCAGCTTGCGGTGGGCGTTGTCCACGCCCAGGCGGCGGCAGAGCGCGTCGAGCGAGTTGCGCTGGCCCGGGTAGCGCTCGCGCGCCATGGCCAGGGTGTCGAGCACGCTGGCGTGGTCGGTGATGCGCCCGAAGTGCGCGCCGGCCAGCGAGAGTTCGTAGTCGAGGAAACCGACGTCGAAGCTGGCGTTGTGGATGATGAGCTCGGCGTCGCGGATGAAGTCCAGGAACTCGTCGATCGCGGTTTCGAAACGCGGCTTGTCGCGCAGGAAGTCGAGGGTCAGGCCGGTGACTTCCTGCGCGCCGGCCTCCATCTCGCGGCCGGGGTTGAAGTAGCGATGGAAGTGCCGGCCCGTGGGCCGGCGCTCGAGCAGCTCGATGCAGCCCACCTCGACGATGCGGTTGCCCTTCTCCCAGGACAGGCCGGTGGTTTCGGTATCAAGCACGACCTGGCGCATGCGCGGCATCATCCCCTGATCTTCTCGGCTTCGGCGCGGGCCAGCTGGTCCACGCGTTCGTTCTCGGCATGGCCGGCATGGCCCTTGACCCAGTGCCAGCGCACCGTGTGCCGCTGGGCCGCGGCGTGCAGGCGCATCCACAGGTCCTGGTTCTTCACCGGCTGGCCGCCGGCGGTCTTCCAGCCGCGGCGGATCCAGCCCGGCAACCATTCGCCGATGCCCTTTTGCACGTACTGCGAGTCGGTGGACAGGTCGACCTCGCAGGGCGACTTGAGCGCTTCGAGCGCCATGATCGCCGCCATCATTTCCATGCGGTTGTTGGTGGTGGCCGCCTCGCCGCCGGCGAGCTCGCGCTCGTGGCCGCCGTGGCGCAGCAGGGCCGCCCAGCCGCCCGGCCCGGGATTCCCCAGGCAGGCGCCGTCGGTGTGGATCTCGACCTTCTTGCGCGCGGGCGTCATCCGGCGCTCATCCCCGGCGTCAGGGCCATGGCGGGCTTGCCGGCGCGCAGCGGCGTCAGGCCGGCCTCGCGGCGGCGCGCCACGACCAGGTGCCCGGCCCGCAGGCCGGCCAGCAGGCCGCCGGCGCGGGCTTCCTGCAGGTCGGTGGCGCGCGGCGGCGACCACATCGGTCCCAGCCAGCGCTGGCGCTCGATCTCCAGGCCGCGGCCGGCCAGCCACTGCGAAAGCAGCGCCGGGTCGACCGGTTCCAGGCCCTGGAAGGACCATCGCAGGCGCGCCAGCCCCCAGGGATTGAGCGTGATCAGCAGCGCCACCCCGCCCGGCTTGAGCACGCGCGCCAGTTCGCCCACCAGGGCCTCGGGGCGCGGCGAGGTCTCGAGCACGCACAGGGCGTAGGCCAGCGACAGGCTGCCGCTGGCCACCGGCAGGGCCGCGTCCTCGCAGTCGAGGGCTCCGCCGAGGCGGCCGGCGGTGCGGTGCAGGCTGAGCACCTGGGCCAGCATGTTGCCCGAGAGGGTCTCGGGCAGGGCCGCGCAGGGCCGCAGGTAGAGGCCGCTGTGGCCGAACACGCGGGTGAGCTCGGGAATGGCCTGGCGCTGGATCTCGCGCAGCAGGTCCAGCGAGCCCTCGCGGCGCAGCCAGGCCTCGGCGGGGCGGTCGGGTTGACGGGGGGCTTGGGCCGCGGGCATGGTCGCGATTCTGCGCCATCGGCGCCGTCCAGGTCACCCCGTTTGCTCCGCACGATCGCGCTGCCTGCCTTCCAGGACAACTACATCTGGCTCCTGGCCGGCGGCGACGGCGCCTGCGTGGTGGTCGACCCGGGCGACGCGGCGCCCGTGTTCGAGGCCGCCGCGCGCGGCCTGCGGCCGGTGGCGGTGCTGATCACCCACCATCATCCCGACCACGTCGGCGGCGTCGATGCGCTGCTCGCGCGTTTCCCCGTGCCCTGCTTCGGCCCGGACGACCCGCGCATCCCGGCCGCGGCGACCCGGGTCGGCGAGGGCGACCGGGTCGGGGTACCGGCGCTGGGCCTCGGCTTCGACGTGATGGCGGTGCCGGGCCACACGCGCAGCCACCTGGCCTTCCACGGCGGCGGCGTGCTGTTTTGCGGCGATACGCTCTTCAGCCTCGGCTGCGGGCGCCTGTTCGAGGGCACGCCGGCGCAGATGCTGGCCTCGCTCGACCGGCTCGCCGCCCTGCCCGGCGACACCGTGGTCTGCTGCACCCACGAATACACCCAGTCCAACGGCCGCTTCGCGCGCGCCGCCGAGCCCGACAACCCGGCGCGCGACGCCCGCCTGGCCGAAGTCGACGCGCAGCGCGCCCGCGGCGAACCCAGCCTGCCCACGACCCTGGCCAGCGAACTGGCCTGCAACCCCTTCCTGCGCGTGGATGCGCCGGGCGTGCGCGCGGCGATTGCGCGGCATCTGGGGAGCGAACCCCGCGACCGCGTCGAGGCCTTCGCCGCCCTGCGCGCCTGGAAGGATGGATTCAGCGGATGAAGACCCTGCGCCTGGCCCTGTGGCCGACCCTGCTGCTGCTCGCTGCGTGCCAGGTGCCCGTGCGCCCAGAGCCGGCGCAGGCGCCGCCCGAGCCGGCGCCGCCCGCCCCGTCCGCCGCCAAGCCCCGGCCCGCGCCGGTCGAGGCACCGGCGGTGCCGGAACCGGAGGTGGCGCCCGACCCGATCGACACCGGCGCCGAGCTCTTCGCCTCCATCACTGCGCGCCTGAACCAGCCGGCCTGCATCAACGGCGAAGCCAACCGCCGCTGGCGCAAGCGTTATGCCGGCCACCCGGCCACTTTCGCCCGCCAGATCGAGCAGACACTGCCGCTGATGGCCTACGTGGCCGCCGAAGTCGAGCGCCGCGGCCTGCCCGGCGAAATGGTGTTCGTGCCCATCGTCGAAAGCTGGTACCGGCCCGAGGCGCTGGGCCCCGGCGGCCCGGCCGGCATGTGGCAGATGATCGCCAGCACGGCGCGCAACCACGGCATCAGCGTGGTGCCCGGTTACGACGGGCGGCTGTCGCCGGTGGCTTCCACCGACGCCGCGCTCGACTACCTCGAGGCGCTGTCGGAACGCTTCGACGGCGACTGGCGCGCCATGGCCATGGCCTACAACGCCGGCGAGTACCGCATCGAACGCGCATTCAAGGCCGCCGCGCACCGGCGTGCCTCCGGTGAGCGTCGCCAGCCAGCGGGGCTGCCGCACGTCACCTACGAATACATCGCCAAGCTGCGCGCGCTTTCGTGCCTGGTCAGCAAGCCCGAGGCGGCGAACCTGCAGCTGCCGCTGGAGGCGCGCTTCGTGCCGCTGGTGCGCGTCGAATTGCCGCCGGGCGCAAGCACCCTCGACCAGGCAGCCGTCGCGCTGCGCACCGAGGCGTCCACGCTGCGCCGCCTCAACCCCGCCTACCGCCAGGGCCGCATCGTCGCCGGCGTGCCGCGCGAGGTGCTGGTGCCGGGCACGCCGGCGACCCTGCTCGCGGCGGGCCGCTTCGATGGCGCCGCCGGGGCGGATGCCGGCGACACGACCGCGGGCGAGGCCGGGGCCGCGGAGCCCGAGGGCCGGCGCCACGTGGTGCGCCGCGGCGACACCCTTTCGGCCATCGCCCGCCGCTACGACGTGCCGCTGCGCGAGCTGTTCCGGCTCAACGGGCTCGACGGCCGCTCGGTGCTGCGCCCGGGCCAGGAACTGCGCGTCGACCCCTGAGCCGGCTCCATGCTTGGCGGTATGGCCGCTTGCGGGCGAAACTAGGGCGTTCCCACCGCCGACGCGGTGGCACCAGGAGGAAGACATGGGACTTTTGACGGGCAAGCGTGCCCTGATCGTGGGTATCGCCAGCCAGCGCTCCATCGCCACCGGCATCGCCGAGGCCATGCATCGCGAGGGCGCGGAGCTGGCCTTCACCTACCAGAACGACAAGCTCAAATCGCGCGTCGAGGAAGCCGCCAGCGAGTGCGGCTCGGACATCGTGCTGCCGCTGGACGTGGCCGATGACGCACAGATCGACAGCGTGTTCGCCGAGCTGGGCAAGCGCTGGGACGGCCTGGACGTGCTGGTGCACTCGGTGGGCTATGCCCCGCGCGAGGCGATCGAGGGCGAGTACCTGCAGGGCCTGACCCGCGAGAACTTCCGCATCGCCCACGACATCTCCAGCTACAGCCTGGCCGCGCTGGCCAAGGCCGCGCGCCCGATGATGAAGGGCCGCCACGGCAGCATCCTCACGCTGAGCTACCTGGGCGCCGAGCGCGCGCTGGTGAACTACAACGTGATGGGCGTGGCCAAGGCCAGCCTCGAGGCCAACGTGCGCTACCTGGCGCTCAACCTCGGCCCGGAGGGCACCCGCGTGAACGCGATTTCGGCCGGCCCGATCAAGACCCTGGCCGCGGCGGGCATCGCCAACTTCCGCAAGATGCTCGGCCACGTCGAGCAGTACGCGCCGCTGCGCCGCAGCGTCACCATCGAGGACGTGGGCAACGTCGCCGCCTTCCTGTGCTCGGACATGGCGGCGGGCGTCACCGGCGAGATCACCTACGTCGACGCCGGCTACAACATCCTGGGCATGACCGGCATCGAAGGCGTCTGAGTCCAACGGAATTCGCTGGAAATAAAAAGGCCCGGACTTGCGTCCGGGCCTTTTCTTTCGCGGGGTGCGCTGGCCGGGCTCAGAGCCGGGCTTCGGCCACCGTCACGGTGTACTCGCGGCGCAGCGCACGGATGTAACCCTCGGCCTCGACCAGGGCGCGGGCCTGGGCCACCTGGCCCAGCAGCGCCTTGCGGGTCTCTTCGTCCAGGCCCTCGAGGCTGCCCTCGGTGACGGCGGTGACCTTCAGCAGCGCGTGGCGGTCCGGACCCAGGCGCACCACGCCGACGCTCGGCTCGCCCTCGACCGGCGCCGGCAGGCGGAAGGCCTCGGTGATAAGGGCCGGCGGCAGCGGCGCCTGGCGGCTGACGCCCGGCAGTTCGGCCACGGTGCGGCCGACTTCGCCGGCCAGGGTTTCCAGCGACTCGCCGGCGCGGGCGCGCTCGAGCAGGGCCTGGGCCTGGGCCTCGGAAGCCTTCGACAGGGTGTCGGCGACCAGGTCGGCGCGCACGCGCTCGGCCACTTCCTCCAGCGGGATCTGCGCCTCGGGCACCACTTCGACCACGTGCAGCACGACGATCTGGCCGGGGCCGATCTCGATCGCCTCGCTCACCTGGCGCTCGATGCGCTGGTTGTCGGCGAAGGCCGCGGCGCGCACTTCCGCGATGGCGGCGATGCCTTCGCCGCGGCCGCGCTCGAACAGGGCGCTGCGCTTGACCTCGAGGCCGGTGGCTTCCGCGGCCGGGCCCAGCGAGGTCGGGTCGCGGTAGATGCGCTCGACCAGGGCGTTGCCCAGGTCGCTGAAACGGCGGTCGCGCTCGGTGGCCAGGTATTCGGCCTCGATCTCGGCGCGCACTTCCTCGAAGCTGCGCGAGCTGCCGGCGGTGATGTCCACCAGCTGGATCACGTGCCAGCCGTCGGGCGTGCGCACCGGGTCGGCGACCTGGCCGGGTTCGTCCAGGGCGAACAGGGCGTCCTGGAACGGACCCTCGAACAGGCCCGGTTCGATCGGGCCCAGCAGGCCGCCGTCGGCCTTGGAGCCCAGGTCCTCGGAGTTCTCGCGGGCCAGGGCGGCGAAGTCGGCGCCCGGCGCGCGGGCCTGCTCGGCCAGGGCCTGGGCGCGCTCGCGCGCGGCCTGGTCGGTGGCGGCATCGGCGTCGGCCGGCGCGGCCACGAGGATGTGCGCGGCGGTGCGCAGCGGCTCGGTGACGTATCGGCCGCGCTGCTCGTCGTAGCGCGCGCGCAGGGTCTGCTCGTCGACGACGGTGGGCACGTCGAGGCTGTTGGCGTCGATTTCCACGTATTCGATGGCGACCTTCTCGGGGCTGCGGTAGCGGGCGGCGTTGGCCTCGTACCACGCCTCGAGCGCGGCCTGGTCCGGCGCCTCGGGGGCCGAGGGCGTGGGCAGGTCGATCAGGGCGATGTCGCGAACCTGGCGCGAGAGGCGCAGGAACTCGCCCAGCTCGGCATCGGTGGCCAGGCCGGTGGAAGCCACCTGCGAGGGCAGCAGGCGGCGCGCCATGTCGGCGCGCACGCTGGCCATGAACTGGGCGTGGGTGACGCCGCGCGCGGCCAGTCCGAGGCGGTACTGGTCGGCGCTGTAGGCGCCGTTGACCTGGAACTCGGGCATCTGCTTGAGCTCGGCGGCGACCTCGGCCTCGCCGATGGTGATGCCCTCGCGCTCGGCCACCAGCGCCAGCACCTGCTCGTCGATCATCTCGTCGAGCACGCGGCGCTTGTTGTCGATCGACTCGAAGGCCACCGCGTCGAAGGCCTCGCCTTGGCTGGCGCGCTCCTGCATGCGCTGGGCCTCGAAGCGGCGGCGGAATTCATCCTGGCTGACTTCGCGCGAAGGCTTGCCCCAGATCCAGTATTTGGCCGGCCCTTCGACCTTGGCCGAATAGGTTTCGATCTTGGGCGAGAAGTAGGACTCGATGCCGAAGAACGCCATCGTGATGATGACCAGGCCGAGGATGGTGAAAGCCATCCAGCCTGAGGACTTGTCTCGGATTCTCTGGAGCATGTGCGCTATGCCGTCCGGTGGGAGCCCCGGGCCTTCCGGGGCCTTTGAAAAAACAAGGGCGCCCTTTTGGGGCGCCCTTGGGGATATGGCGGAGTGGACGGGACTCGAACCCGCGACCTCCGGCGTGACAGGCCAGCATTCTAACCGACTGAACTACCACTCCGCGTATCACTTACCTGGTGGGTGCTGAGGGTTTCGAACCCCCGACCCTCGCCTTGTAAGGGCGACGCTCTACCGCTGAGCTAAGCACCCTTCCCAAGGAAGACGCTCAGTTTACAGCATCCTTCAGGGCTTTGCCAGCCTTGAACGCAGGATTTTTCGAAGCCTTGATCTTGATGGTGTCGCCGGTCTGCGGGTTGCGGCCCTGGCGGGCGGCGCGCTTGCGGACCGAGAAGGTGCCGAAGCCCACCAGCGTCACGGTGTCGCCCTTCTTGAGGGCCTTGGTGATCGCTTCGATCATCGCATCGACGGCACGGCCGGCGTCGGCCTTGGACAGCTCGGCGGCGTCGGCGACGGCACCAATGAATTCGGCTTTGTTCATTATTGACTCCCTGAGCGAGTAGGACCCGCGTGTTTGATAATCGAGGGCGCCCGGCCATGGCCTGGGGCGCCCCGATCCACCTGTACCGCCACCGTCCGGCCCTCGGGCCGCGCGGCGGATGGAGGATTTATACCAGCGGCCCATGGCACGCGCAACGGCTGGAACCCAATATTTTCGCGGTTTCCAGCCGTTTTTCGTGCATTTGCTCAGTGCCGCAGGGTGGCGCCCTTGCCGTCCTTGTCGCCCTGCCCCTCGGCGGTGCCCGGCGTGGGCTCGGGCGCGTTGCCCGGGGCCAGCGCGCGCACCAGGGCGACGTCGAGCACTTCGTCGATCCACTTGACCGGGATGATCTCCAGGCCCTGGGTGACGTTCTTCGGGATGTCGGCCAGGTCCTTGCGGTTCTCCTCCGGGATGAGCACCGTGCGGATGCCGCCGCGCAGCGCCGCCAGCAGTTTTTCCTTCAGGCCGCCGATGGGCAGCACGCGGCCGCGCAGGGTGATTTCGCCGGTCATGGCCACGTCGGCGCGCACGGGCACGCCCGACAGCACCGACACCAGCGCCGTCACCATCGCGATGCCGGCGCTCGGGCCGTCCTTGGGCGTGGCGCCCTCGGGCACGTGCACGTGGGTGTCGAACTTCTGGTGGAACTCGGCGTCCAGGCCCAGGCGCTCGCTGCGCGAACGCACGACGCTGTAGGCGGCCTTCACCGACTCCTGCATCACGTCGCCGAGCTGGCCGGTGAGGATGAGCTGGCCCTTGCCGGGCAGCAGCGTGGCCTCGATCTGCAGCAAGTCGCCGCCGACCTCGGTCCAGGCCAGGCCGGTGACCAGGCCCACTTCGCTCTCCTGCTCCGCGCGGCCGAAGTCGTAGCGCTGCACGCCCAGGTACTTGTCGAGGTTCTTGGGCGTGACCGAAATCGCCACCGCCTTGCCCTGCTTGCGCGGGCCGGCGAGCGCGATTTCCTTGACCACCTTGCGGCAGATCTTGGAGACCTCGCGCTCGAGGTTGCGCACGCCGGATTCACGCGTGTAGTAGCGCACGATGTCGCGCACCGCCGCCTCGCTGATCTTGAGCTCCGCCGGCTTGAGGCCGTTGGCCTTGAGCTGCTTGGGCACCAGGTAGCGCTGGGCGATGCCGAGCTTCTCCTCCTCGGTGTAACCCGGGATGCGGATGACCTCCATGCGGTCGAGCAGCGGGCCCGGGATGTTGAGCGAGTTGGCGGTGGCCACGAACATCACCTCGCTCAGGTCGAGGTCGACCTCGAGGTAGTGGTCGTTGAAGGCGCTGTTCTGCTCCGGGTCGAGCACCTCGAGCAGGGCCGAGGACGGATCGCCGCGGAAGTCCATGCTCATCTTGTCGATCTCGTCGAGAACGAACAGCGGGTTCTTCGAGCCGACCTTGTTGAGGTTCTGCACGATGCGGCCCGGCATCGAGCCGATGTAGGTGCGGCGGTGGCCGCGGATCTCGGCCTCGTCGCGCACGCCGCCGAGCGACATGCGCACGAACTTGCGGTTGGTGGCCTTGGCGATGGACTGGCCCAGCGAGGTCTTGCCGACGCCGGGCGGGCCGACCAGGCACAGGATCGGGCCGCGCATCTGCTTCACCCGCGACTGCACCGCGAGGTACTCGAGGATGCGCTCCTTGACCTTCTCCAGGCCGTAGTGGTCGGCGTCGAGCACGTCCTGCGCGGCCTTGAGGTCCTTGCGCACCTTGCTGCGCTTCTTCCAGGGCACGCCCACCAGCCAGTCGATGTAGTTGCGCACCACGGTGGCCTCGGCCGACATGGGCGACATCTGCCGCAGCTTGTTGAGCTCGGTGCGCGCCTTGGCCTCCACGGCCTTGGGCATGCCGGCGGCGGCGACCTTGCGGGTCAGCTCCTCGAGCTCGTTGGGCGCCTCGTCGAGCTCGCCCAGCTCCTTCTGGATCGCCTTCATCTGCTCGTTGAGGTAGTACTCGCGCTGGCTCTTCTCCATCTGCGACTTCACGCGGCCGCGGATGCGCTTCTCGATCTGCTGCACGTCGATCTCGCCGTCGACGAGGCCGATCAGCATCTCCAGGCGCTGGCCGACCTCGAGGGTCTCGAGCAGCTGCTGCTTGTCGGAAAGGCGCGCGCCCAGGTGCGCGGCGATGGTGTCGGCCAGGCGGCTGGGGTCGTCGATGCCCGAGAGCGTGGTGAGCAGCTCCGGCGGCAGCTTGCGGTTGGTCTTGACGTACTGCTCGAACAGGCTCATCAGCGAGCGCAGCGTGACCTCGAGCTCGCGCTCGTCGCGCTCGAACACGGTGTCGACCACGGCGCCGGTGGCGGTGAGCGCACCCTCGCGCTCGCCGAAGCCATCTATGGCCACGCGCGAGCTGCCCTCGACCAGCACCTTGATGGTGCCGTCGGGAAGCTTGAGCAGCTGCAGCACCTGGGCCAGGGTGCCGGTGCGGTAGAGGTCGTCGGCGCCCGGGTCGTCGGTGTCGGGGCTCTTCTGCGCCACCAGCAGGATCTGCTTGTCGGCGGCCATGGCCAGGTCGAGCGCCTTGATCGAGCGGTCGCGGCCGACGAACAGCGGGATGACCATGTGCGGGTAGACGACCACGTCGCGCAGGGGCAGCACGGGAAGGTCGAGGTGGGCGTTGGGGGCGGTGTCTTGCATGGTCGGCTCCTGGGGGCGGGGCCCCGCTCAGGCTCAGGTTATGGGGGCCGCGCGGCCCGCTTGCAAGCGCCGGCCCGCCAAAAGCGAAGGGCCGGGAAAACCGGCCCTTCATTCAAGGACTTGCGGGAGGCCGTTCAGTCGCCCGAAGCGGCCTTGGGCGCGGGCTGCGCGCCCGAGCTGTAGATCAGGTAGGGCTCGGTCTGGTGGTTGATCACCGACTCGTCGACGACGACCTTGCTGACGTTCTCCAGCGACGGCAGCTCATACATGGTGTCGAGCAGCACCGACTCCATGATGGTGCGAAGGCCGCGGGCGCCGGTCTTGCGCTTGAGCGCGCGGCGGGCGATGGCCATCAGCGCATCCGGGCGCACCTCGAGCTCGACGCCCTCCATTTCGAACAGGCGCTTGAACTGCTTGGTGATGGCGTTCTTGGGCTCGGTGAGGATCTTCACCAGCGCCGCCTCGTCGAGCTCCTCGAGCGTGGCGACCACCGGCAGGCGGCCGACGAACTCGGGGATCAGGCCGAACTTGATCAGGTCCTCCGGCTCGACTTCCGAGAGCAGCTTGCCGATGTCGGCCTTGCGCTCGGAACTCTTGACCTTGGCGCCGAAGCCGATGCCGCCGGCCTCGGTGCTGCGCGCCTGGATCACCTTGTCCAGGCCGGCGAACGCGCCGCCGACGATGAACAGGATGTTCTTGGTGTCGACCTGCAGGAATTCCTGCTGCGGGTGCTTGCGGCCGCCCTGCGGCGGCACCGAGGCCAGCGCGAGATCTTGTCGATCTCGTCGATGTAGACGATGCCCTGCTGCGCCTTGTCGACGTCGTAGTCGCACTTCTGCAGCAGCTTCTGGATGATGTTCTCGACGTCCTCGCCGACGTAGCCCGCCTCGGTGAGCGTGGTGGCGTCGGCGATGGTGAAGGGCACGTTGAGCAGGCGCGCCAGCGTCTCGGCCAGCAGCGTCTTGCCCGAGCCGGTCGGGCCGATCAGCAGGATGTTGGACTTCGACAGTTCGATGTCGTCGTTCTTGATCCGGCTCTCGATGCGCTTGTAGTGGTTGTACACCGCGACCGACAGCGTCTTCTTCGCGCGCCGCTGGCCGATGACGTACTGGTCGAGCACCTCGAGGATCTCGCGCGGCTTGGGCAGGTGGCTGCGGGCGGCGTGCGCCTTCTCCTCGAGCTCCTCGCGGATGATGTCGTTGCACAGCTCGACGCATTCATCGCAGATGAACACGCTGGGGCCAGCGATCAGCTTGCGGACCTCGTGCTGGCTCTTGCCGCAAAATGAGCAGTAGAGGATCTTGCTGCTGTCGCCGGAGCGGCCCTGGCGGTCTTCGGTCATGCTGTTGCTGCCCTGGTGGAATGGGTCGGGGTCGAGAATATCACAGGCCGCCAAAAGGCCACGTCCCGGCCCTTTCGGGGCCGGGACGGGCCGTGGAAGCGGCTTCGGAGGGGCCGGTCAGCCGGCCTGGACGGTGTCGTCGGGGCGGCGGTCGAGCACCGCGTCGACCATGCCGTAGGCCTTGGCGGCCTCGGCGTCCATGAAGTTGTCGCGGTCGGTGTCCTTGGCGATGCGCTCGATCGGCTGGCCGGTGTGCTTGGCCAGCACGCCGTTGAGGCGGTCGCGCAGGGTCAGGATCTCGCGGGTGTGGATCTCGATGTCGCTGGCCTGGCCCTGGAAGCCGCCCAGCGGCTGGTGGATCATCACGCGGGCGCTGGGCAGGATGTAGCGCTTGCCGGCCGCGCCGGCGGCCAGCAGCAGCGAGCCCATCGAGGCCGCCTGGCCGACGCAGATGGTGCTCACGTCGGGCTTGATGAACTGCATGGTGTCGTAGATCGCCATGCCCGAGGTGACCACGCCGCCCGGCGAGTTGATGTACAGGCTGATGTCCTTCTCGGGGTTCTCGGCCTCGAGGAACAGCAGCTGGGCGACGATGACGTTGGCCATGTAGTCGTCGATCGGGCCGACGAGGAAGATGACGCGTTCCTTGAGCAGGCGCGAATAGATGTCGTAGGCGCGCTCGCCACGGCTGGTCTGCTCGACCACCATCGGCACCAGGTTCAAAGCCTTGATCGGATCCATTCCCGTCTCCTTACGTGGTGGCCGCTCAGGCGGCCGGACGCATCAGTTCGGCGAAGCTCATCGTCTTTGCGGTCGACTGCGCGCGCTCGGCGATCCAGTCGATCACCTGCTCTTCCATCACGCGGTTGCGCAGGCCGGCCATCAGGTTGGCGTCGTTGCGGTAGAGCTCGACCACCTGCGCCGGGTCCTCGTAGGTCGAGGCGATCAGCTGCAGGGTTTCGGTGAGGCGCTTGTTGTCCAGGCGCAGCTCGTTCTGGCGGGCGACCTCGCCCACCAGCAGGGCGGCGGCGACGCGGTTGCGGGCGGCGTCCATGAACTGGGCGGCCTCGAAGCCGAGGTTGGCCTGGCCCTGCTGGCGCGCCTGCTGGGTGGCGTTGGCGGCCATGGAGCGGGCCTCGGCGTCGATCAGGCGCGGCGGCAGCTCGACGTCCTTGTAGGCGGCGACGAGCTTGCTGGCCACTTCGGCGCGCAGGCGCTGCATCAGGTTGCCCTTGAGCTCGCGCTCGAGGTTCGAACGCACTTCCTTGCGGAACACCTCGAGCTTGCCGGACTTGATGCCGAAGCTCTTGATGAAGGCCTCGTCGACCTCGGGCAGCCTGGCGGCGGCGACGCGGGTGACCTTCAGGGTGACCTTGGCCGGCTGGCCGGCCAGCTCGGCGACGCGCCAGTTGTCCGGGAAGGTGACCTCGACCTGGGCCTGGTCGCCGGCCTTCATGCCGGCCAGGCGCGACTCAAGCGCCGGGAACATCACGTTCGAGCCGATGACGGTGGCGCCGCGCTCGACGCCCTCGGCCGGCACGCGCGCGCTGGCGGTTTCGGCGAAGGTCTCGACCTGGGCCATGTCGCCCGGCTCGGCGGCGCGCTCGACGTCTTCCCACTGGCGGCGCTGCTGGCGCAGGGTCTCGATCATCGCGTCGATGTCGGACTCCTCGATCGAGGAGTTGACGCGCTCGATCTCCAGCTTGGCCGGGTCGATGGTGCCGAAGTCGGGCACGATCTCGAAGGTGGCGGTGTAGCGGATCTCGCCGCCGTCGCCCTGGGGCTCGGCCTGGATGTCCGGGTTGCCGGCCAGCTTGAGGTCCTGCTGGCGGATGGCCTCGCCGAGGCTCTCGCGCACCAGCTCGCCGAAGGCTTCGTTGCGGACCTGGGCGCCGAAGCGCTGCTCGATCACCTTGGTGGGGACCTTGCCCTTGCGGAAGCCCTTGATGTTGGCGGTGCGCGCCAGCTCACGCAGGCGGTTGCCGACGACGCCCTCGAGGCGGTCGGCCGGCAGGCTGACGGTGAGGCGACGTTCCAGGTTGGCGGTGTTCTCAAGCGAGACTTGCATGTTCACTCCTGCGACCGCGCCTTTTCTTGGGCGCGAAAATGAAAAAACCCGCGGAGCTCCGGCTCGTCCCCGCGCCTCCGTTGCCGGATGGTGCGAAAGGAGAGAGTCGAACTCTCACGGGTTGCCCCACTGGAACCTAAATCCAGCGCGTCTACCAGTTCCGCCACTTTCGCAACGCCGCGCGGGATCGATTCTTCGGGAAGATGGTGGGCCGTGTAGGATTCGAACCTACGACCTATTGATTAAGAGTCAACTGCTCTACCAACTGAGCTAACGGCCCGTAATCTTCCCGCCGAAGCGGCTGCGACGCGACATTATGCCGTGCCTGGAACTGGGGTGGAAGACGGGACTCGAACCCGCGACCCTCGGAATCACAATCCGATGCTCTAACCGACTGAGCTACATCCACCAATGTAAAACCACCCTGCCCCTGCCGCCACCCCCGCCTGGCGCGCCCGGCAGGAATCGAACCTGCAACCGCCGGCTTAGAAGGCCGGTGCTCTATCCGGTTGAGCTACGGGCGCCTGCCGGGATGATACCGGCCGGCCCGCGCCGCATCCATGCGGGTCGCAGGTCCGGGGACAGCGGCCTGGTCGGGGCAGAGGGATTCGAACCCACGACATCCAGCTCCCAAAGCTGGCGCTCTACCAGGCTGAGCTATACCCCGGCGGTGAAGCCCGACGCCTTTGCAAGCGCGCCGCAGGAGTCTCACTTTACGGTTGGCGGGGAAGGTGGCGCAATGCGCCGGCCAACCCCGTCCTCCGAACAAAAAGGGTGCCGAAGCACCCTGTTTGCATTAGTGGCGCGCCCGGAGAGATTCGAACTCCCGACCACCAAGTTCGTAGCCTGGTGCTCTATCCAACTGAGCTACGGGCGCGCAGAAGCGAAATTATGGGACACGTGCGGGAAGCCGTCAATACTTTCGACAAACTTCTTCGCGGCATCCCTCGCCGGTTCCTTTCCGTTCGCGGCCTGGGCCGGGAAGAAAAATCGCCGCCCGCGGGCGGCGATTTCGGAAGTGGCGGAGTGAGAGGGATTCGAACCCTCGATAGAGCTTTTGACCCTATACTCCCTTAGCAGGGGAGCCCCTTCGGCCTCTCGGGCATCACTCCGGAAAACGGCTGCCGGCCGTGCCTTTGGGGGCGCGACCGGCCGCATAGGATACGCCCTCAGCCGGGCTTGGGTAAACCCGCATCGTCCGGCCCGCCGCCGGAACCCGGGGCGTCGTCCTTCTGGATGCGCTGGAAGATTTCCTCGCGGTGCACGGCGACATCCTTGGGCGCGGTGATGCCGATGCGCACCTGGTTGCCCTTGACGCCCAGCACCGTGACGGTGACCGAGTCACCGATCATCAGGGTCTCTCCCACCCTTCGCGTCAGAATCAGCATCCCCTTCCCTCCCGATACGTCCCTGCACCGGCCCGCGGAGCGGCGCCCCGCGGTTCCCCGTCCGCGCACGATGCGCGGCATGCCCCGGATGGTAGTTCGCGGCCGGCAGCGGTGCAAACCGGCGCCGGCGGCGCGATCAGCCGCCCAGGCGCTGCGCCACCCAATCCTTCACCTCGGCCAGCGCGGCCACCAGCTCGGGGCCGTCGCTGCCGCCGCCCTGGGCCATGTCCGGGCGACCGCCACCCTTGCCGCCGATGCGGGCGGCCACGTGCGAAAGCAGTTCGCCGGCCTTCACCCGGCCCAGCGCCCCGCCCTGCACGCCCGCCACCAGCGAGGCCTTGCCCTCGCTGGCCGAGGCCAGGAGGATCACGGCCTCGGGCAGGCGCGACTTGAGCTGGTCGACGGCATCGCGCAGGGCCTTGGCGTCCAGGCCTTCCAGGCGCGCCGCGACCACCTTCACGCCGCCCACCTCGGGCGCCGCCGCGGCCAGGTCGGCGGTGGCGCCGGCGGCGGCCTTGGCCTTGAGCGACTCGAGTTCGCGCTCGAGCTTCTTCTGGCGCTCGAGCAGCTGGGCGAGCTTGTCCAGCACGTCGCGCGGGTTGCCGCCGAGCAGGCTGGCGGCCTGCGCCAGGCGTTTTTCTTCCTCGGCCACGTAGGCCAGCGCACCCGCGCCGGTGACGGCCTCGATGCGGCGCACGCCGGCGGCCACGCCACCCTCGCTGGTGATCTTGAACAGTCCGATGTCGCCGGTGGCGTGCACGTGGGTGCCGCCGCACAGCTCGGTGGAGAACTCGCCCATGCGCAGCACGCGCACGCGCTCGCCGTACTTCTCGCCGAACAGGGCCATCGCGCCGAAATCCAGCGCTTCCTGCATGCCCATGTGGTGGATCTCGGCCTCGGCGTTGCGGCGGATCTCGGCGTTGACCATCGCCTCGATGCGCTCGAGCTCCTCGCCGGTGATGGCCTGGAAGTGCGAGAAGTCGAAGCGCAGGCGGTCGGGCGCCACCAGCGAACCCTTCTGCGTGACGTGCTCGCCCAGTACCTTGCGCAGGGCCGCGTGCAGCAGGTGGGTGGCCGAATGGTTGAGCACCACGGCCTGGCGGCGCTCGCCATCCACGCGCGCCGAGAGCTTGTCGCCGACCTTCACCGTGCCGCGGTCGAGGCGGCCGACATGGGCGTGGAAGGCGCCGTTGAGCTTGAGCGTGTCGTGCACCTCGAAGTGGTCGCCGCGCGGGTCGAGCAGCGCGCCGGTGTCGCCGACCTGGCCACCGGACTCGGCGTAAAAGGGCGTGTGGTCGAGCAACACGATGCCCTCCTCGCCGGTGGCCAGCTGCTGCACCGGCTTGCCGTCGCGCACCAGGGCCACGACGCGGCAGCCGTCGGCCTCGAGCGCTTCATAGCCGAGGAACTCGGTGGGCTTGAGCGTGGCCACCAGGTCGGCCGGCAGCGCGGTGGCGCCAGCGAACTTGCTGGCGGCGCGGGCGCGCTCGCGCTGCTGGTCCATCAGCGACTCGTACTCGGCCAGGGCGCCGTCGGCCAGGGCCCAGCCCTTGTCGGCGTTCTCGCGCAGCAGGTCGGCGATCAGGTCGGGCGGGCAGCCATAGGTGTCGTGCAGCTGGAACAGCTGCTCGCCCCTGATGCGGTTGCCGGACGCGGCCAGGTAGTCGTGCAGGCGCGCCATGCCGGCGTCGAGCGTCTGCGCGAACGCGGCCTCCTCGGCCTTGAGCGCCTGCTCGACCAGCTTCTGCTTCGCCGCCAGCTCCGGATAGGCCTCACCCATCGCCTCGACCAGCGGCTGCACCATGCGCCAGAACTTGCCGTCGGCGCTCAGGCCATCGAGCTTCCAGAAATGGCGGATGGCGCGGCGGATGATGCGGCGCAGGACGTAGCCGCGGCCCTCGTTCGAAGGCAGCACGCCATCGACGACCAGGAAGCTGCAGGCGCGGATGTGGTCGGCGATCACGCGCAGCGACTTGTGCTCGAGGTCGCTGGTATTCGTGAGCGCGGCCGCGGCCTTGATCAGGTGCTGGAACAGGTCGATCTCGTAGTTGCTGTGCACGTGCTGCAGCACGGCGGCGATGCGCTCTAAGCCCATGCCGGTGTCCACGCAGGGCGCCGGCAGCGGCACCAGGGTGCCGTCCGGCTGGCGGTCGTACTGCATGAAGACGTTGTTCCAGATCTCGATGAAACGATCGCCGTCCTCGTCCGGGCTGCCCGGGGGGCCGCCGGGAATGGACGGACCGTGGTCGTAGAAGATCTCGCTGCAGGGGCCGCAGGGGCCGGTGTCGGCCATCTGCCAGAAGTTGTCGCTGGCGTAGGGCGCGCCCTTGTTGTCGCCGATGCGGATGATGCGCTCGGGCGGCAGGCCGATGTCCTTGTTCCAGATCTCGAAGGCTTCGTCGTCGGTGTGGTAGACGGTGACCAGCAGCTTGTCGGCCGGGATGCCCCAGACCCGCGTCAGCAGCTCCCAGGCATAGGCGATGGCGTCGCGCTTGAAGTAATCGCCGAAGCTGAAGTTGCCCAGCATCTCGAAGAAGGTGTGGTGGCGGGCGGTGTAGCCGACCTGGTCGAGGTCGTTGTGCTTGCCGCCGGCGCGCACGCAGCGCTGCGAGCTGACCGCGCGCTTGTAGCTGCGCTTGTCGGCGCCCAGGAACACGTCCTTGAACTGCACCATGCCGGCGTTGGTGAACAGCAGGGTCGGGTCGTTGCCCGGCACGAGCGGGCTGGAGGGCACGATTTCGTGGCCCTTGGACTGGAAGAACTCGAGGAAGTCCCGGCGGATCTGGTGGCTGGTCTTGGTCATGGCTGGCTGGCAGTGAGGCGGAGGGCCACACCGGAGACGGTGCGGCCAGACCTTCAAGATTACCAGCCCGCGGGCCGGGCCCGCGTGGATTTCGGCGGCGATGCCGGCCTAGAGGTCGGCGTCTTCGTCGGGCGTGGCCCGGACGGCCGACCAGGCATCGCCCTGGTCGAAGCCGCGGCGCAGCAGGAACTCGACAGCCTTGCGCCGGCGCGCCGGGTCGGCCAGCTCGGCCGGTCGCCAGCGGCGCTCGACCTGGCGCCGGGCCAGGGCGGCCCAGTCGGCCTCGCAGGCCGCCAGCGCGGCGGCGATGGCCTCTTCGGCCAGGCCGTGGCCGGCCAGCTCGACCCGGATGCGCACCGGGCCGTAGCCGGCACTGGTGCGATCACGGGCGAAACTCTCGGCAAAGCGCTGGTCGTCCTGGTAGCCCTGCCCCGCCAGCCGCTCGACCGCGGCGGCGGCTTCGGCCGGCTCGACCCCGCGCTGGGCCAGCTTGCGGGTGAGGTCGCGCCGCGAGTGCTCACGCCGCACCAGCAGGCCCAGGGCCCGCTGGTAGGCATCGGCGCCCTCGCGGCGCGCGCCGGCCATGCCGGCCTCAGCCCTCGACGGCTTCGGCGTTCTCGTCGCCGATCACCAGGCCCGGCACGAACTTGTCGCGCAGCTTGGACTCGAGGTCCTTGGCCACCGCCGGGTTGTCCTTGAGCCACTGGCGGGCGTTCTCCTTGCCCTGGCCGATGCGCTCGCCGTTGTAGCTGTACCAGGCGCCGGCCTTTTCGATGAGCTTGGCGTCCGCGCCCATGTCGATCAGCTCACCCTCGCGGCTGATGCCCTGGCCGTAGAGGATCTCGGTGACGATGACCTTGAACGGCGGGGCCATCTTGTTCTTGACCACCTTGATCTTGGTCTGGTTGCCGATGATCTCGTCGCCCTTCTTGACCGAGCCGATGCGGCGGATGTCCAGGCGCACCGAGGCATAGAACTTCAGCGCGTTGCCGCCGGTGGTGGTCTCGGGGCTCTGGCCCGGCATCATGATGCCGATCTTCATGCGCAGCTGGTTGATGAAGATGACCATGCAGTTGCTGCGCTTGATGTTGCCGGTGAGCTTGCGCAGGGCCTGGCTCATCAGGCGGGCCTGCAGGCCCGGCAGCTGGTCGCCCATCTCGCCCTCGATCTCGGCGCGCGGGGTGAGCGCGGCGACCGAGTCGACCACGACCATGTCCACCGAGTTCGAGCGCACCAGCATGTCGGCGATCTCGAGCGCCTGCTCGCCGGTGTCGGGCTGGCTGACCAGCAGGTCGTCGATGTTCACGCCCAGCTTGACCGCGTAGGTGGGGTCGAGCGCGTGCTCGGCGTCGATGAAGGCCGCGGTGCCGCCGGCCTTCTGGCACTCGGCGATGGCCTGCAGGGTGAGCGTAGTCTTGCCCGAGGACTCCGGACCGTAGATCTCGATGACGCGGCCCTTGGGCAGGCCGCCGATGCCCAGCGCGATGTCGAGCATCAGCGAGCCGGTGCCGATGACCTCGGCCGCTTCGGTGGACTTGTCGCCCATGCGCATGACCGCGCCCTTGCCGAACTGCTTTTCTATCTGGCTCAGGGCGGCGGTGAGGGCGCGCTTCTTGTTCTCGTCCATCGTCGGATTCCTCGGGGTGTGTTTGGGGTTGGCGGCCACTTTAGGAGGCCAAAGTCTCATGGACCGAGATTGCGCCGGAAGACGCGAATTCCGGGCGAAGGGTCAGCCTTCGGCTCACCGGTTGGGCCTCACCAGGCCGCAGTACAGGCCCTCGATGGCGAAATCCTGGTCGGGGCGGACCACGATGGGTGCGTAATCGGGGTTGCGCGGCAGAAGGCGGATGCCGTCCTTGCCGGTCTTGAGCAGCTTGACGGTGATTTCCTCGTCCACCCGCGCCACCACGATCTGGCCGCTGCGCGCCTCGGCGGTGCGGTGCACGCCGATCAGGTCGCCGTCGAGGATGCCTTCGTCGCGCATGGAGTCGCCCTTGACCCGCAGCAGGTAGTCGGGCGCCGGCGAGAAGAACACGCGGTCGAGCAGCACCATGCCGTCGTGGCCGGCGTCGGCGCCGATGGGCATGCCGGCGGCCACGCGGCCGAGGATGGGCAGGCGCAGGAGGTCGTCCCCGGCCGCCGGGACGAGGTCGGCGGCCGGGGACTGCACCAGTCGGATGCCCCGGGCCTGGCCGGCCACGCGGCGGATGGCGCCGGCGGCTTCCAGGGCCTCGAGGTGGTATTGGGCCGCGCGCACGCCCTTGAAGCCGAAGGCGTGGGCGATCTCGACCTGGGACGGCGAGGCGCCATCGGCCTCGATGCGCCCGGCGATGAAGGCGAGGATGGCGCGCTGGGTGTCGGTGATGTCCATTAGTAGCAATACTACTAACGAACCCGGGCGGGTTGTCAAGCCCCGGCGGCGGTCCGGCTCAGGCCGCCAGCGCCAGCAGGCCTTCCAGGGCCGCGGCCACGGTCTGCCGGCGCACCGCGTCGCGGTCGCCGTCGAAGTGGAAGACCTCGGCGCGCGGGTAGCCGCCGCGGCGCTTCCAGCCGATCCACACCGTGCCGACCGGCTTGTCGGCGGTGCCGCCGCTGGGGCCGGCTACGCCGGTGACGGCCACCGCGATCGAGGCGCCGGAATTGACCAGCGCGCCCGACACCATCTCGGTCACCGTCTCGCGGCTCACCGCGCCGTGGCCGACCAGGGTCTCGGGCCGCACGCCCAGCAACGCCTGCTTGGCTTCGTAGCTGTAGGCCGCCATGCCGCAGTCGAACCAGGCCGAGCAGCCGGGGATGTCGGTGATCATCTTGGCGATCCAGCCGCCCGTGCAGCTCTCGGCCGTGGCCAGCATCAGGTGCCGGGCCTGCAGGGCCTCGCCCACGCGCAGGGCCAGGGCGTGCAGGTCGTCGTCGGTGGGAAGCGCGGCGCGGTTGTCCATGGCCGCTAGACTATAGGGCCACCCCTGCCCTTGCCATCCGGATGCCCGCCACGGACGCCCCGCAGCACACCCCGCTGATGAAGCAGTTCTTCGCCGCCAAGGCGGAGCACCCGGACATCCTGCTGTTCTTCCGGATGGGCGATTTCTACGAGCTGTTCTACGACGACGCGCGCAAGGCCGCGCGCCTGCTCGACATCACCTTGACCCAGCGCGGCGCCTCGGCCGGCCAGCCGATTCCGATGGCCGGCGTGCCCGTGCACGCGATGGAGGGCTACCTGGCCCGGCTGGTGGCGCTGGGCGAATCGGTGGCCATCTGCGAGCAGATCGGCGACCCCGCCCTGGCCAAGGGCCTGGTCGAGCGCAAGGTGGTGCGCATCGTCACGCCCGGCACCGTCACCGACGAAGCCCTGCTGCAGGAGCGCCGCGACACCCTGCTGATGGCCGTCGCCCGCGGCCGCACGGGCTACGGCCTGGCCTGGGCCGACCTCGCCGGCGGCCGTTTCCTGGTCTCCGAGGTCGCCGACGAAGACCAGCTCGCCGCCGAACTGGCGCGGCTCGAGCCGGCCGAACTGCTGCTGCCCGACGAAGACGGCCTGCCCGTTTTCCTGGCCAACCAGCCCGGCATGCGCCGCCGCCCGCCCTGGGGCTTCGAGGCCGAGGCCTGCCGGCGCCAGCTGCTGCGCTTCTTCAAGCTGCATGACCTGAGCGCCTTCGGGCTCGAGGACAAACCGCTGCCCACCGCCGCCGCCGGCGCCCTGCTGGCCTACGTCGAGGAGACGCAGAAACAGCAGCTGCCGCACCTGAGCGCGATTGCCTTCGAATCGGCCGGCGACGGCATCGCGCTCAACGCCGCCACCCGCCGCCACCTCGAACTCGACAGCCGCACCGACGGCCGCACCGAGCACACCCTGCTGGGCGTGCTTGATTCCAGCGTCAGCCCGATGGGCGGCCGCCTGCTGCGCCGCTGGCTCAACCGCCCGCTGCGCGACCGCGCCGTGCTCGGCCAGCGCCACCACGCCGTGGCCACCTTCATCGAATCGGGCGCGCACGAGGCGCTGCGCGAGGCCTTCCGCGGCCTCGGCGACCTCG
The DNA here is from genome assembly GCF_001724815.1 of Arenimonas sp. SCN 70-307. GTDB lineage: Bacteria > Pseudomonadota > Gammaproteobacteria > Xanthomonadales > Xanthomonadaceae > Arenimonas. The sequence continues at coordinate 42,283 of NZ_MEDO01000002.1, read as the reverse complement.
AGCGCATCCTCTCGCGCGTGGCCCTGCGCTCGGCGCGGCCGCGCGACCTGAGCACGCTGCGCGACGGCCTGGCGATGCTGCCTTCGCTGCGCGCCCTGCTGGCGCCGCTGGATTCGCCGCGCCTGGCCGCGCTGGCCGCCGAGCTCGGCGAACACGGCGAAGCCGCCACCCTGCTGGCGCGCGCCGTGGTGCCGCAGCCGCCGGTGCTGATGCGCGACGGCGGCGTCATCGCCGAGGGCTTCGACGCCGAGCTCGACGAGCTGCGCACGCTCTCGACCAACGCCGACCAGTTCCTGGTCGACCTCGAGGCCCGCGAGCGCGCCGCCACCGGCATCGCCACGCTCAAGGTCGGCTACAACCGGGTGCACGGCTACTTCATCGAGATCAGCAAGGGCCAGTCCGAGCGCGCGCCGACGCACTACACGCGCCGGCAGACGCTGACCGGCGCCGAGCGCTACATCACCGAGGAGCTCAAGGCCTTCGAGGACAAGGTGCTCAGTGCGCGCGAGCGTTCGCTCGCCCGCGAGAAGGCGCTGTACGAAGAGCTGCTTGATTCGCTCAACCAGCGGCTCGAGCCGCTCAAGCGCTGCGCCGCGGCGCTGAGCGAGCTCGACGTGCTGGCCGCCTTCGCCGAGCGCGCCCAGGCCCTGGACTGGTCGCGCCCGGAACTGGCCGACGCGCCGGGCCTGCACATCGAGCGCGGCCGCCACCCGGTGGTGGAAGCGGTGCGCGACGAACCCTTCGAGCCCAACGACCTCGTGCTGGGCGAGGACCGCCGCATGCTGGTGATCACCGGCCCGAACATGGGCGGCAAGAGCACCTACATGCGCCAGAACGCGCTGATCGTGATCCTGGCCCACATCGGCAGCTTCGTGCCGGCGGCGCGCGCGGTGATCGGCCCCATCGACCGCGTGCTCACCCGCATCGGTGCCGGCGACGACCTGGCGCGCGGCCAATCCACCTTCATGGTGGAAATGGCCGAGACCAGCTACATCCTCCACCACGCCACGGCGAACTCGCTGGTGCTGATGGACGAGATCGGTCGCGGCACCTCCACCTACGACGGCCTGGCCCTGGCCGAGGCCTGCGCGCGCCACCTGGCCGGGCAAAACCGCGCCTACACGCTGTTCGCCACGCACTACTTCGAGCTCACCGCGCTGGCCGAGCCCGGCAGCGGCATCGCCAACGTGCACCTGGACGCGATCGAACACGGCGAGAAGCTGGTGTTCATGCACGCGGTCAAGGACGGCCCGGCCAACCGCAGCTTCGGCCTGCAGGTGGCGGCGCTGGCCGGCCTGCCGCGAATCGTCGTGGACCAGGCGAGGCGCACGCTGGCCGAACTCGAGCAGCGCGGCGCGCCGCAGGCGGTGGCGCGCATGAGCCCGGCCGCGCTCGAGCAGCCGCAGCAGCCCAGCCTGTTCGCGCCGGCGCCCTCGGCCGCGCTCGAGGCGCTCGATGCGCTGGCGCCCGACGAGCTCACGCCCCGGCAGGCGCTGGAAGCGCTGTACCGCCTCAAGCAGCTGCGCTGAACCGCGACGCCGCCCTCACCGGCGCGCGCCGCGGTTCTGCTAGTTTTGCCCCTATCACCGACCGTCCACGGAGTCACCGCATGTCCCTGCGCCGCCTGATCCTCGCCCTGCCGCTGCTGGCCGCCGCCCTCGACGCCCAGGCTGGCGTGCTGGTGGTGCAGGCCGGCCAGCTGCTCGACCGCCCCGGCCAGGCGCCGCGCGGCGCGGCCACGCTGCTGCTACGCGACGGCAAGGTGCAGGAGGTGCGCGATGGCCACGTCGGACCCGAGGCCTTCGGCGCGCCGGCCGGCACCGAGGTGCTCGACCTGCGCCAGCACTTCGTGCTCCCGGGCCTGATCGACAGCCACGTGCACCTGACCAACGACCTCGGCGGCCTGGCCGGCCAGCTGGCGCAGGTGCAGCGCAGCCCGGCCGACAACGCGCTCGAGGCCGCCAACAACGCCCGCAAGACCCTGCTGGCCGGCTTCACCACCGTGCGCAACCTCGGCGACGGCGACGGCGAGATCCGCGCGCTGCGCGACGCGGTCAACGCCGGCAAGCTGCCCGGGCCGCGCATCCTCACCGCCAACACCTCGATCTCGGCCACCGCCGGCCACGGCGACCCGCGCCTGGGCTTCCGCAGCGACCTGCACGAGTCGCTCGATTCGGGCAACAACGTCTGCGACGGCGTCGATGCCTGCCGCCGCGCCGTGCGCTCGCAGGTGGCCCAGGGCGCCGACGTGATCAAGCTGCTGATCACCGGGGGAGTGAACAGCCGCATCGGCGCCGGCCTGGGCGCGCAGATGTTCGAGGACGAGGCTCGCGCCGTGGTCGAGACCTCGCGCATGTACGGCAAGAAGGTGGCGGTGCACGCGCACGGCGCCGACGGCATCAACCTGGCGCTGCGCCTGGGCGTGGATTCGATCGAACACGGCACCCTGCTCGACCGCGAGGGCCTGGAGCTGTTCCGCCGCTCGGGCGCCTACTACGTGCCCACGCTGTCGACGGTGAACGGCTACCGCGAGCGCCTGGCCGCCAATCCGCAGGCCTACCAGGGCGAGGTGCTCGAAAAGATCCTCTGGCGCATCGACATCACCGGCAAGGCGCTCGAGCAGGCCGTGCCGGCCGGCGTGAAGATCGCCTTCGGCACCGACGCCGGCGTCAGCCTGCACGGCCGCAACGCCGACGAATTCGAACTGATGGTGGCGCACGGCATGTCGCCGGCGCAGGCCATCGTCGCCGCCACCCGCAACGCCGCCGACCTGCTGGGCCTGGGCGACCAGGTGGGCAGCCTCGAGGCCGGCAAGCATGCCGACCTGATCGCCGTGCGCGGCAACCCGCTCGAGGACGTCACCGTGCTCAAGCGCGTCGACGTCGTGGTCAAGGGCGGCGAGGTCTTCCGCCCCTGAGCGCGATGCGCCGCCGGCTCAGGCCGCGGCGCTGAGCGCGACGCCCTCGAGGGCCTGGGCCAGGTCGGCCCACAGGTCCTCGACGCCCTCGATGCCCACCGACAGCCGAAGCAGGCCCGGGCCGATGCCGCTGGCCAGCCGCGCCTGCGGGTCCACCACGCGGTGGGTCAGGCCGGCCGGATGCTGGATCAGGGTGTCCACCGAGCCCAGGCTCACCGCCGGCGTCATCAGTTTCACCTTCGCCATCACCGCCGCCGCGGCTGCGTAGCCGCCGCGCAGGTCGATGGCCATCAGGCTGCCGGGGCCGGCCATCTGGCTGCCCAGCAGGTGCGCGTTGCGCACGGTGCCCAGGCCCGGGAAGTGCACGCGGGCCACGGCGGGATGGGCGGCGAGGCGGTTGGCCAGCTCGATGGCATTGGCCTGCGCGCGTTCGACGCGCAGCGCCAGGGTCGGCAGGCCGCGGTGCAGCAGGTAGGCGCCCAGCGGGTGCAGCAGCGCGCCGGTGGCCGCGCGCACCGTGCGCAGCGGCCGCGCGCGCGCCTCGCTGCAGCAGACGATGCCGGCGATCACGTCGCCGTGGCCACCGAGGAACTTGGTGGCGCTGTGCATCACGTAGGCCGCGCCCAGCGCCGCCGGACGCTGCAGCACCGGCGTGGCGAAGGTCGAGTCCACCAGCACCGGCACCCCGCCGGCCGCGGCCACGACGGCGCGGATGTCGACCAGGTCGAGCGTGGGGTTGGCCGGCGTTTCGATGATCACCAGCGCGGTGTCGGCGCGCCGGCGCGCGGCGATTTCGGCCGCGTCCACGAACTCGGCCTCCAGGCCGCACAGGCCCGAGGCCAGCAGGTGGTCGGAGGTGCCGTAGAGCGGTCGCACCACCAGCACGTGGCCGCCGCGGCTGCGGGCGTCCATCAGCACGGCGGTGAGCGCGGCCATGCCCGAACCGTAGGCCACGCAGGCCTCGGTGCCTTCGAGCGTGGCCAGCGCCGACTCCACCCGGCCCACGGTCGGGTTGTGCAGGCGGGCATAGATCGGGTTGGCGGCGCTGGCGGCGCCGCCCACCAGCGCGTCGAAGCTCTCGGTGCCCACGCCGAGGTCGGCCACCGGGTAGGTGGTGGACAGGTCGATCGGCGGCGCGTGCACGCCCAGGGCGGCGAAATCCTCGCGGCCGGCGTGCACGGCCAGGGTGTCGATGCGGTTCATGGTGGCCTCCCCGGGCTGGAAAGCCGCACTATCGCCCGGCCTGGGCTACGATTCGGCCGGGCCGAACACTATTTCTCCGAAGGGGGCCAGCCATGCACCTCGACCGAACGGACTTCGCCATCCTGCGCCTCCTGCGGAAGAATGCGCGGATTCCCAACAAGGACCTGGCCGAGCGCGTGGGCGTGGCGCCGTCCACGGCCCTGGAGCGGGTGCGGCGGCTGCGCGAGGCCGGCGTGCTGCTGGGCTACCACGCCGAGATCGCCCCGGCGGCGGTCGGCATCGGCCTGCAGGCGATGGTGGCGGTGCGCCTGGCGCGGCACTCGCGCACCCAGGTCGAGGCCATGCACCAGCACCTGGTGGCGCTGCCCGAGGTGCTGTGCCTTTACCACGTGGCCGGCGCCGACGACTTCCTGGTGCACGTGGGCGTGCGCGACAGCGACCACCTGCGCGACTTCGCGCTCTCGGCGCTCACCAGCCGCGAGGAAGTGGCGCACATCGAGACCCACCTGATCTTCGCCTTCCAGCGCGCGCCCGAACTGCCGGTGTACGCGGCCGGCGAGGACGACTGAGTCAGAGCGCGTCGAGGTCGCCCAGGGCCTGGATCAGGCGGCGGGCGCGCTTGTCGGGCTTGGTCAGCGGCGGGCGGTAGCCGGTGGCCGCGGCACGGCGTTCGGCGGCCGCCTGCTCGCGCGCGGCGCGCGAGGCTTCGGATTCTTCGTAGAGCGTGCGGGCCACCGGCGCGGGTCCGCGCGTTTCGCTCAGGCCCCGCACCGTCACCTCGAACTGTTCTTCGCCGCGGCGGATGCCCAGCACGTCGCCCACGCGCACCGAACGCGAGGGCTTGGCGCCCTGCCCGCCCACCTGCACCTTGCCGCCGGCGATGGCCTGCTTGGCCAGCGCGCGGGTCTTGAAGAAGCGCGACGCCCAGAGCCAGACGTCGAGGCGGACGTCGGCGGCGGAAGTGTTCTGATCGGTCATGCGTAATGCTACGACCCGTCCGTGGCGCTGCTCAATCGCAGGGGCCACAACGCGAAACGGCCGCCCGGGGGCGGCCGTTCGCTGGAAGCGGGCGACGTGGCTCAGTCGGCCGAACGGGCCGCCAGGTCTTCCTTGATGCGGGCCTTCTTGCCCTCGAGGTTGCGCAGGTAGTACAGCTTGCTCTGGCGCACCTTGCCGCGACGCTTCACGACGACGGAGTCGATGATCGGGCTGTGGGTCTGGAACACGCGCTCGACGCCGAAGCCGTGCGAGATCTTGCGCACGGTGAAGGCCGAGTTCAGGCCGGCGTTCTTGATGGCGATGACCACGCCCTCGTAGGCCTGCACGCGCTCGCGGTTGCCTTCCTTGACCTTCACGTTGACGACGATGGTGTCGCCCTGCGAGAAGGACGGCAGCACGCGGCTGGTCTGCTCGGCTTCGAACTGCTGCAGCAGCTTGTTGATGCTCATGATGCTTACGCCTCTGATGGTTGTTTTAAGTGCGTGCCAGAGGCCCGGAGCCCGTGCTTGGCTGATCGTGGAGCCGCCTAGTATAGCGGCCCAAGCCCTTGAAGGCAAAGTGGTTAGCCGCCCGGCGGGTGCTCGCGCAGCCACTGCTCGATGAACCCGGCCAGCAGGGCCCGGTCGGCCTTGTCCAGGCGGGCCCGGGCCAGCAGGTCCGGGCGGCGCAGCCAGGTGCGGCCCAGGCTCTGCTGCCGGCGCCAGCGGGCGATGGCGGCGTGGTCGCCCGAAAGCAGCACGGCCGGCACCCCCTCGGTGCCCGTGGCCTCGGAGCGGGTGTAGTGCGGGCAGTCGAGCAGGCCGTCCTCGAAGCTGTCCTGGGTGGCGGAATCGGCGTGGTTGAGCGCCCCCTCCTGGAGCCGGCCGACCGCGTCCACGAGCACGGCCGCGGCCAGCTCGCCGCCCGAGAGCACGTAGTCGCCGATCGACAGCTCCTCGTCCACCTCGCGCCCGATGAAGCGCTCGTCCAGGCCCTCGTAGCGGCCGCAGAGCAGCACCAGCCGGGGCAGCGCCGCCAGCTCGCGCACCTTCGCCTGGGTCAGGCGCGGGCCCTGGGGGCTGAGGTAGATGACCCGCGCCGGGGCCGGGTCGGCCGCCTTCGCGGCCGCCAGGCAGGCGCCCAGGGGCTCGGCCAGCATGAGCATGCCGGGGCCGCCGCCGAAGGGGCGCTGGTCCACGCGGCGGTAGTTGTCGGTGGCGTAGTCGCGCGGATTCCAGGCCTGCACGGCCAGCAGGCCGCGCTCCTGCGCGCGGCCGACCACGCCCAGCGCGGCGCTGGCCTGGATGAAGTCGGGGAACAGGGTGACGACGTCGATGCGCATGGCGCGCCCGCGGCTCAGAAGTCCGGGTCCCAGTCGACCACGACCTTGCCGGCCTCGAAATCGACGGAAACGATGTACTGGCCGGTGATGAAGGGCACCAGCCGCTCGCGCTCGCCGGACACCACCATCACGTCGTTGGCGCCGGTCTCGAACAGGTGCGAGACGGTGCCCAGGGCGACGCCCTCGGTGGTCTCGACCTTCAGGCCTTCGAGATCCACCCAGTAATACTCACCGGGCGCCGGCGGCGGCAGGCGGTCGCGCGGCACCCAGATCTCGGTGCCGTGCAGGGCCTCGGCCTGGTCGCGGGTTTCAACGCCCGGGAAGCTGGCGATGACCGCCTTGCCGGTGTCGCGGCCGCGCACGCCCACGACCTCGCGCTCGGCGTTGCCCGAGCGGAGGATCCAGGGTTGGTAGCGGAACAGGGCATCGCGGGGCTCCGTCCAGGACAGGAGCTTGAGTTCGCCCTTGACGCCGAAGGCGCCGGCGACCCTGCCCAGCAGGATGCGGCGCCCGGTAGTCATGCCAGCAGGCCTCGCGCGGGGCGAGGCCGGGACCTCAGGCCGAAGCCTTGGCCGAGACTTCCTTGACCAGCGCGCTGACCTTCTCGGTCAGCTGGGCGCCGTGCGAAACCCAGTGCTTGACGCGCTCGGTGTCGAGCTCGACACGCTTCTCGTTGCCCTGGGCAACCGGGTTGTAATAACCCAGGCGCTCGATCGAACGGCCGTCGCGCTTGTTGCGCTGGTCGGTGACGATGATGTGGTAGAAGGGGCGCTTCTTGGCGCCGCCGCGGGTCAGACGGATCTTGACCATGTCGGTTTGCTCTGCAGTTCTTGGACGGTGAACCGGATGGCAACGCCGCCCGGGGAATCGCGGATTGTAGCGGGTTTTCAGCGACCGGGGAAGCGGCCGGGGAAACCGCCGCCCATCAGGCCCTTCATGCCCCGCAGCATGCCCTTCATGCCGCCCTGGGACAGCTTGGACATCATCTTTTCCATCTGCTGGTACTGCTTGAGCAGCTTGTTCACGTCGGCCGGGGTGGTGCCCGAGCCGCGGGCCACGCGGGCCCGGCGCGAGCCGTTCAGGAGGCCCGGGTTGCGGCGCTCCTTCCTGGTCATCGAGTTGATGATGGCCACCATCCGGGGGATTTCCTTGCCGGTGACCTGGGCCTTCACGTGGTCCGGCACCTGGCCCATGCCCGGCAGCTTGTCCATGAGGCCCGACAGGCCGCCCATGTTCTGCATCTGCTCGAACTGGTCCTTCATGTCGTTGAGGTCGAACTTCTTGCCCTTGGCGACCTTCTCGGCCAGCTTGGCGGCCTTGTCCTTGTCCACCTGCTGCTCGACCTGCTCGACCAGGCTGAGCACGTCGCCCATGTCGAGGATGCGGCTGGCGGCGCGGTCGGGGTGGAACACGTCCAGGCCGTCGGGCTTCTCGCCCACGCCGACGAACTTGATCGGCTTGCCGGTGATGTAGCGCACGCTCAGCGCGGCGCCGCCGCGGGCGTCGCCGTCGGTCTTGGTGAGCACCACGCCGGTCAGCGGCAGCGCGTCGGAGAAGGCCTTGGCGGTGTTGGCGGCGTCCTGGCCGGTCATGGCGTCGACCACGAACAGGGTCTCGACCGGCTTGACCGCGGCGTGCAGGGCCTGGATCTCGGCCATCATCGCTTCGTCGATGGTGGTGCGGCCGGCGGTGTCGACCAGCAGCACGTCCACGAAGCTCTTGCGGGCGTCGTCGATGGCGGCGCGGACGATGGCCTCGGGCTTCTGGTCGGCGCTGGACGGGAAGAACAGCACGTCCACCTGGCCGGCCAGGGTGCGGAGCTGCTCGATGGCGGCCGGACGATAGACGTCGGCCGAGACCACCATCACTTTCTTCTTTTTCTTTTCCTTCAGGTGCTTGGCGAGCTTGCCCACGGTGGTGGTCTTGCCCGCGCCCTGCAGGCCGGCCATCAGGATGACCGCCGGCGCCGGCACGTTGAGGTTGAGCTCGCTGGCGGCCGAACCCATCACCGCGGCCAGCTCGTCGCGCACGACCTTGATCAGGGCCTGGCCCGGGGTGAGGCTGGTGAGCACTTCCTGGCCCACGGCGCGGGCCTTGATGCGCTCGACCAGGGCCGAGACCACCGGCAGCGCCACGTCGGCCTCGAGCAGGGCGATGCGCACCTCGCGGGTGGCCTCGCGGATGTTCTCCTCGGTCAGCCGGCCGCGCCCGCGCAGCTTTTGCAGGGTGCCGGACAGACGCTGGGTCAGTGACTCGAACATGGGCCGTGGGTCTTGCGGATGGGGCGCGAAGTATACCGCGCCGGGCCGCCGGGCCCCGCCGGGTGCGAACCGTTCTCGTCCCGGCGGGCACTGTGCCAAACTCGGGTGATGTCGCCGCTCGCCCTCGCCTTCGCCCTCGCCGCCACCGTGCTCTACGCCCTGGCCAGCCATCGCCTGGCCGGCCACGCCCAGGGCCCGCACCCGACGCCGAAGCACTGGCTGGCCCTGGCCTTGCCGGCGCTGGCGCTGCACCTGCTGGTGCATGCGCTGGCCTGGCGCCAGCTGGACGCGGCCGACCTGCATTTTTTCCCGGCGCTGTCGCTGGTGGGCCTGGGCATGGCCGGCCTGACCACGGCGCTGGGGCCGGCGCAGCGCATCGAGGCCCTGGGCATCATCGTCTTCCCGCTGGCCGCGGCCGTGCTGCTGGCCTATGCCCTGCTCGGCGGCGCCGCCCCGGGCGCGGTGCTCGACTGGCGCCTGCAGCTGCACGCGCTGCTGGCCCTGCTGGCCTATGCCACGCTGGCCGTGGCCACCGTGCTGGCGCTGATGCTCTGGTTCCAGGACCACGCCCTGCGCCAGCGCCATCTCGGCGGCTGGGTGCGGCTGCTGCCGCCGCTGACGCAGATGGAGACCCTGCTCTTCCGCACGCTCTGGGCCGGTTTCGTGCTGCTGAGCCTGGCCCTGCTCACCGGCGTGCTGTTCGTCGACGACCTGTTCGGCCAGGGCCTGGGCCACAAGACGGTGCTGTCTATCCTGTCCTGGGGCGTGCTGGCGGTGCTGCTGTTCGGCCGCTGGCGCTGGGGCTGGCGCGGCCCGCGCGCGGCCAAGCTCACGCTGGTGGCGATGGTGCTGCTCCTGCTGGCCTTCTTCGGCAGCAAGTTCGTCTACGAACTCGTGCTGCACCGCCGCTGAGGCTGCGTCTTACCCGGCGGCCGCGTCGAGGGCCTCCGACAAACGCTCGACGGCGATGACCTCCAGGTCCTTGTAGGCGCCCTTCTTCGGCGCGTTGGCGCGCGGCACGATGGCGCGGCGGAAGCCGTGGGTGGCGGCTTCCTTCAGGCGCTCCTCGCCATTGGGCACGGGGCGGATCTCGCCGCTCAGGCCCACTTCGCCAAAGGCAATCGTCTTCTCCGGCAGCGGCCGGTCGCGCAGCGAGCTCAGCACCGCCAGCAGCACCGGCAGGTCGGCCGCGGTTTCCTGCACGCGGATGCCGCCGACCACGTTGACGAACACGTCCTGGTCGCCGGTGACCACGCCACCGTGGCGGTGCAGCACCGCCAGCAGCATGGCCAGGCGGTTCTGCTCCAGGCCCAGCGCGACGCGGCGCGGGTTCGACAGCGGCGAGGCATCGACCAGCGCCTGCACCTCGACCATCAGCGGCCGCGTGCCTTCGCGCGTGACCATCACCGCGCTGCCGGGCTGGGCGGTGCTTGAACCGCTGAGGAAGATGGCCGAAGGATTGGGCACTTCGCGCAGGCCCTTGTCGCCCATCGCGAACACGCCCAGTTCGTTCACCGCGCCGAAGCGGTTCTTGAAGGCGCGCAGCACGCGGAAGCGGCTGCCGGATTCGCCCTCGAAATACAGCACCGCATCGACCATGTGCTCGAGCACGCGCGGGCCGGCGATGCCGCCCTCCTTGGTGACGTGGCCGACCAGGAACACCGAGGTGCCGGTTTCCTTGGCGAAGCGCACCAGCCTGGCCGCGCTCTCGCGCACCTGGCTGACCGAGCCGGGCGCGGCGGTGAGCAGCTCGCTCCAGAGCGTCTGGATCGAGTCGGCCACCAGCAGGCGCGGCGCCGGCTTCGCGGACGCGGCCTGGGCCAGGATCTTCTCGACGCAGGTTTCCGCCAGCGCATGCAGGTTGTCGATGGGCAGGCCCAGGCGCTGCGCGCGCCCGGCCACCTGGGCCAGGCTTTCCTCGCCGGTGACGTACAGCGCCGGCCGCTGCGCCGCCATCTGCGCCAGCGCCTGCAGCAGCAGGGTGGACTTGCCGATGCCCGGGTCGCCGCCCACCAGCACCACCGAGCCATCGACCAGGCCGCCGCCGAGCACGCGGTCGAGCTCGCCGATGGTGGTGGAGGTGCGCGATTCGGCCGTCTGGCTCACGTCGCGCAGCGCGGTGATGCCGGCCGCGTCCGGGCGCCCGGCCCAGCCGCCGTGGCGGGCCGCCGCCGGCGCGGCGCCCTTGCTGGTGCTGGCCGGCTCGACCACGAAGCTGGTGAGCGTGTTCCAGGCGCCGCAGTCGGCGCACTGGCCCTGCCACTGGGTGGTGGAGGCGCCGCAGTCGGAGCAGACGTAGGCGGTCTTGGCCTTGGCCATGGGGTCGAAGTCCGGTTCGGGGAGGGGAAGGGTAAACCGGCCACCGTCCCAGCCCGTGAGACAGGGCCGCGACAGGCTGTCGGGAACCGCCGGCCGGGGGCACTGGCCGGGCACATCAATACCACATATATTTGTGCCATGGATACCCTCACCGACCGCCAGCAGGCCATCCTCGACTTCGTCGGCGCCCACGTGGCGCGCGAAGGCATGCCGCCCACCCTGGCCGAAATCGCCCGCGAATTCGGCTTCCGCCAGGCCCGTTCGGCCCAGGCCCACCTGCAGGCCCTGGAGGCCAAGGGCGCGCTGGTGCTGCTGGCGGGCAAGTCGCGCGGCATCCGGCTGGTGAACCCGCCGGCGCCGGCCGGCGGGCTGGCACTGCCGGTGCTGGGCGCGGTCGCCGCCGGCCAGCCCATCGGCGACGCCGAGGCCGAGCCGCCGCTGCTGCTCGACCGCGCGCTGTTCTTCCCGCGCCCCGACTACCTGCTGCGCGTGCGCGGCGACTCGATGCGCGACGACGGCATCTTCGACGGCGACCTGATCGCCGTGCACCGCACGCCCGAGGCCAGCGACAACCAGATCGTGGTCGCGCGGCTCGACGGCGAGCTCACCGTCAAGCGCCTGCGCCGGCGCCGCGACCGCATCACCCTGCTGCCGCGCAATCCCGACCACGCGCCCATCGAGGTGCCGCCCGGCGCCGTGTTCGCCATCGAGGGCGTGTACTGCGGCCTGGTGCGGCGGGGCTGAGCATGGGCGCCGTACTCTCCCTCGACACCCTGCTGGCCCAGCGCCGGCTCTGGCGCGGCCAGCCCGGCGGCCGCGCCGAAGCCGCGCGCGAGCCCAGCGGCCACGCCGCGCTCGACGCCGCCCTGCCCGGCGGCGGCTGGCCCGAGGCCTCGCTCACCGAACTGCTGCTGCCCGCCGACGGCGTGGGCGAGCTGGGCCTGCTGCTGCCCACGCTGGCGCGGCTCACCCGCGCCGGCCGCGACATCGCCTGGGTCGATCCGCCCTACCGGCCCTACGCGCCCGCGCTGGCGCGCGCCGGGCTCGACCTCACGCGCCTGCACGTGGTCGACACCGGCGGCCGGCAGTCGGCCTGGGCGCTCGAACAATGCCTGCGCAGCCAGGCCTGCGGCGCCGTGCTGGGCTGGCCGCGCCAGCCCGACGACAAGACCCTGCGCCGGCTGCAGGTGGCCTGCGAAACCGGGCAGGCCCTGGGCTTCGTGTTCCGGCCGGCGCCGGCGGCGCGCAACCCGTCGCCGGCGGCGCTGCGGCTGCAGTTCGAAGCCGGCGGCGTGCGCATCCTCAAATGCCGTGGCGGCCATCCCCCTGCGTCGCCGGTGCCCTGGGCGCCGGCCACCCGGCACTGATGCCGGCGCGCCGTGCTCTGGGCCGCCATCCACCTGCCGCGACGGGCGCTCGACGCCGCGCTCCGGCGCCAGCCTGACCCCGCCGCGCCGCTGGCCCTGGCCGACGGCCCGCCGCAGCGGCGCGTGGTGGTGCAGGCCAACGACAGCGCGCAGGACGCCGGCGTGCGGGCGGGCCAGCCGCTGGCCGCGGCGGTGGCGCTGTGCCCCGGCCTCGTCACCCTGCCCTTCGACGCCGACGGGGCCAGCCGCCTGCTCGACCTCGCCTGCGCCTGGGCCTATCGCTATTCCGGCCAGGTCTGCCGCGACGAGGCCGACACGCTGTGGCTGGAAGTGGGCGGCAGCCTGGGCCTGTTCGGACCCTGGCCGCGCTTCGAACGCCTGCTGCGCGACGACCTGCGCGAACTGGGCCTGGCGCACACGCTGGCGGTGGCGCCCACGCCGCTGGGCGCGCTGTGCCTGGCGCGGTTTCGCGACGGCCTGGCGGTGCGCGACACCGCCCGGCTGCGGCGCGCGCTCGACGCCCTGCCCCTGGCGCTGGCGCCGTTCGAGCCCGCGCAGCGCGAGGCGCTGGCGGCGCTGGGCGTGCGGCGCCTGAAGCAGGTGTTCGCGCTGCCGCGCGCGGGCCTGCGGCGACGCTTCGGTGCGGGCCTGCCCGAACTGCTCGACAAACTCACCGGCGATGCGCCCGACCTGCGCCCCTGCTACCAGCCGCCGGATTTTTTCGAAGCGCGTTTCGAATTCGACGACGAGATCCGCTACCACACCGGCCTGCTGTTCCCGCTGCGGCGATTGATCGGCGACCTGTGCGCCTTCCTGGTCGGCCGCGACGGCGGCGTGCAGCGCTTCGAGCTGGTGTACGAGCACGAACTGCGCCCGCCCAGCGCGCACGTGGTGGGCGCGATGGCGGCCGAGCGCGACCCGGCGCGCTTGTTCGAACTGGCCAAGCTGGTGATCGAACGCGAATCGATCCCGGCGCCGGTGCGCGCCTTCGGCCTGCGCGCCACCGAGCTGCCGCCCTTCGTGCCGGCCGGGCGCGACCTGTTCGAGGCGCGGCCGGCCGGCGCCATGGACTGGCCGGCGCTGCAGGCGCGGCTGCAGGCGCGGCTGGGCGAACAGGCCGTGTACCAGTGGGCGCCGCACGCCGACCCGCGACCCGAGCACGCGCAGCGTCGCGTGGCCACGCTGCGCGGCAAGCTGCCGGCGCCGCCGTCGCTGCCACGGCCGACGTGGCTGCTCGAGCGGCCCATCCCGCTGCGCGGGCCGGCGCCGGAACTGCTGGCCGGGCCCGAGCGCATCGAAGCGGGCTGGTGGGACGGCGACGACGTGCGCCGCGACTACTACGTGGTGCGCACCGCCGAGGGCCAGCGCGCCTGGGTGTTCTGCGCGGCCGGCGAACGCGGGCCGTTCATGCTGCACGGCTGGTTCGCGTGAGCCTGCCGGGTTATGCCGAGCTGCACTGCCTGACGCATTTCAGTTTCGGGCGCGGCGCGTCGTCGGCGCGCGAGTTGTTCGAGCGGGCCAAACAGCAGGGTTACGCCGCGCTGGCGATCACCGACGAAGGCACGCTGGCCGGCATCGTGCGCGCGTGGGAAGCGTCCAAAGCCACCGGCGTGCCGCTGATCACCGGCAGTGAACTGCGGCTCGAGGACGGCCTGCGCTGCGTGCTGCTGGTCGAGGACGCCGGCGGCTACCAGCGCCTGTGCGAACTGCTCACCACCGGCCGGCGGCGCAGCGCCAAGGGCGAATACCGCCTGCGCCGCGCCGACCTCGAGGGCGACACCCGCGGCCTGCTGGCGCTGTGGCTGCCGGGCGCCGAGCCCGACGCGGGCGAAGGCGAATGGCTGCGCGGACGCTTCCCGGGCCGCTGCTGGCTGGCGGTGGAACTGCACCGCGGCCCCGACGACGCCGCCCGGCTGGCGGCGCTGCAGGCGATGGCGGCGCGGCTGGGCCTGCCGGCCGTGGCCACCGGCGACGTGCACATGCACGTGCGTGCCCGCCGCGCGCTGCAGGACGTGCTCACCGCCACCCGCCACCACCTCACCGTGGCCGAGGCCGGCGCGCACCTGTTCGCCAACGGCGAGCGCCACCTGCGCACGCGCCGGGCGCTGGCCGCGATTTATCCGCGCGAGCTGCTGGACGAAACCCTGCGCATCGCCGGACGCTGCCGCTTCGACCTGGGCAGCCTGCGCTACCAGTACCCGCGCGAGCTGGTGCCGGAAGGCCACACGCCCTCGAGCTGGCTGCGCGTGCTCACCGAGCAGGGCATGGCGCGGCGCTGGCCCGATGGCGCGCCGGAAAAAGTGCGGCGGCAGGTCGACGAGGAGCTGGCGCTGGTGGCCGAGCTTGGCTACGAGGCGTTTTTCCTCACCGTGCACGACATCGTGGTGTTCGCGCGCGGGCGGGGCATCCTCTGCCAGGGCCGCGGATCGGCGGCCAATTCGGCGGTGTGCTTCGCGCTGGGCATCACCGAGGTGGACCCGGCGCGCATGAACCTGCTGTTCGGGCGCTTTTTGTCGAAGGAGCGCAACGAGCCGCCCGACATCGACGTGGACTTCGAGCACGAGCGGCGCGAGGAGGTCATCCAGTACGTCTACCGCAAGTACGGCCGCGAGCGCGCCGCGCTGGCCGCCACCGTCATCTGCTACCGCGGCAAGAGCGCGGTGCGCGACGTGGCCCGCGCCCTGGGCCTGCCGCCGGACCAGGTGGACCAGCTCAGCCGCTGCTTCGCCTGGTGGGACGGCGACTCGCCGGTGGAAGACCGCCTGCGCGAGCGCGGCTTCGACCCCGACGCGCCGGTGCTGCGCCGCGTGCTGGCGCTGACGCGGCAGCTGCTGGACGCGCCGCGGCACCTGAGCCAGCACGTGGGCGGTTTCGTCATCTCCGACCAGCCCCTGCACCAGCTGGTGCCGGTGCAGAACGCGGCCATGCCCGAGCGCACCATCATCGAGTGGGACAAGGACGACCTTGAATCGCTGGGCCTGCTGAAGGTGGACTGCCTGGCCCTGGGCATGCTCACCGCGGTGAGCAAGTGCCTGGCGCTGCTGCGCGCGGACCGCGGCCGCGAGCTGACGCCGGCCACGATCCCCGCCGAGGACCCGGCCACCTACGCCATGATCCGGCGCGCCGACACCATCGGCGTGTTCCAGATCGAATCGCGCGCGCAGATGGCCATGCTGCCGCGGCTGCAGCCGCGCACCTTCTACGACCTGGTGATCCAGGTGGCCATCGTCCGGCCCGGGCCGATCCAGGGAAAGATGGTGCACCCCTACCTGCAGCGCCGGCAGGGCCTGGAGCCGGTGAGCTACCCCTCGAAGGCGCTGGAGGAGGTGTTCCGGCGCACGCTGGGCGTGCCGCTGTTCCAGGAGCAGGTGATGCAGGTGGCGATCGTGGCCGCGGGCTTTTCCGCCGGCGAGGCCGACGAGCTGCGCCGCGGCATGGCGGCCTGGAAGCGGCGCGGCGGCCTGGAGCACTTCCGCGAGCGGCTGTTCGCGGGACTGGCGAAGAACGGCTACGACACCGATTTCGCCGAGCGCATCTTCGAGCAGATCCGCGGTTTCGGCAGCTACGGCTTCCCCGAATCGCACGCGGCCAGCTTCGCGCTCATCACCTACGTCAGCTGCTGGCTCAAGTGCCACGAGCCGGCGGCCTTCACCTGCGCACTGATGAACTCGCAGCCGCTGGGCTTCTACTCCAACAGCCAGCTGGTGCAGGACGCGCGCCGGCACGGCATCGCGGTGCGGCCGGTGGACGTGCGCCACAGCCACTGGGACAACACGCTCGAGTCCTGGCCCGGCGACGAAGCCCGGCAGCCGGCGCTGCGCCTGGGCCTGCGCGAGGTGGGCGGGCTGGCGCGCGAGCCCGCCGAACGCCTGGTGGCCGCGCGCGCGGTGCGCCCCTTCGAGGACGTCGCCGACCTGTGCCACCGCGCCGGCCTGGACGAACGCGCGCGTTCGCTGCTGGCCGAGGCCGGCGCGCTGCGCGGCCTGGCCGGGCACCGGCACCGGGCGCGCTGGGCCGTGGGCGGCGTCGAGACGCAGCTGCCGCTGTTCGACGCCTCGCCGGCCGAGGACGCCGTGCAGCTGCCCGTGCCCAGCGCCGGCGAGGACCTGCTGGCCGACTACGCCCGCCTGGGCCTCACGCTCGGCCCGCATCCGCTGGCCCTGCTGCGCCGGCAGCTGGCGACGCGGCGCTACCGTCGCTCGCGCGAGCTGCGCGAACTGCCACATGGCAGCCGCGTGCGCGCCGCCGGCCTGGTGACGATGCGCCAGCGCCCCGAGACCGCCGGCGGCACCACCTTCGTCACGCTCGAGGACGAGGACGGCATGGTGAACGTGGTGGTCTGGCGCGACCTGGGCGAACGCCAGCGCCGGGTATTGGTCGAATCGCGCCTGCTGGGCGTGGAGGGCCGCTGGGAAAACGTGGACGGCGTGAGCCACCTGATCGCCAGCCGCCTGCACGACGAAACCGCCCTGGCCGCGCAGCTCGACGCGCGCTCGCGCAACTTCCGCTAGCCCGCGTCCTCGAGCGGCTCGACCAGGCCCGGCCCCTGGTTGCGCGGATTGCCCACGGCCGCCCCCACCGGCGCGATGCGCAGCGCCGTCACCACCGGCTGCAGCAGCGCCACCGCCTCGGCCACCGGTGCGCGCAGCCAGGTGTCCCAGGCTTCGGCGGGCAGCGCCTGCGGCTGGCGGTCGTGCACGCGCCGCACCTCGCCCATCGCCTCGGTGGTGACCACGGTGTAGGTGGCCACGCCGCGGCCTTCGGCATCGGTCCAGCGCGACCACAGGCCGGCAAACATCATCGGGTTGGCGCCATCGGCGGCGCGCAAGAAATACGGCTGCTTGCGCTTGCCGCCCAGGTCCACCCACTCGTACCAGCCGGTGACCGGCACCAGGCAACGCTGGCCGCGCCGCCAGGCGTCGCGGAACGCGGGCTTCTCCACCAGCGTTTCGGCGCGGGCGTTGATGGTGGAGTAGGCGATCTTCGGGTCGCGTGCCCAATGCGGCAGCAGGCCCCAGCGCATCGACTCCAGGCCGGGGCCGCCCTGGCCGGCCACCACCACCGGGTTCACTTGGCTCGGCGCGATGTTGTACTGCGCGAAGCCAGCCAGCGGATTGATGACGTGCTCGACGAAACCGGGCACCAGGTTGCCCAGGGGGAAGGGGCCGAACAGGGCGTAGCGCGCGCACATGCGCGCAGTCTAGCCCTGCCCGGCCGCCTCCCGCCTGCGCCGGCGCAGGCTCAGCCACCCGCCGCCGGCCCGCATTCGGTGCTGCGCACCTGCTCGTACTGCACCATCACCCAGGTACCGCTGCGCCGTTCGTACACCGCCGTGGTCCGCGTGCCGCCCTCGCAGCTCTCGATCACCATGATCGAGCCCTCCGGGGAGTTGTAGCCCGGAAGGGGATCGGCGCAGCCCACGTCGGCGCAGAACGACGGCGACACCGGCGCCGACCAGCCGCCCGCCCCGCCCGGCAGCTGCTCGCAGCGCCGGGCCTCGATGGAAACGGTGAACGAGAGCTCGCCCAGCGGCGGCCGTCGCGGATCGAGGGCGCGCGCCCGCGCCGACGGTGACGCGCCGCCCAGCGTCTGCTCCAGGTGTGTGCGAACCAGCGCGTAGTCGGCGTCGGCGCGGGTGTAGACCTTGTGCCAGCTCTCGGTGATGCAGCGCTGCAGCGGCGAGGCCTCGGCGCGCGCGGCGGCCTTGGCGGCCATCGCCGACGGCGCCGCCGCCAGCCCCAGGCCCGCCAGCAGCAGGCCCGCCATGATCGGATTGAACTTGCTCATCGTTTCCCTCCCAGTCCCGGATCGGACAGGCACAGGTTGCCGATGCGCGCGGCGCGGTGGCGTAGGAAAACGGCGGCGACGCGGCTGCGAAGCGGGCGCGTGCGGGGGCAGGAAATGCTTCGCGTGGAAAAGAAAAACCCCGACTGCGCGGGGTTTCAAACTGCGCGGCCAGATGCAGGCCGAGGCAAGAGAATTGGTGCCGGAAACAGGAGTCGAACCTGCGACCTACGCATTACGAATGCGCCGCTCTACCAACTGAGCTATTCCGGCGTAAGGCGCGGATTCTAGGCTTTCCGGGCCCGGCCGGTCAATTTACCAGCTGGATCCGGAGCTCCTTGGGCAGGGCGAAGACCACGTCCTCGGGCTTGCCCTCGAGGTCCTCGACCCCGGTGGCGCCCAGCTCGCGCAGCCGGTCCACCACGCCCTGCACCAGCACCTCGGGCGCCGAAGCGCCGGCGGTCAGGCCCACCCGGCTGGCGCCGGCCACCCAGGCCGGGTCGATGCATTCGGCGCCGTCGATCAGGTAGGCGCGCGCGCCCTGCTTCTCGGCCAGCTCGCGCAGGCGGTTGGAGTTGGAGCTGTTCACCGAGCCCACCACCAGCACCACCTCGCACTTGCCGGCCAGGATGCGCACGGCATCCTGGCGGTTCTGGGTGGCGTAGCAGATGTCGTCGTGCTTCGGGCCCTGGATGGCCGGGAACCGCGCCTGCAGGGCGGCGATGATTTCCTTCGTGTCGTCGACCGAGAGCGTGGTCTGGGTCGTGTAGGCCAGGTTGTCGGGCTGGGTGGGCTGCAGCGTGGCCACGCCGGCCACGTCCTCGACCAGGTGGATGTGGTTGTCGCCATGCTCGCGGCGCCACTGGCCCATCGTGCCTTCCACCTCGGGGTGGCCGGCATGGCCGATCAGCACCACGTCGCGGCCGGCGCGGCAGTGGCGCGCCACCTCGATGTGCACCTTGGTCACCAGCGGGCAGGTGGCGTCGAACACCTTCAGGCCGCGGCGGTCGGCCTCGGCGCGCACCGCCTGCGAGACGCCGTGGGCGCTGAAGATGACGGTGGCGCCGGCGGGCACCTCGTCGAGCTCCTCGACGAAGACCGCGCCGCGCTGGCGCAGGTCCTCGACCACGAAGCGGTTGTGCACTACCTCGTGGCGCACGTAGATCGGCGCGCCGAGCGTCTCGATGGCGCGGTTGACGATTTCGATGGCGCGGTCGACGCCGGCGCAGAAACCGCGGGGATTGGCGAGCAGGACTTCCATGGCGGGATTATGCGCCCTTGCCGGGCGCTGCCGGCTCCTTGAAGCTGAAGACGACCAGGCCGATGGCGCCGGCGACGATGCAGGCGTCGGCCACGTTGAACGCGGGCCAGTGCCAGTCGCCCACGTACCAGTCGACGAAGTCCACGACGTAGCCGTAGCGCACGCGGTCGATCACGTTGCCGATCGCGCCGGAGATGATCAGGGCGAAGGGCAGCGCCGTGCGCCAGTCCGTCCGCGGCGTGCGCGCCAGCCCGACCACGAGGGCGACGCTGACCACCACCGCCAGCCCGGTGAAGAACCAGCGCTGCCAGCCGCCGGCCGTGGACAGGAAGCTGAAGGCGGCGCCGTAGTTGTGCACCAGGGTCCAGTTCCAGAAGCCCTCGATGAAGGGCACCGGGCGGGCGTATTCCAGGCTGGCCGTGGCCAGCCACTTGCTCCACTGGTCCACCACGAGCAGCACGGCCGACAGGCCGAGCCAGGACAGCGCGTTGGGCGACGGGCGCGACATCAGAACCACCGCCGGGTTTCGCCGGCGCCGTTGACGTTCTGCACGCAGCGGCCGCACAGCTGCGGGTCGTCGGCATGGCTGCCGACGTCGGCGCGGTAGTGCCAGCAGCGCACGCACTTGCCGTGCGAGGAGGCCGCCGCCTGCACCTTCACGCCCTCGCCCGCCTGCAGCGACAGGCGCGAGGTGATGAAGAAGAAGCGCAGCTCGTCGGCCACCGGGGCGAGCTTCGTGGCCAGCTCCGGGCCCACCGTCAGGTCGACCTCGGCCTCGAGCGAGGCGCCGATCTGGCCGCCGGCGCGCATCGGCTCGAGCACCTTGCTCACTTCCTCGCGCAGGCCCAGCAGCGCGTCGAAATCAGCGGCCGAGAGCGCGGCGCCCGCCGGCAGCGGCGCCAGGCCCTCGTACCAGGTGGTGAACAGCACGTGGCCCTCGCGCTCGCCGGGCAGGTGCTGCCAGATTTCGTCGGCGGTGAAGCTCAGCACCGGCGCGATCCAGCGCACGAAGGCCTCGGCGATGCGGAACATCGCGCTCTGCGCCGAGCGGCGGCCGTGGCTGTCGCGCGGCATGGTGTAGAGGCGGTCCTTGGTGACGTCCAGGTACACCGCGCCCAGGTCGTTGGTGCAGAAGTTCTGCACCGCGGCCACCACGGCGGCGAAATCGTAGGCGTCGTAGGCGGCGCGGATCTTCTGCTGCAGCTCGAAGGCGCGGTGCACGGCCCACTGGTCGAGCAGCAGCAGCCGGTCGTTGGGCAGCAGGTGCGCGGCCGGGTCGAAGCCATGCAGGTTGCCCAGCAGGAAGCGCGCGGTGTTGCGGATGCGGCGGTAGTTGTCGGCGCTGCGCTTGAGGATGTCGTCGGACACCGACATCTCGTTGCGGTAGTCGGCCGAGGCCACCCACAGGCGCAGCACGTCGGCGCCGAGCGCGTCGTTGACCTTCTGCGGCTCGACCACGTTGCCGACCGACTTGGACATCTTGCGGCCCTGTGCGTCGACGGTGAAGCCGTGCGTCAGCACCGCCTTGTACGGCGCCACGCCGTCCATGGCCACGCCGGTGAGCAGCGAGCTCTGGAACCAGCCGCGGTGCTGGTCGGAGCCCTCGAGGTAGAGGTCGGCCGGCTTGCGCAGGCCGTCGCCGGCGCGCGCGGCGAGCACCGCCTCGTGGGTGACGCCCGAATCGAACCACACGTCGAGGATGTCGGTGACCTTCTCGTAGTCGGCCGCTTCGGCGCCAACGAGTTCGGCCGGATCGAGCGAGAACCAGGCATCGGTGCCCTGCTCCGCCACGCGGTCGGCCACGGCGCGCATCAGCTCCACCGAACGCGGGTGCGGCTCGCCGCTGACCTTGTGGATCAGCAGCGTGATCGGCACGCCCCAGGTGCGCTGGCGGCTGATGCACCAGTCCGGGCGGCCCTCGACCATGCCGGCGATGCGCGCCTGGCCCCAGTCGGGCACGAACTGCACGCCCTGCACCGCCTTCAATGCATCGCGGCGCAGGTGCGCCTGCTCCATCGAGATGAACCACTGTGGCGTGGCGCGGAAGGCCACCGGCGACTTGTGGCGCCAGCAGTGCGGGTAGCTGTGCTCCATCTTGCCCGAGGCCAGCAGCACGCCGCGCTCGGCCAGCAGGCCGGTGATGAAGTCGTTGGCCTTCCAGATGTACTGGCCCTCCACCAGCGGAGTGCCCGGCAGGTACACGCCGTTGCCGCCGATGGGGTTGAGCACGGGCTGCTTGTACTTCTCGAGCAGGCCGTACTTCACGCCGACCTGGTAGTCCTCCTGGCCGTGGCCGGGCGCCGTGTGCACCGCGCCGGTACCGGCGTCGGTGGTGACGTGGTCGCCGAGGAGGACGGGGATGTCGCGCTCGTAGAACGGGTGGCGCAACACGACGCCTTCCAGCGCCTCGCCGGTGGCGCGGCCGAGCACGACCGGCGTTTCCACGCCGTAGCGCTTGAGCGCGTCCTCGTGCAGGGCCTCGGCCAGCACCAGCAGCACGCGCTTGCCGTCGCGGGCCGGGCCTTCGACCAGCACGTAGTCGATTTCGGCGCCCAGGGTCACGGCCAGCGAGGCCGGCAGCGTCCAGGGCGTGGTGGTCCAGATCGGCACGGCGACGATGGCGTCGCCGGCGTCGGCGCCGAACTTCGCGGCCACGGCCCGGGGCTCGTATGCGTCATACGCCACGTCCACCTGCGGCGAGACCTTGTCGGCGTATTCGATCTCGGCCTCGGCCAGGGCCGAGCCGCAGTCGAAGCACCAGTGCACCGGCTTGACGCCGCGCGTGAGGTGCCCGCGCTCGACGATCTTCGCCAGCGCGCGCAGCATGTCGGCCTCGAAGCTGAAGTCCATGCTGCGGTACGGGTTGTCCCAGTCGCCGAGAACGCCCAGGCGCTGGAAATCCTTCGACTGCCCGGCGATCTGCTCGGCGGCGTACTCGCGGCACTTGGCGCGGAACTGCGCGGCGTCGAGCTTCTGGCCGACCTTGCCGTGCTTTTTCTCCACCACCAGCTCGATCGGCAGGCCGTGGCAGTCCCAGCCCGGCACGTAGGGCGCGTCGAAGCCCGAGAGCAGCTTCGACTTCACCACCAGGTCCTTGAGGATCTTGTTGACCGCGTGGCCGATGTGGATCGAGCCGTTGGCATACGGCGGGCCGTCGTGCAGCACGAACAGCGGCCGGCCCCTGGCCTTCTCGCGCACGCGCTGGTACAGGCCCTGCCGCTGCCAGCCGGCCAGCATGCCCGGCTCGCGCTTGGGCAGGTCGCCGCGCATCGCGAATGCCGTCTCGGGCAGGCTGATGGTGTGCTTGTAGTCCTTGCCGCCGTTCTCGCTCACGCCGTCACTCCGCGTTCTTCCCTGTCTTGGCGCAAAACGCGCCGGGCCTGCCGGGCATCCTCGTCCATCTGGCGCACCAGGGACGGCAGGTCGTCGAATTTTTCCTCGTCGCGCAGCTTGGCGACGAACTCCACTTCGATGCGCGAGCCGTACAGATCTCCGTCGAAGTCGAACACATGGGCCTCGAGCAGGGGCTCGACGCCTTGCACCGTCGGCCGCGTGCCCAGGCTGGCCACGCCGGCGCGCGGCACCGGGCCGATGCCGTGCACCCAGACCGCGAAGATGCCGCCCAGCGGCGCCTTCTTGCCGGCCAGCCGGAGGTTGGCCGTAGGGTAGCCGAGCTGGCGCCCGAGCTGCTTGCCGCGCACCACCTTGCCGGCGATGGCGTAGCGCCGGCCCAGCGCGGCCGCGGCGGCGTCGAGGTCGCCGGCCGCCAGGTGCGCACGCACCGCGCTGGCCGAAACGCGCCCGGCGGCGTCGGCCACCACCGGCACTTCGGCCGCGGTGAAACCATGGCGCTCGCCCAGGGCCTGCAGCAGGCCCAGGTCGCCGGCGCGGCGGTGGCCGAAGCGGAACTCCGGGCCCACCCACACCTCGCGCGCGGCCAGTCGCTGCACCAGCACGCGCTCGACGAAGGCCTCGGCCGACATCGCCGCCATCGCCGCGTTGAAGCGCAGCAGGCCGACGACGTCCATGCCCAGGCCCCGCAGGCCCTCGAACTTGGCGCGCGGCAGCAGCAGGCGCGCCGGCGGCGTGGCCGGGGCGAAAAATTCACGCGGCAGGGGTTCGAAGCTCAGCGCCACTGCGGCCAGGCCGGTGGCCCGCGCACGCGCGCGCACGTGGCCGACCAGGGCCTGGTGCCCCCGGTGGAGGCCGTCGAAGGCACCGATGCAAACCACGCTGCCCTGCGGGCAAGCAGGCTTGCCCTCGACGTCCCGGAACAGCTTGTTCATCCGGAAATTATAGCCGGGCCCACTCACCGGCCGCGCAGTTCGCGCGGACGCCAGCCCAGGGCCAGCAGGGCCAGTCCGTAGGCGCCGGCGCCCGCTGCCACCACCGCCAGCATCAGGCCCCAGCGCGCCAGCCCCGACCAGGCGCGCCAGTCGCCCACGGCCTGCACGGCCGCCAGCACCGCCGCCGCCAGCGCCAGGCTGGCCACCAGCAGCCGCAGCAGGTGCCGGCCCCAGCCGGGCTCGAGCCGGAAGCCGGCCTGTTTGCGCAGGGCGCGCCACAGCAGCCCGGCATTGGCCAGGCCGGCCAGGCCGGTGGCCAGGGCGATGCCCGCGTGTGCGCCCGGCACGGCGCCCAGCCACAGCGGCGTGGTAATGGCCGCCGTCAGCGCCACGTTGATCAGGACCGTGGCCACGGCGGCCCGCATCGGCGTCCTGGTGTCCTGGCGGGCGTAGAAGGCCGAGAGCAGCACCTTGCTGGCCATGAAGCCGGGAATGCCCAGGCTCATGGCCATCAGGCTGAGCGCGGTCATGTGGCTGTCGCCGGGCAGGAACTGGCCGCGCTCGAAGATCACGATCGCCAGCGGCTCGGCCAGCAGGGCCAGGCCCAGCGCGGCCGGGATGGCCAGCAGCAGCACCGTGCGCAGGCCCCAGTCGAGCGAGGCGGCGTAGCCGGCGGTGTCGGCGTCGGCGTGGCGACGCGCCAGGTGCGGCAGGATGACCGTGCCCAGGGCCACGCCGAACAGGCCGAGCGGGAATTCGACCAGACGGTCGGAGTAATAGAGCCAGCTCTGGCTGCCGTCGACCAGCAGCGAGGCGAACAGGGTGCCGAAGATCAGGTTGAGCTGGGCCACCGAGGACGAAAACAGGGTGGGCAGCATCAGCGCGCCCACCCGGCGCACGCCGGGGTGGCGCAGGTTGAGGCGCAGCCGCGGGCGCAGGCCCAGCCGGCCCATCGCCGGCCACAGCAGGGCCAGCTGCAGCACGCCGGCCGCGAGCACGCCCCAGGCCAGGGCCTTGATCGGCACCGCCAGCAGGGGCGCGAGCAGCAGCATGGCGGCGATCACGGCCAGGTTGTGCAGCACGGGGGTCACGGCCGGCAGGGCGAAGCGCTGGAAGCTGTTGAGCACGGCGCCGGCCAGGGCGGTCATCGAGACCAGGGCCAGGTAGGGGAAGACGATGCGCAGCAGGTCGGTGGTCAGGCCGAACTTGGCCGGGTCGTCGAGCATGCCGGGGGCGATCAGGGCCACCACCAGCGGCGCCGCCAGCAGGCCCAGGCCGCTGACCACCAGCACGGTGGCGCACAGGGCGCCGGCCACGTGGTCGAGGAAGTCCTTCAGGGCCGCCTCGTCGCCGCGCTGGCGCAGCTCGGACAGCACCGGCACGAAGGCCGAGGCGAACGAGCCCTCGGCGAAGATCCGGCGCAGGTAGTTGGGGATGCGGTAGGCCACCGCGAAGGCGTCGACGATGCCGCCGGCGCCGAAGACCTGGGCCTGGACCACGTCCCGGGCGAAGCCGGCCAGGCGCGAAAGCAGGGTCATGGCGCTGAAGACGGCGGTCGAGCGCAGCAGGCCGCCGCCCCGGGCCTTGCCCCCCTCGGGCGGGCTCATGCCGGCCTCCCGGGGGGTGTTTGACTCAAGCTACTGAATCGACCATAATTTCGGGTCTTTCCACCCCCATTTCCCGGCCAGGGCGTCTCGCTGCGGCCACCGTCCAACGATTCCAGGAGCCCTCCGTGGCCAACATCAAGTCCGCCAAGAAGCGCGCCAAGCAGACCGTCGTCCGCAACGCCCGCAATGCCAGCCAGCGTTCCATGCTGCGCACCGCCGTGAAGAAGGTCATCAAGGCCCTCGACGCCAAGGACGCCGCCGGCGCCGAAGCCGCCTTCGCCGTCGCCCAGCCGATCCTGGACCGCTACTCGTCGCGCGGCCTGATCCACAAGAACAAGGCCGCCCGCCACAAGAGCCGCATCAGCGCCCACATCAAGGCCCTGAAGCAGGCCTGATCCGCCGGCGCCGCAAGGCGCCGCGATCGGCGAGAAAAGGCCGGCGCAAGCCGGCCTTTTTGCTGCCTGTCTTTCGCCCGCCCGGTATGCGGCCGGGCGAACTGCCCCGGCCTGCGGGCGCGGGGCGAAACCCTCAGCCGCCACGCGCCATCTCCGCGCGCGCCGCGGCGTCCTCGGCGGCCTCGAGCGCCGCCGCCTTCTGGTCGTCGAAGAACTGCTGCACCTTGAGCACGATCGGCCAGGTGCCCTCGCGGCCGATGGCCGAGACCACGAACCAAGGTTCCTTCCAGCCCAGGGCCTCGACCACGGCCCTGGCGCGCGCCTCGCGTTCGGACTCGGGCAGCAGGTCGGCCTTGTTGAACACCAGCCAGCGCGGCTTCTCCAGCATCGCCGGGTCATGCTTGCGCAGCTCGGCCTCGATGGCGCGCACCTGCTCGGCCGGGTCGACGCCTTCGTCGAAGGGCGCGATGTCCACCAGGTGCAGCAGCAGGCGGGTGCGCTGGACGTGGCGCAGGAACTGCGCGCCCAGGCCGGCGCCGTCGGCCGCGCCCTCGATCAGGCCGGGGATGTCGGCGATGACGAAGCTGCGGTCCATCTCGACGCTGACCACGCCCAGGTTCGGGTAGAGCGTGGTGAACGGGTAGTCGGCCACCTTCGGCGTGGCCGCGGACACGGCGCGGATGAAGGTGGACTTGCCCGCGTTGGGGAAGCCCAGCAGGCCCACGTCGGCCAGCAGCTTGAGCTCGAGGCGGATCTCGCGCTCCTCGCCCTCGGTGCCCGGGCCGGCCTTGCGCGGCGCGCGGTTGACCGAGCTCTTGAAGTGCACGTTGCCCTTGCCGCCCAGGCCGCCCTGGGCGACGAGCAGGCGTTCGCCGTGGCGGGTGAGGTCGCCGATGATCTCCTCGGTGCCGACGTTGATCACCTCGGTGCCCACCGGCACGCGGATCACCACGTCCTCGCCGGCCTTGCCGAACATCTGCCGGCCCATGCCGTTCTGGCCGCGCTGGGCGCGGTAGTGGCGCTGGTGGCGGAAGTCCACCAGGGTGTTGAGGTTCTCGTCGGCCTGCAGCCACACGCTGCCGCCGTCGCCGCCGTCGCCGCCGTCCGGCCCGCCGAGCGGGATGAACTTCTCGCGCCGGAAGCTGATGCAGCCGTTGCCGCCATTGCCGGCGGTGACGGTGATCTGCGCTTCATCAACGAATTTCACGGGTAATGTCCCAGGCGGCGACCGCGGGGGGCCTGCGCCACGATTGTGGGCCGTCGGCGCCGCGCCGTGAAGGGCGCCACGCCGGCTGGCCGGGGGTCTGAAAACAAAAGCCCCGCCGAAGCGGGGCCCTTGCGGCGGAACCGGGCGGCGATCAGGCCGCCGGGACCACGCTCACGGTGCGGCGCTTCTTGGGGCCCTTGACCGAGAAATCCACCACGCCGTCCACGAGGGCGAACAGGGTGTGGTCGCGGCCGAGGCCGACGCCCGGGCCCGGGTGGAACTCGGTGCCACGCTGGCGGACGATGATGTTGCCGGCCTCGATGGCCTGGCCGCCGAACATCTTCACGCCGAGGTACTTCGGGTTGGAATCGCGGCCGTTGCGGGACGAGCCTACGCCTTTTTTCTGTGCCATGACGAATGCTCCTCGTGCTTAGCCGGCGATGCCGGTGATTTCGATTTCGGTGAAATACTGCCGGTGGCCCATCTGCTTGCGATGGTGCTTGCGGCGACGGAACTTGACGATGCGGACCTTGCCGAGGCGGCCGTGCGACTTGATGGTCGCGGTGACCTTGGCGCCGTTGACGGTCGGGGCACCGACCTTCACGTTCTCGCCGTCGCCGAGCATCAGGACCTTGTCGATCTCGAAGCTCTTGCCTTCCTCGAGGTCGATCTTCTCGACCTTCAGGGTCTCGCCCTGCATAACGCGGTACTGCTTACCGCCGGTAACGATGACTGCGTACATGACCGGGATTCCTCTGTAGTTATTTTGGACGAACCTGCCCGCGGTCGACGGGACAGAAGCGGAATTATAGGGCTTGCCGGGCGCCAGACGCAAGCCCCTGTCCACAAAGGACTTTCACCCGGTGTAGCCGGCCGGACTGGCCCGGGCTGCTAGACTGCCCGGTTCCCGATTCCGCCAGCCGCTCAGGAGCCTTCCCCGGCGCATGGACACCATCCGCATCCGCGGTGCCCGCACCCACAACCTCAAGAACATCGACCTCGACCTGCCCCGGAACCGGCTGATCGTGATCACCGGCCTGTCCGGCTCGGGCAAGTCCTCCCTGGCCTTCGACACCATCTATGCCGAGGGCCAGCGCCGCTACGTCGAGTCCCTGTCGGCCTACGCCCGGCAGTTCCTGAGCGTGATGGAGAAGCCCGACGTCGACCACATCGAGGGCCTGAGCCCGGCCATCTCGATCGAGCAGAAGTCCACCTCGCACAACCCGCGCTCGACCGTCGGCACCATCACCGAGGTCTACGACTACCTGCGCCTGCTGTTCGCCCGCGTCGGCACCCCGCGCTGCCCGGACCACCACTACCCGCTCGAGGCCCAGACGGTCGGCCAGATGGTGGACCAGGCGCTGGCCCTGCCGGCCGACCGCCGCTACATGCTGCTGGCCCCGGTGGTGCGCGACCGCAAGGGCGAACACGCCCAGGTCTTCGACCAGCTGCGCGCCCAGGGCTTCGTGCGCGTGCGGGTCAACGGCCAGCTGCACGAGCTCGACGCCGTGCCCACCCTGGCCCTGCGCCAGAAACACACCATCGAGGCCGTGATCGACCGCTTCAAGCCGCGCGAGGACCTCAAGCAGCGCCTGGCCGAGAGCTTCGAGACCGCGCTCAAGCTCGGCGACGGCCTGGCCCAG
Organism: Arenimonas sp. SCN 70-307; assembly: GCF_001724815.1. Taxonomy (GTDB): domain Bacteria; phylum Pseudomonadota; class Gammaproteobacteria; order Xanthomonadales; family Xanthomonadaceae; genus Arenimonas. Next base: position 13,713 of record NZ_MEDO01000002.1, on the reverse strand, counting down.
GTGCAGGACCTCGACGACGCCACGGTGCCGCCGCTGCTGTTCTCCTCCAAGTTCAGCTGCCCGGCCTGCGACTACGCCCTGCCCGAGCTCGAGCCGCGCCTGTTTTCGTTCAACGCGCCGATGGGCGCCTGCCCGTCCTGCGATGGCCTGGGCATCACCCAGTTCTTCGACCCCTCGCGCGTGGTCGTGCACCCGGAGCTGAGCCTGGCGGCCGGCGCCGTGCGCGGCTGGGACCGCCGCAACGCCTACTACTTCCAGCTCATCGCCTCGCTGGCCAAGCATTACGGCTTCGACCCCGACACCGCCTGGGAGTCGCTCGACGAATCGGTGCGCCAGGCCGTGCTCTACGGCAGCGGCGAGGAGCTGATCACCTTCACCTACCTCACCGAGTCCGGCGGCCGCACCCAGCGCAAGCACAAGTTCGAGGGCATCGTGCCCAACCTCGAGCGCCGCTACCGCGAGACCGAGTCGCAGGTGGTCAAGGAGGAGCTGGCCAAGTTCATCTCCGACCGCCCCTGCCCCGACTGCGGCGGCGCGCGCCTGAACCGCGCGGCTCGGAACGTCTTCGTGGCCGAGCGCACCCTGCCGCAGATCACCAAGCTGCCGGTGGACGAGTCGCTGGAATTCTTCTCGCACCTGCGCCTGGCCGGCTGGCGCGGCGAGATCGCCGCCAAGATCGTCAAGGAGATCCACGACCGCCTGCGCTTCCTGGTGGACGTGGGCCTCGATTACCTCACGCTCGAGCGCAAGGCCGACTCGCTCTCGGGCGGCGAGGCCCAGCGCATCCGCCTGGCCAGCCAGATCGGCGCCGGCCTGGTGGGCGTGATGTACGTGCTCGACGAGCCCTCGATCGGCCTGCACCAGCGCGACAACGAGCGCCTGCTGGGCACGCTCACCCGCCTGCGCGACCTGGGCAACACGGTCATCGTGGTCGAGCACGACGAGGACGCCATCCGCCTGGCCGACCACATCGTCGACATCGGCCCGGGCGCCGGCGTGCACGGCGGCGAGGTGGTGGCCGAGGGCAGCTACGACGACGTGCTCAAGGCGCCGCGCTCGGTCACCGGCGACTACCTCTCGGGCCGCCGGCGCATCGAGATCCCGGCGCAGCGGCACAAGCCCAACCCCAAGATGATGCTGCAGCTGCGCGGCGCCAGCGGCAACAACCTCAAGGACGTGGACCTGTCGATCCCGGCCGGGTTGTTCACCTGCATCACCGGCGTGTCCGGCTCGGGCAAGTCCACGCTGATCAACGACACGCTCTACCACCTGGCCGCCAACGAGCTCAACGGCGCCTCGCACACCGCCGCGCCGCACCGCGAGGTGGTCGGCCTGGACCTGTTCGACAAGGTGGTGGACATCGACCAGAGCCCGATCGGCCGCACGCCGCGCTCGAACCCGGCCACCTACACCGGCCTGTTCACGCCGCTGCGCGAACTGTTCGCGCAGGTGCCGGAGGCGCGCGCCCGCGGCTACTCGCCGGGCCGCTTCAGCTTCAACGTGCGCGGCGGCCGCTGCGAGGCCTGCCAGGGCGACGGCCTGATCAAGGTGGAGATGCACTTCCTGCCCGACGTCTACGTGCCCTGCGACGTCTGCCACGGCAAGCGCTACAACCGCGAGACGCTGGAGATCCTCTACAAGGGCTACTCCATCCACGACGTGCTCGAGATGACCGTCGAGGACGCACTCACGCTGTTCGAGCCGGTGCCGGCGCTGGCGCGCAAGCTCGAGACCCTGGTGGACGTGGGCCTGAGCTACATCAAGCTCGGCCAGCCGGCCACCACGCTCTCGGGCGGCGAGGCCCAGCGCGTGAAGCTGAGCAAGGAGCTCAGCCGCCGCGACACCGGCCGCACGCTCTACATCCTCGACGAGCCCACCACCGGCCTGCACTTCCACGACATCGAGCACCTGCTGGCCGTGCTGCACAAGCTGCGCGACGAGGGCAACACCATCGTGGTGATCGAGCACAACCTCGACGTGATCAAGACCGCCGACTGGATCGTCGACCTCGGCCCCGAGGGCGGCCACCGCGGCGGCATGATCCTGGCCGAGGGCACGCCGGAAGACATCGCCGCCAACCCGCATTCGCACACCGGCCGGTTCCTGGCCAAGCTGCTGGCCGGCGCGCCGGCGGCGCCGAAGAAAAGGAAGAAGGCATGAGCCACGTCGTCCACCAGGTCGAGCTGGAGGTGCGCTGGCGCGACCTCGACGCCTTCGACCACGTCAACAACGCCAGCTACCTGGGCTACATCGAGGAAGCGCGCGTGCGCTGGTTCAAGTCGCTCAGCGAGGACTGGGCCGGCGAGACGGCGGCGCCGATCATGGCGGCGGTGGCGGTGAACTACCGCCGGCCGATCAACTGGCCCGAGACGGTGCGCATCGAACTCATCGCCGGGCGCGTCGGCGGCAAGAGCCTGACGCTCGAGCACCGCATCACCTCGGCGACCGACCCGAACGTGCTGTATTGCGACGGCCACACCGTGCTGGTGTGGGTGGACCGCAGCGGCCAGAGCGTGCCGCTGCCCGGGAAGGTGCGCGCCGCCTGCGAACCGGCGGCCTGAAGCCCAGGGCGGCTCAGGGCGCCTCGCGCCGCACCGGGTACTGCGCGAACACGCGGCGCCCGTCCTCGAGCACCAGGCGCACGCGCGCCACGTCGCCCTCGGCCAGCGGCCGCAGCGGGCGCATCAGCATCAGGTGCAGGCCGCCGGGCTCGAAGCGCAGCTCGCCGCCGGGCGGCAGCTCGAGCCGGCCGGCGGCGCGCATGCGGCTCATGCCGTCCTCCTCCACCGTGCGGTGGATCATCGGCATGCCGAAGTCGAGGCTCTCGACATCCACCACCACCACCGGCGCCGCGCAGGGATTGCGCAGCACGAGGTAGCCGGCCAGCGTCTTGGCACCGGGCGGCGCCGAGCGCACCCACGGCTTTTCGACGACCGGCAGGCAAGCGGCCGGCTCCGCCGCAACGGCGGCTGAAGCGGGAAGCAGGGCCAGCAACCCCGCCAAAAGAAGCTGTGCGTTCATGGCCCTATAGTAATCCCACGCCCGTCGAGGAGCCCTGAATGAAGCCTTCCCTGATCTGCCTTGCCGTTGCCGCCGCGCTCTCCACGCCCGCCTGGGCGCAGGCGCCGCGACTGACCATCTACAGCGGCGGCTACGAGTCGGTCGTGCAGTCCGGCGGCATGGCCAGCGGTGCCGGCCACGCCCGCTACCAGGCCCGCGTGGCCTGGGACCTGCGCGCCGGCGACAACGAGGTGCGCCAGGGCGGCCTGCCGCCGCTGCTGGACGTCGGTTCGGTGCGGCTCGAGCCGGTCGGCGCGGCGCGCGTGCGCGGCCAGCGCTACGACTTCGGACAGGCCGGCCAGCAGGCGCTGCTGCAGCGCGCGATCGGCAAGACCGTGGTGGTCGAGCACGCGGTGGGCAACCAGCGCGAGTCGAGCACCGGCACCCTGCTCGCCGCCGGCGACGGCCTGGTGCTGCGCCTGGCGGACGGGCGGGTGAAGGCGCTCTCGAACTGGTCGGGCTTCGAACTGCCCAGCCTGCCCGAAGGCGTGGCAACCGAACCGGGCATCGCCTGGAACCTGTCGGCCCCGCGCGCCGGCCGCGAATCCTTCGACCTCGACTACGCCACCGCCGGCCTGGCCTGGCGCGCCGAGTACCAGGCCACGCTGTCCGGCCAGGGCAACGCCTGCCGCATGCGCCTGGACGGCGCGGCGCTGGTGGCCAACGGTTCGGGCGCCGATTTCCGCGGCGTGGCCCTGACCTTGGTCGCGGGCCAGCCCAATCGCGTGTCCGACGGCGGCTACGCGCCCTCGCCGATGATGGCCAAGGCCGAGCGCGGCATGGTGATGGCCGACGCCGCGCCGATGCCCGAGGCCTCCGGCGAGTACCACGCCTATCGCCTGCCCGGCACCGGCGACCTGCCCCAGGGCAGCGTGCAGCGCCTGCCGCTTATCGACCCGGTGGACGCCCTGCCCTGCGAGCGTCGCTACCAGGTCGATTCTTCGATGGGCCAGTGGCAGCCGCCGCACCCGATCATCGATGCCAACTTCGGCCCCGCCGCCGACAAACCGCCGGTCACCGCCCTGATGGCCTTCGAGAACCGCAAGGCCCGCGGCCTGGGCCTGCCGCTGCCGGCCGGTCGCGTACGGGTGTTCGACGGCACGGAGCTGCTGGGCGAAGCCAGCCTCGCCCACACGCCGGCCGAGGCCCGCGTGGAGCTGGCGCTGGGCACGGCCTTCGACCTCACCGCCGAGCGCCGCCGCGACGATTTCCAGCTCGACCGCAGCGGCCGCACGATGACTGAAACCGTCACCGTGGTGCTGCGCAACGCCAAGCCCGAGGCCGCCACCGTGCACCTGCGCGAGTCGCTGCCGCGCTGGAGCGAGTGGGAAATCACGGCCTCGAGCGTGCCGGCGCGCAAGCTCGATGCGCAGCTCGCGGGCTTCGAGCTCAGGGTGCCGGCGGGCGGCGAAGCGCAACTGAGCTACACGGTGCGATATCGTTGGGCCCCCGACGTCCGGATTCCCTGACCGACATGATCGAAATCAACGCCCAAGGGCCGATCCACGAAATCCGCCTGGCCCGCCCGCCGGTCAACGCGCTCACGCCCGAGCTGCTGGTGGCGCTGCGCACCGCCGTGCAGGCGGCGCCGGCGCAGGGCGCGAAGGCCATCATCCTTTCCGGCGGCGAGCGCGTGTTCTCCGGCGGCATGGACGTGCCGCACCTGATGGGCCTGGACGCCGCCGGGCTCAAGGCCGGTTGGGCCTCGCTGTTCTCGGCGGCGCGCGCCATCGCCGGCTCGCCGGTGCCGGTGGTCGCAGCCCTGGGCGGCCACAGCCCGGCCGGCGGCTGCGTGCTGGCGCTGTGCTGCGACTACCGCATCATGGCGCGCGGCCCCTTCCGCATCGGCCTGAACGAGGTGCAGGTCGGCCTGGTCGCGCCCGACGCCATCCAGCACCTGATGCGTCGCGTGGTCGGCCCGTATCGCGCCGAGCGCCTGCTGGTGGCCGGTGCGCTGGTGGAATCCGAGCAGGCGCTGGCGATCGGCCTGGTGGACGAACTGACCGATGCCGAACACGTCACCAAGCGCGCGCAGGTGTGGCTGCAGGAGCTGCTGGCGCTGCCGGGCGAGGCCATGCTGGCCACACGCCGCATCGCCCGCGCCGACCTGGTGGCCGCCCTCGAATCCTTCCGCGACGACGACCTCGACGCCTTCCTTGCCGAGTGGAATTCGCCCTCCACGCAGGCTGCGCTGCAGGCCCTGGTCGCCCGCCTGAAGAAATGAACGCGGCGCGCTCGAGCCGCTTGCCGCTGCTGGCGCTGGCCTGCCTGGTGCTGGCGGCCTGCGGCGAGCAGCCGTTGCCGCCGGAATACGCCAGTTACGCGGGTCACTGGCGCGGCGACGGCGTGCTGTTGGTCATCACCCCCGGCGGCCACGCCGACTACGAGCGGGTTTCCGGCGGCTCGCGCATTTCGATCGAGGGCGCGGTGCACGGCTTCGACGGCCGCGGCTTCCGCATCGGCCCGCGCCCGCTGGGCGCACGCTTCGAGGTGCAGCAGCCGCCGCGGCTGGAGAACGGCCGCTGGCGCATGACCGTGGACGGCCATCCGCTGGTTCGCGTCGAAGTGATGCCCGTGCAGTCGGGCCGGGACAGGCTCGCGCCCTGATCAGTCGCCGGTGGCCACCGGACGCGAACGATCACTCACCCAGCCGCTCCACGAGGCCGCGAAGATGCGCGCGCCATGCAGCCCGGCATGTTCCATCGCCAGCAGGTTGTGGCAGGCGGTGACGCCCGAACCGCAGGACAGCACCACCTCGCCCGGCGCACGGCCGGCAAGCAGCGCCTCGAACTCTTCCCGCAGCCGGGCCGCCGGCTTGAAGCGGCCATCGACGAGATTGTCCTGGAGCGGGCGGTTGCGGGCTCCGGGGATGTGGCCGGCGACTGGGTCGAGCGGTTCGACCTCGCCGCGAAAGCGCGGTGCCGGGCGTGCGTCCAGCAGCCAGCCAGGGGCCTCGCCCAGGCGCGACTGCACTTCCTCGACTCGCGCCACGCGCGAAAGGTCCAGGCGCAGGGGATACGGTGGCCTGGCCTTCGGCGTGCTCGCATCCATCGGGCCGCCGATCGCCTGCCAGGCCGCCAGGCCGCCGTCGAGCACCGCCACGCGCGCGTGCCCGCACAGGCGCAGCAGCCACCACAGGCGCGCCGCGGCCATCGAACCATCCCCGGCGTCGTAGGCCACCACCTGGTCGTCCGGACCGATGCCCAGGCGCCCCAGCACCGCGGCGAAGGCTTCGGCGTCCGGCAGCGGATGGCGGCCTTCCGACGCCGGCTTGCGCTTGTCCGACAGGTCTTCGTCGAGGTGGGCATGACCCGCGCCCGGAAGGTGCGCCTGCTTCCAGGCTTCCCGACCGCCCTGGGTATCCGCGCCGCCGGCGACGTTGCGGCAGTCCACCAGCACGAGTCCGGGCGCGCCCAGGCGCGCCAGCAAGTCAGGAGCGGATACGAGGGTCGTCCAGTTCATCGCTGCTTCTCCAGTCGCTGGCGGAAGTTGACCAGCATCGCCGCCGTGGCGCCCCAGATCCGGTGCCCGGCAAAACGATACTCAAGCACGTTGCGGCGGCGTCCCTGGAAATCCACTTCGTGCGAATGCACGTTGGCCGGGTCGAGCAGGAACGACAGCGGTACTTCGAAGGCCTCGGCGACTTCGGACGGATCCGGCACCGGCACGAAGCCGCCGCGCACGGAGGCGACCACCGGAAACACGTGGAAACCGGTGATGGTGACGAAGGGATCGAGGTAGCCCAGCGGCGACGACAGGGCATCGCTCAGCCCCACTTCCTCGCGCGCCTCGCGCAGCGCCGCGGCGACGGGATCGGCGTCGTCGGGCTCGATGCGGCCGCCGGGAAAGGCGACCTGGCCGGCGTGGTGGCGCAGCACTTCGGTACGACGGGTCAGCAGCACCTGCGGGCCATCGCGGCGTTCGACCAGGGCCACCAGCACGGCGGCGGGACGCAGCGGAAGGTTCGGGGGCAGCAGGTCGGCCAGTTCGGCCTGGTTCCAGCCGGGTCCGGCGGGGGGCTCGCCCAGCGGATGCAGGGCGGCGGGGATCCGTTCGAACGGATCCTGCGGGAGGGTCACGCGCGCGCGGCCTCGCGGCCAGGCAGCACGACCTCCATCAGGTGCAGGCGTTCATCGTCGCTCATCTGCGACCAGCGGGCGATTTCCGCCGTACTGCGATGGCAGCCTTCGCACAGCCCGCCGGCGTCGAGCGAACAAACGCCGATGCAGGGGCTGAGCACCGCTCGGAAGCCGAAGGCGTTGGACATTGGAAGACCAGAAAAGCACGGGGCCGCGCCGTCGCCGGCGCGGCCCCGCGTGGATTACTTGACGCTGATCAGGCGGACTTCGAACACCAGCGCCTGGCCCGGACCGACCGGGGAGCGCGGGTTGTTGGCGAAGCCCTGGTCCGGCGGCAGGAACACTTCCCAACGCGAACCAGCGGCCATCAGGGGCAGCACTTCGCGGATGCCCGGCACCGGGAATTCCTCGACCACGTGGGTGGACGGCTGGGCGTCCTGGGTGGCGAGGGTGTTGGCGAACTCACGGCCCGAGGACACCGAACCACGGAAGTGCAACTGCACCGTGCTCTTGGCATTGGGCTTTGCGCCCGTGCCCGGCTCGATCACGCGGTACTGGATGCCGTTGGGCAGCACGGTGATGCCCGGCTTGCTGCGGTTCTGGGCGAGGAAGGCGTCGGAAGCGGCCTTGTTCTCGTTGGCCTGGCGCTCGAAATCGGCGCGGGCCTGGCTGGCCAGGCGCATCTGCAGGGCGACCAGCTGGCCTTCCATCTGCTCGGTCGGGTACTGGGGCGCACGCTTGGCGTAGCCGTCCTGGAGACCCTTGATGACCGCGTTGAGGTCGATGTCCATGCCCGGACCGACCAGGTCCTTGCCCATGTCGAAGCCGATGGCGTAGCTGAGCACCGGCTTGTTGGCCGGCGGCGGCTGCGGCGGGTTCGCCGGGGCGGTCTGGGCCAGGGCCATGCTGGCGCTCAGGCCGAGGGCCGCCATGCCGGCAGCGATCAAACGCAACTTCATCAGGGAATCTCCGGTTGATTTGGATGGGGCGATGTGGGGCCCCGAACGCCGCGCTAGGATAGCCCCCGCACGGCTTAACCGCCACTGACACTTTCCCGTGGCCGGCGCTCAGACCGGGCGCGGTGCCGAGAGTTCCCCTGCAAGGAGATTCACCCCCATGGACCACCGCAACCTGCTGGTCGAGGACCAGGGCGCGATCCGCCGGATCACCCTCAACCGCCCCGACAAGCTCAATGCCCTCGACCATGCCACCCTGAGCGAGCTGCACGCGGCCTTCGAGGCCGCCGGCCGCGACCCGGGCGTGCGCGTGGTGGTGCTCACCGGCGCCGGCCCCAAGGCCTTCGTCGCCGGCGCCGACATCGCCGAGATGAACGGCCTGAGCCCGGCCCAGGCGCGCGACTTCTCCGCCCACGGCCAGGCCCTGATGACCCGCATCGAGCGCCTGGGCAAGCCGGTCATCGCCCGCATCAACGGCTTCGCCCTGGGCGGCGGCCTGGAACTGGCCATGGCCTGCCACCTGCGCATCGCCGCCGACACCGCCAGGGTGGGCCAGCCGGAAATCAACCTCGGCCTGGTGCCCGGCTTCGGCGGCACCCAGCGCCTGCTGCGCCTGGCCGGCCGCGCCGCCTGCCTGGAACTGTGCCTGCTGGGCGCTCCGATCGACGCCACCCGCGCAGCGGCCCTGGGCATCGTCAACCGCGTGGTGCCGGCCGATGCGCTCGACGCCGAGGTCGACGCCCTCGCGAACCAGCTCGCCAACGCCGCGCCGCTGGCCCTGCGCGGCATCCTCGACGCCGTGCTGCTGGGCGGCGAAGCGCCACTGGACACCGCGCTCGACCACGAGACCCAGGTGTTCGCGGTGACCTTCTCCACCGAGGACATGAAGGAAGGCACCAGCGCCTTCCTCGCCCGCCGCAAGCCGCAGTTCAGCGGCCGCTGAGGCCGGCACCGGCCGTGCACCTGCACGCCATCCACGGCGGCCTGGCGCTCGAGGGCCACAAGGCCGCCTCCGCGGCCGGAGGCCTGCGTGCCTGCCCACCGCCGCCAAGGCTGGTGCTGGCCCTGCGCCAGCACGCCGGCCTGCCGGCCCGTCCGGTGGTGGCCGTGGGAGAGCGGGTGGCCCGCGGCCAGGTCCTGGCCTTGCCCGAAGGATCGGGCGCCCCGGTGCATGCGCCGCTGGCCGCCCGCGTGCTCGCCATCGAGGACCGGCCGCTGCCCGGCCAGGGCGCGCCCGCCGTGCCCCACCTGGTGCTCGAACCCACCGGCTCGGCCGAAGCCGCGCTGCTTGCGCCGCTGCCCGACGATGCGGCGCCCGGGGCCCTGCGCACGCGCATCGCCGAAGCGGGCCTGGTCGGCCTCGGCGGCGCCGGCTTCCCGACCGCCGGCAAGCTCGATGCCGCACGCGAGCTGGTGATCATCAACGGGGCCGAATGCGAGCCCTGGATCAGCTGCGACGACGCCCTGCTGCGCGCCCACGCCGGGGAGGTGCTGCGCGGCGCGCGTCTGCTGGCACGTGCGGCCGGCGCAAGGCGCGTGCTGCTGGCGGTCGAGGACGACATGCGCGAGGCGCTGGCGGCCTGCCGCGCCGCGGCGGCCGAAGACGGCGGCGACATCGAAGTCGTTGCCGTGCCGGCGCGTTACCCCGCCGGCGGCGAGCGGCAGCTGATCCAGGCACTCACCGGCCGGGAAGTGCCGCGCGGCGGCCTGCCGCGCGACCTGGGCATCGTGGTTTTCAACGTCGGCACCGCCCGCGCTGCCTGGCGCGCGGTGGCGCTGGGCGAGCCGCTGGTGGAACGCGTGGTGACGGTCACCGGCCCGGGCGTCGCGCAGCCGGGCAACTTCCTGGTGCCGCTGGGGACACCGGTGTCGCACCTGGTCGAACTGGCCGGCGGCTACACGCCGCTGGCGCGACGGCTGCTGCTGGGCGGGCCGATGATGGGCACGGCGCTGGCGCACGACGACTTCCCGATCGGCAAGACCCAGCACTGCGTGCTCGTGCTGGGCGAACGCGACCTGCGCCCGGCCACCGAAGATATGCCCTGCATCCGCTGCGGCGACTGCGCCAGCGCCTGCCCGGCGCGCCTGCTGCCGCAGCAGCTGCTCTGGCAGGCGCGCGCGGACCGGCTCGACGACGCACGCGAGCAGGGCCTGCCCGACTGCATCGAATGCGGCTGCTGCGACCTCGCCTGCCCCAGCCACATCCCGCTGACCGAAACCTTCCGCCGCGCCAAGGGCGCGCTGCTCGCGCGCGATGCCGACGCCGCCGATGCCGCGGCCGCCAAGGCCCGATTCGAGGCGCGCCAGCAGCGGCTCGAACGCGAGGCCGCCGAACGCGAGGCGCGGCTGGCCGCGCGCAAGGCCGCGGCCGCCAGCCCCGAGGCCGTGGCCGCGGCGCTCGAACGCGCCCGCGCCCGCCGCGCCGCCCAGCAAAATCCGGACGAGCCCGCATGAGGACCTTCGACACCGCCCCCGCGCCGCACCTGCCGTCGCGCCGCAGCGTGCGCGGCGTGATGGCACGCGTGCTGCTGGCGCTGGCGCCGGGCGTGGCCGCGCACGCCTGGTTCTTCGGGCCGGGCATCGTCATCCAGATCGCGCTGGCCACCGCGTTCGCGCTGGTATTCGAAGCCGCGATGCTCAAGGCCCGCGGCCAGCCGCTGCGGCCTTTCCTCACCGACCTGAGCGCGCCGCTCACCGCCGTGCTGTTCGCGCTGTGCCTGCCGCCGCTGGCGCCGTGGTGGCTGGCGGCGATCGGCATGTTCGCCGCCATCGTGGTGGCCAAGCACCTCTTCGGCGGCCTGGGCCACAACCTGTTCAACCCCGCGATGGTAGGGCTGGCGGTGGTGCTGCTGGCCTTCCCGCGCGTGTTCACCCAGTGGCTGGCGCCGGCCGGTCTGGAGGGCGCGCTGCCAGCGCCGGGCCTGGCCGACAGCCTCGTGGCCATCCTCACCGGCACCCTGCCGCCGCCCTGGGCCTGGGACACGCTGGCGCAGGCCACGCCGCTCGACACCGTGCGCACGCTGTCGAGCCAGGGCGTGACGCTGTCGGAAATCCGCGGCACGCCGCTGTTTGGCGATTTCGGCGGCCGCGGCTGGGAATGGGTGGCCAACTTCTTCGCCCTCGGCGGCCTGGCCTTGCTGTGGCTTCGACTGATTCCCTGGCAGGTGCCGGTGGCGACGCTGGGCACCACGGTGCTGCTCACCCTGCCCTTCTGGCTGCTCGACCCCGACCTGCACCCGATGCCGCTGCAGCACGTGTTTTCCGGCGCACTGGTGCTGGCCGCGTTTTTCATCGCCACCGACCCGGTGAGCGGCTGCACCACGCCGCGCGGGCGGCTGGTGTTCGGCGCCGGCGTGGCCGTGCTGACGCTGGCGATCCGGCGCTGGGGCGGCTACCCGGACGGCGTCGCGTTCGCGGTGCTGCTGATGAACTGCGCCGCGCCCTGGATCGACGCCCACACCCGCCCGCGCATCCTCGGCGAGGGCCGCGCGCCATGAGCGGCGCACCGCGCGAGGCGCTGCGGGCCGCCGCGCAGCTGGCGCTGGCCGGGCTGGCCGCGGCCGTGCTGCTGGCCGGCACCTGGGCGCTGACCCGCGAGCGCATCGCCGAGAGCGAACACCGGGCCCAGCGCGAGGCGCTGCAGATCGTGCTGCCGGCGGCGCTGCACGACAACGACCCGATCGCCGACGCGGTGAGCGTGCGTGCGCCGGGCTGGCTGGGCCAACCCGAATCCACCGTGCGTCGCGCCCGCCGCGGCGACGCGCCGGTGGCGCTGGTGCTCGACGCCACCGCGCCCGACGGCTACGGCGGCCCGATCCGCCTGCTCATCGCCATCGACCAGGGCGGCCGCGTGCTCGGCGTGCGGGTGACGGCGCATGCGGAAACCCCGGGCCTGGGCGACGACATCGAGGCCGGCCGCAGCGACTGGATCACCCGTTTCACCGGCCGCGCCCTCGGCGACCCGGAGCCGGCGCGCTGGCGGGTGCAGCGCGAGGGCGGCGAATTCGCGCAGTTCGCCGGCGCGACACTGACGCCGCGTGCGGTGGTGGCGGCGGTGCGCCGCGCGCTGCAGTTCGTGGCCGAGCACGGCGACGCGGTCCGCGGGGCCGAGGCCGGCGCTACACTTTCCTTCAACGACGCGCCCGCCGACCCGCCGCCCGCCCGATGAGTTCCCCCACGCCCCGCGCCATCCTCGAATACGGCCTGTCCAGCGGCAACGTCGGCCTGGTGCAGATGCTCGGCCTGTGCCCGCTGCTGGCGGTCAGCAACAACGCAGTGAACGCGCTGGGCCTGGGACTGGCCACGGTGCTGGCGCTGACCGCCACCAACACCGTCGTGGCGGCCATCCGCCGCGCCACCCGCCGCGACGTGCGCATTCCCGCCTTCATCATGGTCATCGCCGCGGTGGTCACCGCCATCGAGCTGTCGATGCGCGCCTTCCTGCCGGGGCTGCACGCGGTGCTGGGCCTGTTCATCCCGCTGATCGTCACCAACTGCGCGCTGATGGGCCGCGCCGAGGCCTTCGCCTCGCGCCAGGACCCGGCCCGCGCCGCGCTCGACGGCTTCGCCACGGGCCTGGGTTTCCTTTGGGTGCTGCTGGCCATCGGCGGCATCCGCGAGGCCCTGGGCGAAGGCAGCCTGTTCGCCGGTGCCGGCGAGCTGCTGGGCCTGCCCGGCCTCGAACTCGCCGTGGCCGGCTACCCGGGCTTCGTGCTGGCCCTGCTGCCGATCGGCGCCTTCGGCGTGCTGGCCTGCCTGGTGGCGCTGCGCCAGGCCTGGCGCCTGCGCGCGGCCGGGGGCGCGGCATGAAGCCGGCGGACCGGCGCGAACTGTTCGCGCGCCTGAAGGAACTCAACCCGAAACCGACCACCGAGCTCGAGTACAGCACACCCTTCGAACTGCTGGTGGCGGTGACGCTCTCGGCCCAGGCCACCGACGTGGGCGTGAACAAGGCCACGCGCAAGCTGTTCCCGGTCGCCAATACGCCGCAGGCCATCCTCGACCTGGGCGAGGACGGGCTGAAGAAGTACATCTCCACCATCGGCCTGTTCAACGCCAAGGCCGCGAACGTGGTCGCCGCCTGCCGGATCCTGGTGGAGAAGCACGGCGGCGAGGTGCCGCGCGACCGCGAGTCGCTCGAGGCCCTGCCGGGCGTGGGCCGCAAGACCGCCAACGTGGTGCTCAACACGGCCTTCGGCGAGCCCACCATCGCGGTGGACACGCACATCTTCCGCGTCTCCAACCGCACCGGCCTGGCGCCGGGCAAGACCGTGCGCGCGGTCGAGGACAAGCTGCTCAAGGCGGTGCCGGCCGAATACCGGCTCGACGCCCACCACTGGCTGATCCTGCACGGGCGCTACGTGTGCAAGGCGCGCAAGCCCGACTGCCCGCAGTGCGTGATCCGTGACCTGTGCCGGTTCAAGGACAAGACGAAGGAACCAGGTTCATTTTCCGACCGAACCGGGGGCAAAGCCCCGGGTCCGGCCGGAAAATGAACCTGGTTCCCTTGCTTCAAAAAATGGTTCTTCTCCCAACTGAGGGGAGTGGCGCACGGCCGACCCGGTAGATTTGTTGGTGTCTAAGCAGCAAATCGGGGCCGGCCGTGGCCGACGGGAATT